>JAKATT010000025.1 GCA_021818615.1 Actinomycetes bacterium | reverse complement strand
GACTGGCATCAGCAGCACCGGTACCTCGATCCGCGGGTAGGCATCGCGGGGCGAAGCGCTCCACATCGTCCGCAGGATCGCGAGATGGCGGGGGAGCGTGAGCCACGGAGCGACGGTGCCGTCCGGGAGCACCTCGAAATTCGCCATCGCGCCGGCGATGCCGGCTTCGGGCCAGTCGGGGTGCATCGCCCGCAGCCGGGCCTCGAGATCGGCTGCGGGCATCCCGGCGATCGCCGGCGGGGTGAGGACAGCCTCTGCCTCCTCGAAAGTGGCGAAACGCGCCCGGAGATCGATCACCCCACCGTCCACGCAGGCGACGCCGCCGAGCCCCGCCGGCCGCCGGGCAGCGAGCTCGATGACGAGATTGCCCCCGAAGGACTGCCCTACGGGCACCACCGTGTCGACGCCGCCCGCAGCTCGGAGCTCGGTCATGACCGCTTCGAGGTCGGCGCACATCGTGTCGTAGTCGTAACCGGCGTCGGGCTTGTCCGAACGGCCGTGCCCGCGCAGGTCGACGGTCGCGCATGCCACGCCCGACTGCGCGAGGACACGTGCCACCCCGTCCCACATGCGGGCGTTCGAGGCGAGCCCGTGGACAAGCAGGAAGCCAAGTCCCGCCTTGCCAACCGGGGCGAAGATGTCGACGACGAGCCCGGCGCCGCCGGCGCCATTGACCCGCACCTCAGCTCTCCGGGCCAAAGCAGTGCCGAGCCGCAGCTGCCAGCCGGTCGACGATCCCGGCCAGCGCGACCGAGTGCGACGCAGGCCATTCGAGCTCCGCCCTCCCGCGCACGACCTCGCAGAAGTGCTCGACCATGGCGAGGTACGGGTCGCCTCCCTCCGACTCGAGCTCCTCGAAGCTGCCGTCCAGGTGGCGCACGGAAACGATGCGGTCCTCGAGCGACGGGGTGAACGCTCGCTCGGCGAGAAGGGCCGCCTTCGTCCCGACGACCTCGAGATACTGGCGCTCGGGTGCCTCGAAGGAGCACTGGAACGAGGCGGACGTGCAGCCGGACGTGGCGCCGCCGTCGAAGGAGAGCAGCCCGGAGAACGAGGAGTCGACCCCTGCGCCGCCAAGGCGGCGCACAGCGGTGACCGACGCCACCTTCGCCGTCCCCCCGGCACGGAACGGACCCACGCCCGCAGCTGACAGCAACGGCACGAGGCAGTAGATGCCGACGTCGAGCAGCGCCCCCCCGCCCATCTCGGGCCGCCAACGGTGGTCGTCGGGCCGCGACAGCTCCCCGGTGAAGGCGGCCGACCCGAACAGGAGCTCGCCGAGCGAGCCGGAGGCGCACAGCTCGCCGATCGCCCGCGAACGAGGATGGAACAGGGTCATGTACGCCTCCATCAACACGACCCCCCGCTCCTTGCAGCGCCTGGCCATAGCGGCCGCATCGGCGGCGGTCGTCCCGAGCGGCTTCTCGCAGAGGACGTGCTTGCCGGCATCGGCCGCACGCTCGACCCACTCCCGGTGCATCGAGTTGGGGAGCGGGATGTAGACGGCCTCGACCCGCTTGTCCCCGAGCACGTCCTCGTAGCCGCCGAGCCACGGCACCTCCGGCGGCACCTCGGGCGGCACCACCGGCACCGAGCCGGCACCGACCGACCGGCTGGCGACGGCCACGAGTTCTGCCGAGCCCGACTGCACGATCGCCGGCACGACGGCAAGTCGCGCCACCATCGAGGTGGGGGCGAGGACGCCGAAGCGCACGGCCCCGCCGCCTGCCGCCGCCCCGCCTGCCGCCGCCCCGCCTGCCGCCGCCCCGCCTGCCACAGTCACAGCCTCAGAGCTTGGGCAGCGCCATGGCGGCATTGCCCTCGTCGGTCGAGCGCTGGGCCGCTTCGAGCAGCGCCACGACCCTTCTCACCGACTCCGGCGTCACCGCCAGCGGCTCGCCGAGCTGCAGGTGGTCGGCCAGGTTGCGGTGGAACAGGTAGCGCGGGAGCGCTGCCGGCTGGAGCAGCGTCTCGGTCAGGCCGACACCGGCCTCGTAGCGCCCCACCCGCAGCTCGACCGGCGCCTCGGCGTGATGCGAGCGCTCTCCGACGTAGCCGACGCCAGGTTCGATCCGCTCGAGCAGCACGGGGCGGTACCAGCCCGCCAGCGTGCCGGCCGTCCCCTGGACGTAGAACTTCGGCCGCCGCAGCCCGGCGACGTCGCTCTGGATGAATTCAGCCTCGCGGCCGTCGTCCCAGATGAGGCGTACCCGCACCTGGTCGAGGTTCGTCACGTCCCGCCAGACCCGCTTGTGCCCATGGGCGACGAGCGACGACGGGAAGCCGTCCATCAGCTGCAGGATCCAGTCGAGGTGGTGCGAGCCCCAGTCGTAGACGGCCCCTCCCGACACCGCCACCTCCGAGTGCCAGGCCCGGCAGGGGTGCTCGAAGCCGCCGACGAACGTCTCGACGTTGAAGACCTCCCCGAGGGCGCCGCTCTCCACCATCCGGCGCACGGCGACGAAGTCCGGGTCGAAACGCCGGCTCTGGTGCACCGTGAGCGCCACGCCCGCCTCGCCCGCCGCCGCTATCAGTTGGTCCGCCTCCTGCACCGTGAGGCACATCGGCTTCTCGAGCACCACGTGCTTGCCGGCCCGCACCATGGCGAGCCCGAGGCGGAAGTGGGTCACCGGCGGGGTCGCGACGACCACGACCTCGACGTCGTCGTAAGCGGCGAGGTCCTCGGCGCTCGCCGCCGGGCGCACGCCCGGGAGCTCGAGCTCGGCCGCCTTGAGGCGGCCCGGGTCGGAGTCGCACGCCGCCACGAGCTCGAGCCCGTCTGTCGCCCGGGCCGCCAGCCCGTGGTAGAGCCCCATGCCGCCGTACGATCCGTAGCCGAGGACCCCGAGGCCGAGCGGCCGCCCAGCCGGGGCCGACCCTGCCAGGAGCGCCCTTCTGAGCAGCCGGGCCACTTCCGGGCCGAGACCCCCCTGACTCTCTCCGCCGATGCCCGTGACCACGACCCGGCCGACGCCGGCCTGGCGCACGGCGACGACTGCATGGTCCCGGTAGCCGATGCTCACGGAGAGCACGGGGGTGCTGTCAGCCCGGAGCTCGAGAAGAGCGAGCGAGGCGGTGACGGCGAACTCGTCGGGGAGCCTTCGCGTGAGCTCGCTCCCGGGGTAGCCGGTCTTGAGGAACCACTCGCCGAGCGGTTCGGCGCGCTCTGGGCGGGCCCCGGCGAGCTCCCACCATGACTCGTGCAGCTCGCTTGGCTGCGCGAGCACGACGAGCGGGCAGCCCTGCTCGACCAACCGCCGCAGTGCTCCCACCTCGCCAGGTCCGTCGGCACCGGCTGAGCCGTCGGCGACGATCGCCCCGAAACGGCCGGGCATGGCGGTTGCGAGGTCGCAGCACACCTCGAGATCGACCTCGTCCCCGAAGCCGGCGAGCACTTCCCGGAGCACCGCGACCCTTGCCGGCGGGGCCTCCCTCGTGAGGAAGAGGACCTTCGGCGGAGCGGGACGGCGTAGGCGAGTCGCCATGGACAGCCATCCTTACGGATCGCGCACCCTCTCTGGCGCGTGAGGCAGCGGACGCGCCGGATCCTGCGAACGCCGAGGCAGAAAGACAGAGGTCTGACGGCGGACTTCCTCCATCGGCGACGCGAACAGCTGGGCTCCCGCCCGGGCGTAGCCTGGCGGCGTGCTCGCCCTGCATCTCGCGGCACCTGTGACGGCGACCGTGCTCTCGCCGCCGGTCACGTTGCACCAGCTGCTGACCGGCTTCCAGACCGATGCCCTGATCCTTCCCACCTACGGGATCGAGGTGGCCCTCGTCGTCTGGTACGTCGCTTGCGTAAGGCGCCTGAGGCAGAAGGGACGGCACTGGTCGCCCTGGAGGACGGCCTCGTTCGTAGCCGGCCTGGCCTGCGTCTTTTTCGTCACCGGCTCTGGGATCGCCTCCTACGACGACTCGAACTTCGTGATGCACGTCGTGCAGCACCTCGTCCTCATGAACGTGGCACCGATCTTCCTCGGCCTTGGCGCTCCGATCACGATCGCCCTCCAGGCCGCCACACGGCCGCTGCAGAGCCGCATCCTGAGAGTCCTCAACAGCCGGCCGGTCTCGATCGTGACGTTCCCGGTGATGGCGGCTGCGATCAGCTATGTGACGATGATCGTCTACTTCCTCACCCCGGCCTACTCCTTCTCGCTCCGGCACCCCCTCTTTCACGACTACACGCACCTGCACTTCCTCCTGGCAGGGTGCATCTACTGGTGGGTGGTCATCGGCGTCGACCACTCGCGCTGGAGGATGTCGTTCCCCGCCAAGCTCGCCTACCTGGCGAGCGGCATCCCGGTGAACGCGATCCTGGGCATCGCTCTCGTCAACTCCCGCCTCTCGATCGACCCGGCCGCCCACACGGTCTCCGACACTCACGCCGGAGGCGCCGTCCTCTGGGGCATCGGCGAGCTGATCCTCATCGCCGGGCTGGCGATCTTCTTCGTCCAGTGGTCCAATTACGACCGCCGCGAGGCGATCCGGACCGACAGGCGCCTCGAGCGGGAGCTGGCGGAGCGTCCGGACGCCCTTGCCGGCGGGACCCTCGGGCTCCGCCCGCCGCAGCCCCCGGCCGAGTGATCCCGGGGCGGCTGTGCGCGTCTTCTCGGCTGCCTACCTGACGACGCTCGGCGTCACGGTTGTCGTCACCGCGGCGCTGACGGCCGCCGCCCGGCTCCGCCCGGGGCGCTGGGTCATCTGGGCGGACGGAGCCCTCGCCGGGATGCTGCTCGCGGTGACGGGCGCCTGGTTCGCCTCGACGTTCGCCTCGGCCCGCTTCAGCCCTGCCACCTCCCTCCCGCTCGCGCTGTGCGATCTCGGCACGCTCGTCGCCTCGGCGGCGCTCCTCACGAGGGCAAGGCTGCTCGTGGAGCTCACCTACTTCTGGGGGCTGGCCGGGACGCTCCAGTCGCTCCTCACCCCGGATCTGAGCGCCCGCTTCCCGAGCCTCGTCTTCTTCGAGTACGTCCTCGCCCACGGCGGCATCGTCTGCGCCGCCGTGCTGCTCGTGGCCGGCCAGCACCTCGTGCCGCGCCGGCGCGCCGTCCCGCGCATCCTCGGGATCACCCTTGCCTACAGCGCGTTCGTCGGGATCGCCGACGCGCTCACCGGCGGCGACTACATGTACCTGCGCCGCCCCCCGGGCAACTGGACGCTGCTAAAGGTGCTCGGCCCGTGGCCCTGGTACATCGCCTCGGCGACAGCGGTGGCCGCCGTGCTCTTCACGCTGCTCGACCTGCCGTTCTGGCGGCAGAGAGCTGCTGGGGAGAGAGCTATGGACGAGGCTTCGTCCCCGCCACGACCGCTGCCTCGTTCACGACGGGTACGGCCGTCACGTCTTTGAACCCGGCGCTCTCCATCATCTTCACCCAGGCGCTCATGGCGACGGGGCGCTCCTGGAAGCGCAGCAGGTACCGGCCGGCGTTCTTGGCGATGCGCCACCAGCCTCCGGGGCCCTTGCGGAGGAGGAGGGAGGCCTTGGAGGCGATGATCTCGCGGTCGCGCGAGTCGCCGCCCCGGCCGAACATCATGTCTCCGATGACGAAGCGCCCCCCGGGCCGCAGCCACCCGTAGACCCGTTCCACTATGGCGGGCTTGTCCTTGTCGCGCAGGTGGTGGAGGACGTAGTTCGTGACGACGAGGTCGACCGAGCCTGGCGCGAAGTCGAGCCGTTCGACCGGGATCGCCTTGCCGCGGACGTTCTCGATCCCCTGCGCAGCGGCGTTCTCGAGCAGGAGGGCGATCATCTTCTCGCTGACGTCGATCGCGAGGACGGTGGCGACCCTCTTGGCGAGGCCGAGGCTGACCTGGCCCGAGCCGCAGCCGAGGTCGACGGCGCGGTCGCTCTCCTGGGCGCCCGAGAGCGCGATGACCTGCTCGACGACCTTGACGAGCCCGGGATTGTTGCCGGCGCCGTGGTCCCAGGTGGCCGCCCGGCGGGTCCAGAAGCGTTGCTGGCGGGCGATGTTGCGGTCGCGGGCGGCCGCAAGGGGAGCAGGAGGCGCCTCGGTCATCGAAGCGACGGTAGTCGGGCCGGCGGTCAGCCGGCGGTCAACCGGCCGGCAGGGAGTCAGCCTGCCGTGGCTGGCTCGAGGTAGAAGGACCACGGCGTGGGCTGATTGAGCAGGCCGATCTCGTGGCCGCCGGCGAAGATCTTCACAACGGTGAGCGAAGCGCCGACTTTGACCTCGACCGGCCCGTTCTCGATGAACGTGCCCGTCTGGCCGGGCTGGAGCGTCTGCTGGGCGAGGAACGCCGACACCCGGCCGTTCACGAGCGACCAGACGCCTGCCCATGTGAGATGGCTGGCGGTCACCTCGACGGCGTAGGGATCGGCACCGACGCTGTAGGCCGACGTCTGCGGCGGGAGCCCGGGAGGTTGCGGGGCGATCAGGCTCACCTGCCCGCTCGTTCTTGTAGCCGGGCCGCTGGTGCCGGAAGTGGAAGCGACGGCAGGCCGCCGGCCACCCGTGGCAACGCTCGGCGAAGTGGTGGTCGCGACGTTGCGGAGCGGGTTCACCCAGTTCGGGTGGAAGTGGATGACGAAGTCGCCGGCGGCGACGACGAGGGTCGCGAAGGCGAGGATCCAGACGACGAGGCGGAGCAGCAGCGGTGCCGGCAGCCGCCTTCGGGACCCGGGGTACCAGATCGAGCCGTCAGGGAGCAGGACGCCGTAGTCCGAGCTGGCGGGGACCGCTGGGATCTCGGCGGTCACCGAAGGCGCGCTCGATGACTCGGCGCCGGGCGCGACCCCGCCGCCCAGGCGAAGGGCCCCGGTATCGGGCGCGATCGCGGTACGGCTCTGAGCCGTCATTGGTGACGCGGCGTCTTCGCGCACGCCATCTCCCTCCAACCCTTTCTTCTCAAGGCTACCGCGCGCCTGCTGTCTGCCTGCCGGCAGCAGGTGACGAGGGTAGTTGCATCCTCACGAGACGCGCTCGGACAGTTACCCTCAGCGTTCGAAAGCGGCGGTTCGGGGAAGCCAGGCGGCGCCGACGACGCCGGGCCCGGTGTGGAGCTGCATCGCCGCGCTGAAGCCCGAGACGAAGTCGACTTCGCCGAGAAGGCTGCACAGCCGTTCGGCTGCCTCCGGGCAATCCGCGTGGAAGACGGTCGAGTGCTCTGCGCCCGGCCCGCCACCGGCGCGAAACTCCTCCGCGATCCGGGCGAGCGCCTCGCCGTCGCCGGCGAGGTCGCCGAGCGCCTCGACGGTGCCGTTCCTCATGCGGAAGAGGGTTCGAGACCTGTCGAGGGCCGGGTCCCCGAGGGCCGGCGCCGGCACCCGGTGGCTGCGCCGGATCGGTTCGAGGGTCTGCAGGCTCGCCACCAGGTCGACCCGCCTCGAGGCCCACTCGATCCGCTCGACCACCGCCTCGAGGCCGGCCCCGCTCGCGGCGGCCTGCGCGCCGGCGACGACGACGAGGGCCTGGCCGGCGGCTGCGGTCCGCGAGTCGAGCACGACCGCCCGCCTCGGTGTGAGCTCGGCGGCGAGCGAGGCGTTGCGGAACATCCCGGCGAACTCCATCGCCGGGGTCACGACCGCCACCTCCTCGCAGCCCGAGTCCTCGATGGCGGCGAGGTAGTCGGTGATGAACGGCTGGCTCGAGCGGACGTACTGGTCCCGCTCGACCGCCTCGGAGATGCGCCGCGAGAGCTGGTCCGAGCCGTCGACCGTATCGGCGCCGGGCAGGTGGACGCTCACGGGCACGACGCCGATGCTCAGCTTGTCGAGCAGCGCCTGGGGAAGGCACGTGCTCGAGTCGGTCACCACTGCCACCCGCGGCACAGGTGCAAGGCTACGCTTCCCTCGCCGTTCCCGCTGCCGGTAACTGAGGTCGCGATGAGCCTTTCACCGATGGTGAGCACCTCGGCGCCCGTCGGGCGGTCGTTCACGATGGCCGAGCTTGTCGCGCTCACAGGCACGGCTCCCTCCACGATCCGCTACTACATCGCCACCGGTCTCGTCCCTCCGGGACGGCGCCTGGCGGCCAATCGCTTCGCCTACGACGAGCGCCACGTCGAGTCGCTCCGCCTCGTGCGGCTGCTGAAGGAGCGCCGCAGGCTGCCGCTCGAGGCGATCCGCCGGATCCTGCCCGATCTGCTGCGCCTCCCGGCCGGAGGCGCCTTCCGCCCCGAGATGTGGGATGTCGTCGTCGAGACCCGCCAGAAGCTCGTGGCCCGCTCCTCGCCCGCCGCCCGGCTCCTCTCGGCCGGCATCGCAGCCTTCGACCGCCGCGGCTACGCCGAGGCGAGGGTGGACGACGTCTGCCAGGCGGCCGGTGTCGCCAAGGGCTCCTTCTACCGGCACTTCGCCTCGAAGGACGAGCTCTTCTTCGCTGCTGCCCGCGCAGTCGCCGACGAGGCCGCCGACCGCTTTGCCGCCGCCTTCGAGGACCCGGCGTCGCCCGAGGGGGCGGTCGAGGTGCTCGCCCAGGCGCTCGAGCCCCACCTGGCGCTGCTGCTCGACCTCTTGTCCCTTGCCGCCCAGCGCCGCCCCGGCCACGGCCGGGTGCTGCGCGAGGTGTTCACCGAGCTGCACCGCTGCGTGCGTACCCGGCTCGATGCCATGGCAGCTCCGGAGCGGGCCGAGGAGGTGCTGGAGCGCGCCCTCATCGCCGGGATCCGCCGGGTCGTGGTGAGCCCGCTCCTCGACGCCGAGCTCTTCCCGGGGGAGACGGGCTACTCGCCCGGGTGAGGCACGCCGGCTTGGCGCGCCTGGCGGCCGGGGACTTTGGCGCCGGCGTCGTTGACGGGCCCCGCTGCGGTCTGCAAGCATTGCACAAGCGGTGCGACCGGTTGGTCACCCGCTCTGCTCGCTCAAGACGGAGGGCCGGGAACGGAGGCTTCGGTGACAGCTGACAACGACGGCCTACCGCCCATGCTCATCGATCGCATCCACTCGCCCGCCGACTTGAAGGCGCTCTCGCTGGAAGACTGCGACGAGCTCGCGAGAGAGATCCGCGACTTCCTCGTCGAGGCGGTCTCCAAGACAGGCGGCCACCTCGGCTCGAACCTCGGGGCGGTCGAGCTCACGATCGCCCTGCACAGGGTCTTCGACTCGCCGAGAGACCTCCTCATCTTCGACACCGGCCACCAGGCCTATGTCCACAAGATCCTCACCGGGCGCAAGGAGGCCTTTGCCGAGCTCCGCCAAAAAGGCGGCCTCTCTGGCTACCCGAGCAGGAAAGAGTCCCCCCACGACCTCGTCGAGAACTCGCACGCCTCGACGGCCCTCTCCTACGCGCACGGCATGGCGGCGGCCATCGCCCTTCGGGCCGGCAGGAACGCCGGAGGCTCGGGCGTCCTCGGGGCCGCACCGGCGGCCGAGCGCCACGTCGTGGCCGTGGTCGGCGACGGCGCCCTCACCGGCGGCATGGCCTACGAGGCGCTCAACAACCTCGGCCACTCCTCGACCAAGGTCCTCGTCGTCTTGAACGACAACGGCCGCAGCTACGCCCCGACCATCTCGAAGCTCTCCGGCTCGCTCACCCAGCTGCGCCTCGACCCGCGGTATGCCCGCTTGAAGCGCAAGACGAAAGAGGCCCTTGCGGACGTGCCGGTGATGGGCCACGTGGCGGGACGGCTGCTGCGCGGCCTCACCTCGGCCATCCGCGAGGTCGTCGAGCCCCACGTCTTTTTCGAGGCGCTCGGCGTCCGCTACACCGGCCCGATCGACGGCCACGACGTCGCCGCCCTCGAGCAGGCCCTCCGGCGGGCCGCCTCGTGGGAAGGCCCGATCGTCCTCCACGTCCTTACCCGCAAGGGAAAGGGCTATGCCCCCGCCGAAGAGGACGAGATCGCCTGCCTGCACGACCTCAAAGCGCCTCGGGTGGCGACGCCGGCCACCCCGGCCGACGAGCCGAGCTCGATCCCGCCTCCCTACAAGAGGGGCGAGAGCTTCACCGACGCCTTCACAAAGGCGATCCTTCAAGCCGCCGAGGCAGACGAGCGGGTCGTCGCCGTCACCGCCGCCATGCCGGGCCCGACGGGGCTGCTCAGCTTCGAGGAGCACTTCCCCGAGCGCTTTTTCGACGTCGGCATCGCCGAGCAGCACGCCATGACGGCCGCCGCCGGCATGGCCCTTCAGGGCCTGAAGCCGGTCGTGGCCATCTACTCGACGTTTCTTGCCCGCTGTGTCGACCAGTGGAACCTCGACGTCGGCCTGCACAGGGCCCCTGTGGTCGTCGTGGCCGACCGGGCCGGCATCACCGGCGACAACGGGCCGAGCCACCACGGCATCTACGACATCGTCCAGGCCCTGCAGGTGCCGGGCTGCGCAGTCTTCTGCCCCTCTGAGCCCGCAGAGGTCGCTCCTTGTCTCAAAGCGGCCCTCGCCCTTGACGCCCCGGCACTTGTCAGGTACCCGACGACGCCCTCTCCCGGCCCGCTCTTTGCTCCGGGCGAGGGCCTAAAGGCCAGGCTGCTCGAGGAAGGAGACGGCGAGGTCGTCCTGGTCGGCATCGGAAAGCTCGCCCGTGCCTGCGTAGAGGCGGCCCGCCTCCTTCGCCGGGACGGCATCTTTGCGACAGTGGTCGACCCCCGGGTCGTCCGCCCGGCCGACGAGGAGCTGATAGAGCTGCTCTCCGCCGCCCGCCTCGTCGTCACAGCCGAGGACGGCCTCGCCCATGGCGGGGCAGGCTCATATCTCGTCTCGCTCGCAGAGCGCCGGGCCGGCAGGCGCCCGGCAAGCCTCGTGCTCGGTGTCCCGAGCACCTACCTCGCCCAGGGCAGGCCCGACGACATCCTCTCTGAGCTCGGCCTCGACGGCCCGGGCATCGCCGCCTCGG
>JAKATT010000007.1:31226-53019 GCA_021818615.1 Actinomycetes bacterium | reverse complement strand
CCAGGCCATGGCTGGCGGCAAGCAGGTCGCGGAACGCCTCGCGGAGTTCGATCGCCGCCACCAGATCGGCATCTTCAGCCGTGACTGCGACTTCGGTGAGACCGTGGTCGGCGAGCCAGGCCGTGAGCCTCTGCGGCGACGTGAGCTCCTCTTGGCCGCCTTCTATGTCGACGGTGTTGAGGAAGGACTCAAGCTTCGCCAGCTCACCAGGTGCGGCTCTCCTTATCATCGGACACCATCATACACCCTTGACAGGTGAGCGTCACCTGTATAGCATCATAGATGGTTACAACGTCCGGCAACTGACTCTTCTGAGGTCAGCACGACTGAGCTGAGGTGGGGGCACGATGGCCATGAACTACGAGATCTTGCAAGCTCTTGCTCACGAGCGTGAGCGCCGGATGGACGTCGAACGCGCAACGAGGGCGAGAGACGCCTCCCGGCACCTGGCGTGCGGGCGAAACACAACGCCGATGCGGCTTGCCCTCGGATCGCTCCTCCGCGGCGCTGGAGCACTGCTGACAGAGGCAGGCGGACGGCTCGCCCCACCGGTCGGCCGACCAGGGATCGTCCGGACGCGATGAGCTGGGGCCCCGCTCTCGATGCCCGCCACGCCGAGCACGATGGTGGCATGGGCGGCTCGCACGCTCACAGGAGCAGGCTGGCGGCGGTGCTCGCCGATGTCCCGCCAGGGCTCTATGACGAGGAGGCGATCTTCTGGGCCGGCGCTCTCGGGGTCCCGCCCACGATGGATCCCGCAGACCCGAACTACGCGAGCTTCGGCGAGGTACTACCCGGCCTCCAGTTCTACGTCCAGCGGGTGGATGCTGCGCCGAGGATCCACCTCGACATCGAGACCGACGATGTGGACGCCGAGGTCAGCCGGCTGGAGGCGCTTGGTGCCGTGCGGGTCCGCCAGGTGGAGACATGGTGGGTACTGCGGGATCCGGCCGGGATGCTGTTCTGCGTGGTGGCGATCCAATGCCCTGAGGCCTTCGCACAGGGTGCGACACGCTGGGAGTGACGGTCGAGCACGATCCGCGGGCGGATCGGTGCCGGCGGCGGCCGGTACCGGAGGGCCGAGTGTCATCCCGGATCAGAGCTACTATGGTTCAAGTGACGACAGCCTGGCGCGGTACTCGACATGGCCAGACGAGTGGGGAAGCAAGACTGGCCTCTAAAGTACCGGTGGTCGCCTTGGTATTGGGCAGCCTCCTGGCAGGCTGCGCTGCCAGCTACGGCACCACGCTCCCGGGAGCCACGTCGACGCCAGCAGCTTCGGTGCCGGTGACGACAGCGCGCAGCCCGGAGGGGTCAGCTGCCGCCGGCGGCACCGCTGCTTCCTGCGCGGCTAACGATGCCAAGGTGGCTGATCCGACCGCCCCCCACGGGCTGTTCGCCAACGCCGTCAACCTGTCCAGCCCGGCACAGCAAAAGGTCATCCTCCGGTACCTGCTGCCCGACCCGACGGTCTGCGGGGCCGACGTCGTGGTGCCGTGGCGCACGATCGACAGGGGACCGGGCGTCACCCCCCGCTACGACTGGACCCAGCTCGACCGATGGATGCGACCGTGGGAGGCGGCCGGCAAGGAGGTGAACCTCATAGTCTGGGGCGTCGACGAGCAGCCCCGGCAGACTCCGATGCCTGCCACTCCCGCCTACGTGCTCGCAAAGGTGGACACGATCCGCTGCGACCGGAACACCCCGCCGACGCCCGTCTACTGGGAGCCCGGCTACGAGGACAACTGGAAAGCCTTCGTCGCAGCGGTCGTCCGCCATGTGGCTGGCGATCCCCACATCGGCTACGTGCGCTTCGGGATAGGCACGGGCGGCGAGAACTACGTCGAGAACGACCTGAGGGGCACCTGCCTGGTGAAGTGGGACGCGCACGGCTACGAGCGGGACTTCCCCGCCTTTACAGCGGGCATGCTCGCCTACGAGGCCTCCCTGCACTCGGTCAAGCAGATCATGGTCGGGATCAACACCTTCCGCGGCGGGGACGGCCTCCCGGATCGGGTAGCCGCCGTCGCGGTGAGAGACCGCTTCGGCTTCGGCACCCAGGGGCTCGCCGCCGCGGCGATCATTCAGGCCCAGCGAGGCGAGCCGTGCTATGCCAACTGGTGCACCCTGTTCGCCGAGGATGCTGGCAGGGTGCCCCTCGAGGTCCAGACCTACGAGAAGACCGATCCAGCCGGCTCCGGACCCGAAGGCGCCCTCCCGCCGCTGCTTCGCTTCGCTCTGTCCGAGCATGCCCAGATCATGGAGCTGTACCCGACCGAGTGGTTGGTTGCCGACGACCCCACCTGGCCCGGGTACTCCCAGGCTCACGTCGCCTACAAGCGGGCGCTTGCTGCTGCGGCAGCCGTCGTCGGTCGGGCGCCGGGCCGGTAGCCCCAGGCATTGAGGCGCTGCATTCGCTCAGCGCGCGAGCGCCCGCGCACGGCGGGAGCCTCGGCGACCCGGCAAGAGCCCTGCCCGGCTCCGCTCCGAGGCGGCCGATGCCGCCTGCCGGAGACAGCACATTGAGCGAGAACCCGGCGACAGTGCTGACCGGCGGCATCATCACGATGGACCCTGGCCAGCCACGGACGGAGGCGATCGCGTTCTCGGACGGCACCGTCCTCGCCGTCGGGTCGAGGGCCGAGGTGATGCAGCGGGCGGGCATTGGAGCCAGAGTCGTCGATCTCGGCGGCGGGACGGCGCTCCCCGGCTTCATCGATCCCCACCACCACATGTTCCTGGTGGCCGCCGACCGCTTCAGCCGCCGGTTCCGCTCGCCCGCTCCCCGGAACATCCCCGAGCTGCTAGCCGAAGTCCGTCGCCTGGCAGCAGCCAGTGACAGCAGTGACTGGCTGCGAGTCCACGGCTACCTGCCACTCGGTCTCGCCGAACGGCGATCTCCGAGCGCGGTCGAGTTGGACTCCGTCTGTGGCGACCGGCCGCTCCACGTGCTTGGCCTCACCTACCACGAGTCGAGCCTGAACAGCGCCGGGCTGGCCCGGCTTGGCTGGGACCACCGCACCCCTGACCCCCCGGGGGGCAGGATCGTGCGCGACCGGCGCGGCCAGCCGACCGGGGTGGTGCTCGAGACGGCCAGCTTCCTCGCCGAAGCGGCATCGCGCGAAGGCCTGTTCACCGAGGTGGGTGGCGAGGACTGGATCGACCGGGCCGAACGCCACGGCCTGGCGCTCGCCCGCGCCGGCATCACCCGCATCGGCGATGCAGCGGTGCCGCCAGTCGGTATGGCCCTCTACGAACGGGCCGCCGAGGCGGGGCGACTCGTCATCACGGTCCATCGCTTCCCTGTAGGAGCCAACGCCGTGAGCGAGCCTGCCGCAACCGGGGAGCCTACGGGGGCAGGAGATCCCCGGACCCCGGTGGGACCAGCCAAGCTCCTCGCCGACGGTGGGGAGCGCTGCGCGCTGTGCCTCACCGGCCGCCAGGTCCTCTCCAGCGTCGCCTCGACGTTGTGGCACACTCTCGTCGGCGGGCTCGAGGCCGCCACTGTCGCCAATCGCGGTGGGCGAGCGCGACGAGGCGCCGACGGCCGCTACCGCACCGGCATCCGGGTTCTCCAGGACGACGAACTGCGTCGCGCGGTGTCCGGCGCGGCCAATCGCGGGATGCAAGTGGCGATCCATGCCATCGGCAACGGTGCCGTGGAGGCCGCCCTCGACGCTCTCGACGCCGCCAGCGGCGCTCTGGCCGGGCTGCCCGGGCGCCCGCGCATCGAGCACGCCATGATCCTCGACGCTCCCCTCGCCGGGCGCATCGCGGCTGCTGGAGTCCGGATCGTGACTCAACCTGTGTTCCTGTACGACCTCGGACACGAGCTGACGGTGCTCCCCTTGCCGTCCCCTCTGCGCCTGATGCCGCTTCGCAGCCTGCTCGACGCGGGTGTCTTGCTGGCGGCGAGCTCGGATCACCCTGCCGCCTCCTTCGACCCGCTTGCCGGGATCAGCGCAGCCGTCACCCGCCGGCAGGCCGGCGGGTCGGTCTTCCTCGCCGAAGAAGCGATAACCGTCGAGGAGGCACTCCAGCTTTACACGACCGCCGCTGCCAGCGCTCTGGGCATGGCCGGCAGAGCCGGCGTGCTGAGCGAGGGAGCGGCAGCCGATCTGGTCGTGCTCTCGGGCGACCCGCTCGCCACGGACCCCGAGCGCCTGTCCGAGCTACAGGTTCTCGAGACGTGGGTGGCAGGCAGGCCCGTCGGGGACAGCCGACGGCCATGACCAGCAGAGTGTCGAGGTTGCGCGGCCGGTCTGTCGACACCGATCCCGACCTCGCCCGCGTGGTCTGGCACCGCCTCGAAGCTCGCAACGCGGTCACGTACTTCTCGCCGGAATGCCGGCAAGCACCTGCTTGGCTCGGCCTCAACGGCTTCTGGACGGGGTACTTCGCCTGCCGGGCCGCTCCGATTGGCCCGGCCAGCGCCGGCGTGGTCGAAACCACCTTCTTCAACTTCCACCCTGCCCGGGTCCGTCGCGCCATCGCCCACGCGTGGAGCTGCGCCAGCCCGGGGGAGATCCTCGATCCTCGAAGCTCGAGCCGCCTCGGCTGCTGCCACGCTACGCAGACTCCTCTCGGACCACGCCGCAGACCCGCTCGCGGCGGACACGCCGCCCATCCTCAGCTCGGCCATCGGTTGCGCCGTCTCAGCAGGGCGACCGATCTTCGCCGTCAACCGCGATGTTGCACGCCCGGACGATCCGGTGGCTGCTCTCTGGCAGGCAGCGACGGCCCTCCGGTCGACCACCACCGCCTAGGCGTCACGCCCGGCGTCCAGGCATTCCGGCACGACACCTACCGGCTCTCGCTGGCCGACCGGGGGTGCCCACTGACGGCCCTCCGGTCGACCACCACCGCCTAGGCGTCACGCCCGGCATCGCGCCCGGCATCGCGCCCGGCGTCGCGCCCGGCGTCGCGCCCGGCGTCGCGCCCGGCGTCGCGCCCGGCATCGCGCCCGGCGTCGCGCCCGGCGTCGCGCCCGGCATCGCCGGGGTACAGGGATGCTCATGGCAGTGCGACACCCTCCGGCTCCGGCTGAATGGCCAGCCCTGCCACAGCCCCCGAGCGCGTCCGGAGGAACCGAGCACCGGTGGCACCGGTCCCCCTAGCGGCCGCGCCGGCGGGCAGGCCAGCTCATGCTCGTCGTCACGAGCGGTGCTCGAAGTAACCGGCGACGGGGGGCGAGCTCGGGGGAGACTCACCCGAGCCGGTAGGCAGCGAGGAACACCGTTGCCTCTGTCGCATCCCGCGGCCACCGGTAGGCTCGGCAGCGGCAGCCGGCAGGCAGAACGAGAACCTCCCCGGTGCCGAGCACCGCGTCCTCGAGAGACGGCGACTCGAACTCGACCTTGAGCTCTCCGTGGATCACGGCGAGCACGTCGGTCTGGTCCTGCTCGAACCAGTCCGGGTCGACAGCCTCGCCCTGCTTCGAGACCCACACGACCTCTAGGGCTCCGTCGGAGAAGATCGTGCCGACCTCACCGAACGGTGTCGTGCGAACGCCGGCCGCCTCCTTTCGAAGAGCGTTGAAGACGACCGGCTCGTCCCAGGTGGCGTCTCCCATGGGAACGAAGACGACTAGCTGTGGCGGAAGGAGCAGCGGAACCTGCCGCCGCCCGGACCGATCGAGCTCGTGACGATGCTCTCCTGGCCCGGCAGGTACTCGAGGAAGTAGCGGCGCAGGCCAGGCGCCCTTTGCAGCGGGCGGCCGTCGACGTTGGCATCGCTGAAGAGCGCCGACCCGAAGGGGGGAATGGGGCACCAGCCCGACGGGGTGGTCGACGGGCCACAGCTGCCCAAGCCGGGACCCAGCACCACCGCCATCAGGTTGTTCGCACCGATCTCTCCCTTCGAGAGGCCGCCCGCACCTGTTGCCCTCTGGGTCGCCGCGCGGTGAATGGTCTCGTCCAGCACCTTCGCGTAGATCGCGCCGCCATGATCGCCGGTGCTGAAGAGGAGCACGTCACCCGGGCGGGCCCGGAACGAACGAGGCGGTGGGCCGCCTGAGGGCCCCGAGGCGCCGGCGATCACGTCGTAGGCGTAACTCCAGCGTCCCGCCTTCGCCGACCAGGTGCAGGTCGCGTCGAGCGATGCCCCAGTCCCGCTCTGGCTCTTGGGATTGCCGTTGCCCATGCCGAGGCCGAGCTCGACGTAGTAGTTGTCGCGCAGCCGCTTCGAGCCGCTGCAGTCAAGGTGCGGCACGACGAGGCGGGCCGACTCCGAGACGAGCGAGCCACGCCTCGCGCTGAAGCGGTAGCCGGCGAACTCGCTGCTTCCGTGCACCTGTGAGGACGGGGTCGAAGCGGCACTCGAAGCCGCCGGGAGAAGGAAGGCTGCCCCTAGGCAGAGGGTCGCCGCCGCCAATGCCGCCGCCGGACCGGAGCGCTCGCGTGCCGGGAGTCGCGACCGAGGTCTCATCTGCCCCACCCTCCCGTCCTTCCTCTCCCCGAGCCGGGCTACCCGCCTATTGTTACAGGGCCGGCGCGCACCTGCGTGCCGGAGAGGGAGCCGCCCATGCGCAAGTTTCCCGTACTGATAGTCATCGTCGGCTCGGCGATAGCACTCACCGCATGCAGTTCGGGCGGGGGCACCGCGACCTACGGCCCGCCGAGCGCCCAGTTCTCCGCGGCGTTCCCCTCGCCGCCGAAGACGATCCCCATGCCAGCCAAGTCCGAGCAAGGCATGCCGCCGGGCACGAAGGGGACTCTCTACGGTGTCGGTGACGTCAATCTCGGCACCTCTGCCGGCTCACCGCACGTCCCGACCTTCGGAGTTGCCGTCGAGGTCGTGGCGGGGGCCGATGCCGGGAGCAAGGTCAGCTCCCTCATGAAAGCGTTCGGTTCCTTCGCCAAGTCGACCGGCGGTCATGCGGTCACGGTCGGCGGAGCCAGTGGCTGGGAGATCCGCGGCAGCGAGAAGGCGGTCACCGGTGGCGACAACGGCGATGCCAAGGCAAGAGCCGGCGAGCTGATCATCGGCCGCGGAGACGTGATCTACATCGTCGGCGCCTTCTCGGACAGTCAATCCGACGTTGACGCGTTCGTCGCTTCGTTCAAGCCGCTGTAGCAGCACCTGTCGCGGCATCAGTAGGACTAGCCTCGTGCCCGCCCCGGCGGCCCGGGCGGCGCCGGGTGTCCCTACGTGTCAGCGGAGGCAAGACGAGCCAAATGACCCTCCCTCGCTGGCACCGACCAGCTCGGCGAGCAGAGACCGCACCCGGTGGTCGATCTCGTCGACGATCAGCCGGACCGCCTCCACCGGGAGGCCCGACGGGTCGGCCAGCTCCCAGTCGACATAGCGCGTCCCCGGGTAGAACGGGCACGTGTCGCCGCAGCCCATCGTGACGACGACGTCGGCCGCTTCGGCATCGGTGGGCAGGAGGGGCTTGGGGAACTCCTTCGAGGGGTCGAGGCCTCGCTCGCGAAGCACTGCGACGACAGCCGGGTTGAGCTCGCCTGCCGGCTCGGACCCAGCCGAGCAGACCTCGACGCGGCCGGCGCCACGGTGCTCCATGAGCACCTTTGCCGCGAGGCTACGCCCGGCGTTGTGGACGCAGAGGAACAGCACCAGCGGCTTGGCGCTCACCGCGCGACCTCCGGGATGGGTGGCGCGGTCGCCCGGAAGGTGAGATGGCGTCTTGCAAAGAGGGCCGCGTAGACGAGCCCGACGAGGACCGGAACCTCGATCAGGGGGCCGACCACGCCGGCGAGCGCCTCGCCGCTCGTCACGCCGAACACGCCGATGGCAACGGCGATCGCAAGCTCGAAGTTGTTGCCGGCCGCCGTGAAGGCAAGGGTGGTGGTGCGCTCGTAGGAGAGCCCGAGGGCCCTGCCGAGAAAGAACGAGCCGAACCACATGACGGCGAAGTAGCCGAGAAGGGGAAGGGCGATGCGCGCCACGTCGCCGGGGCGGGCCGTGATCGTGTGGCCCTGCAGAGCAAAGAGGACGACGATCGTGTACAAGAGGCCGTAGAGGGCGAACGGGCCGAGGCGGGGTAGGAACCTGTTCTCGTACCAGTCCCTCCCGCGTACCGCCTCTCCGATCGTGCGCGTGAGATAGCCGGCGACGAGGGGCACACCGAGGAAGACGGCGACGCTCTCGGCGATCCTGCCGACCGACAGGTGCAAGCCGACCGTCGACAGGCCGAGCCAGCCTGGCAGCACCTTCAGGTAGAAGTAGCCGAGGAAGGAGAAGGCGACGATCTGGAACAGCGAGTTGAGCGCCACAAGGACGGCGGCCGCCTCCCTGTCCCCGCACGACAGCTCGTTCCAGATGAGGACCATGGCGATGCAGCGGGCGAGGCCGACGATGATGATCCCCGTCCGGTAGGTCGGCTGGTCCGGCAGCAGCAGCCACGCCAGGCTGAACATGACGGCGGGACCGATCAGCCAGTTGAGAACAAGGGAGGAGACGAGCATACGCCGGTCGCGGGTGACCGAGCCGACCCGGCCGTAGCGAACCTTTGCAAGCACCGGGTACATCATCACGAGCAGGCCGACGAAGATCGGGAGCGACGTGCCCGACGTCACCTGGATCGAGTCGAGGCCACGGTTGAGGCTGGGCACCGCACGGCCGAGCCAGATGCCGGTCGCCATCGCGAGGAGGATCCAGACCGGCAGGAAGCGGTCGACAAGAGGGAGGCGGGCTATGACCGGTGCTTCGAGGCCGGCGGGAGCTACCGGGGGCGAGGCAGGTGCCGGCTCGACACATGACACGATCTCCTCCTCCTGTAGCATTGACACATCTCGATACCAATATTATGGAGTATATATTGATTAGTATCAATGAGATGGGGCTGGTCTCCCGCGACGGGAGCGGCGGGAGCTTTGCGCAATGAGCCGGCAGGCGACGGTAAGGCGCGACACGCCCCGCAGTGACTCCTGCTCTCCATCGGTGCTCTCGGCCCCGCTGGACGTCGACGAGGCAGCCGACCTCGCAAGGGCCTTCGCCGCCCTGTCCGACCCGGTGAGGCTCCGGCTCCTCTCGATCCTCGCGGCGGCTCCGGCGGGCGAGGTCTGCGTGTGCGACTTCGTCGGACCGCTCGACAAATCGCAGCCGACCGTCTCCCACCACCTGAAGAGGCTCGGCGAAGTCGGCCTCGTGCACGGCGAGCGGCGCGGCAGGTGGGTATGGTACTCGCTTGACCGCGAGCGCCTCGCCGAGCTGCGCAGCGCCATCGACAGCTGATCCGCCCCTGGCCGCCGAACCGGCAGCTCAGCCTGGCAGAAGCGAAGCCTCAGCCCAGGTAGGAAAAGAGCGGCAGCGAGCTCATGAGCGCCCGCACCCGCTCCTTGAGCTCCCCGGTGCGAAGGCCGTCGCCATCGGCGAGGGCGTCCGCCAGGATCTCCCCGGCCGCCTGGAACTCCGCCGGACCGCCCCCCCGTCCTGCCAGCGCCGTCGCACCGAAACGCAGCCCGCTCGCCCCAGGATCGGGCGCCGCGTCATAGGCGATCCGCATGGCGTTGGCCGAGATGCCGACCTCGTTCAGACGGGCCATGACCGAGCGGGCGTCCCGCCCCGACGGCGCCAGGTCGACAAGCAGCTGGTGGACGTCGGTCCCGCCAGTCACGACAAGGGCGCCGGTCCGCTCCGAGGCGTCCACCAGCACCGAAGCCATCGTCCGCGCTCCCTCGACCACCCGGGCCATCCTCTCCCGGTACTCGGGCGTCCCTGCGACAAGGAACGTCACTGCCTGGGCGGCGATGACGTGTGGCAGCGGGGAGCCCTGCTCGCCCGGGAAGACGGCGGCGTCCACCGCCGAGGCGAGCTGCGAGCGGCAGAGGATCGCCCCTCCCCTGGCGCCGGAGAGCGTCTTGTGCACCGTCATCGTGCAGGCATCTGCGACACCGACGGGGCTCGGGTGCAGCCCGGCTGCGACGAGCCCGGCGAAATGCGCCATGTCGACGACGAGATAGGCGCCGACCGAGTCGGCGACGCGGCGAAACGCCTCGAAGTCCACGTGCCTCTGGTAGCACGACCAGCCGGCGATGATCACCCGTGGCTTGTGCCGGCGGGCGAGCACCTCCACCTGGTCCATGTCGACGAGGCGGTCCGAACGACGGAGCCCGTAGGAGACTCCCTTGTAGAAGCGGCCGGCAAAGGTGTCGGCGGCGTACTGCGTCGGGTGCCCGCCCTGGGTGAAGTCCCAGCCGAGGACCGTGTCGCCGGGCTGGCAGAGGGCGTGCAGGACGCCCGCGTTGGCGTTCGAGCCGGAGTACGGCTGCACGTTGACGTGCTCGGCGCCGAAGAGGGCCTTCGCCCGCTCGATGGCGAGCGACTCGATCCGGTCGATCCACTCGCAGGTGTCGTACTCCCGGCGCCCGGGGAACCCGTCGGCGTACTTGGCCGTGAGGATCGAGCCCTGCGCCTCGAGCACCGCCCGCGGCGGCACGCTCTCGGAGGCGACCAGGTCGAGCGTGGCTCGCTGGCGCTCGAGCTCGCCGGAGATGAGCCCGGCCAGCTCGGGGTCAAGCGACTCGAGCGGCTCGGAGAGGACGGGCGCCTGCTCAGCCACCGCTGCGCGCGTCCCAGCTCGCCGAATGTCCCATCACGTGCACTTCGAAACCCGCTCCCCTCGCCGCATCGATCACCGCGCTCGCGTGCTCGGGATTGCGGGTCTCGAGGACTATCTGCAGGGCCGTCTCGCGGACGTGCAGCTCGAAACCCTCCCTCATGTGGTCGACCGTCACCAGGTTGGCACCCGACTGGCCGAGGTTGGAGAGCAGCCTGGCGAGTGAGCCGGGGCGGTCGGGTACGCGGGCGAAGAGCACCAGGCGGCGCCCGGCGTGGGTCTCGTGGCGGTTGATCGCTGGCGCGAGCAGGCCGGTGTCGACGTTGCCGCCCGAGAGGACGAGCACCGTGGTTCCCTTGGTGCCGTCGGGGCGAAGCGGTGCCGGGTCGAGCCCATCGAGCAGCGCCGCGACGCCGACGGCGCCCGCCCCCTCGACGACGAGCTTGGCCCGCTCCAGCATCAGCACCATGGCGTCGGCGATGCCGTCCTCGCTCACGGTCACCACCTCGTCGACGTAACCGGCGATGAGCGGAAGAGTGAGCTCGCCCGGGCGGCGAACCGCTATCCCGTCCGCCAGGGTCGGCGAGCCCTCCGCGGTGATGGGCCGGCCCGCCGCGAGCGAAGCGGGCCAGGCCGCGTAGTCGGCGGCCTGCACGGCGACGACCCGCACCTCGGGACGCAGCGACTTGACCCCAAGAGCGGTGCCGCCCGCAAGACCTCCCCCTCCGAGCGGGATGACGACCGCCGCCAGGTCGGCCACGTCCTCGACGAGCTCGAGGCCAAGCGTCCCCTGGCCGGCGATGACGGCCTCGTCGTCGAAGGGGTGGACGAGGATCTTGCCCTGGTCGTCGGCATACGCCGTCGCAACCTCGAGGCACTCGTCGATCGACTCCCCGCCGAGACGGACCTCGGCGCCGTAGGAGAGCGTCGCCTCGTACTTGGCGATCGATGCCCCGGCCGGCATGAAGACCTCGCAGGAGACGCCCGCCTCGCGCGCTGCGAACGCAACAGCCTGGGCGTGGTTGCCGGCGCTCGCCACGACGATGCCGGCGCTCGCCCGCTCGCCGAGCGAGGCGAGCTTGGAAGCGGCACCGCGGATCTTGAACGAGCCCGTGCGCTGCAGGTTCTCCGCCTTGTAGACGACCGGCGCTCCGAGGCGCTCGGACAGCACCCGCGAATTGAAGACCGGCGTGTGCTTGCCGATCCGTGCGACGGCGGACCTTGCTCTCTCGATGTCGGCCAGCTCGACCACGACGTCTCCTTGCCCCGCCCGGCTCAGCCGAGAGCTCTCACGATCTCGACCATCTTCTCGCCCGCCTCGGTCGGGTTGGCGGCTACCACGGCGCCCGCTGCGGTGAGCGCCTCCATCTTTCCCCTGGCCGTCCCCTTCGAGCCCGAGACGATGGCACCGGCATGGCCCATCTTGCGGCCCTCGGGAGCAGTCACGCCGGCGATGTAGGCCACAACCGGCTTCGTCATGGAGCTCGCGATGTACTCGGCAGCCCGCTCCTCGGCATCGCCGCCGATCTCGCCGATCATCATGACTGCCTTCGTCTCGGGGTCGGCCTCGAAAGCCTCGAGCACGTCGAGGAAGCTCGTGCCGGGCACTGGGTCCCCGCCGATGCCGACGCAAGTGGTCTGGCCGATGCCTTGCTGGGAGAGCTCGTGGAGCGCCTGGTAAGTGAGTGTGCCAGAGCGGCTCACGATCCCGACCGGACCGCCGGGGAGGGCGATGTCGCCGGAGGTGATCCCTATGTTGCACTTGCCGGGCGAGATCACGCCGGGGCAGTTGGGGCCGATGAGGCGGGTGTCCGGGAAGTCGCGGACGAGACGGGCGGAGACGTGCGCCTCGTCCTTGGCGGGAATGTGCTCGGTGATGCACACGACGAGGCGGAGGCCGGCAGCGGCTGCCTGCAGGATCGCGTCGGCCGCCGCGCGAGGCGGCACTGCGATGAAGCTGGCGTCGGCTCCCTGCTCTTTTGCAGCCTCCTCGACGCTGTCGTAGATCGGGATGCCCTCGACGTCCTGGCCGCCCTTGCCAGGCGTCACCCCGGCTACGACCCTGGTCCCATAGGCACGGTTGCGCAGGCCATGGAAGCGCCCCTGGGAGCCAGTCAGTCCCTGCACGACGACCTTCGTGTGCTCGTCGACGAAGATGCTCACGACCGCTCTCCCCTGCCCCCGGCGGCCGCTATCTCCACCGCTTTGCGTGCGGCTGACAGCATGGTCGCCTCGCTGATGATCCTGTCCGAGCCGTAGTCCTCGATGATCTGGCGGGCCGCCGCCGCGTTCGTCCCGTCGAGGCGAAGCACGATCGGCCAGCCCTCCTCCACCCGCCCGAGGGCGGTCACGATGCCTCGGGCGACCTCGTCGCAGCGCACGATCCCGCCGAAGATGTTGACGAGGATGGAACGGACGTTCTGGTCGGTGTTGATCACCTCGAGAGCATCGGCCATCACGTCGGCGTTGGCACCACCCCCGATGTCGAGGAAGTTGGCCGCCGAGCCGCCGACCTGGTTCACGACGTCGAGAGTGCTCATGGCGAGCCCGGCACCGTTCGCGATGATGCCGACGGTCCCGTCGAGGCCGATGTACTGGAGGCCCTTGTCTTTGGCGAGCCGCTCGCGGTCGTCCATCTCGGCCGCGCCGGCCAGCTCCTCCCACTCGGGATGGCGGAAGGCGGCGTCGTCGTCGAGGGTGACCTTGGCATCGAGGGCGTGCACCCGGCCGGCCGTCGTGAGCACGAGCGGGTTGACCTCGACGAGGTCGGCGTCGCCGTCGACGTAGCAGCGGTAGAGCTTGACGAGGATCGCGGCCGCCTCCTCACGGGCGACCTCGTCAAGCTCGGCCCGCCTGACGATGTCCCTCGCCGTCTCGAGGTCCAGACCGTCGAGCGGGTTGACGTGCGTGCGTGCGATCGCTGCCGGCTCCTCCTCGGCGACCTGCTCGATGTCGACGCCGCCCCTCGCCGAGACCATCGAGAGGTACTGCTTGGCCGCCCGGTCGAGCGTGAAGCTCGCGTAGTACTCCTTGGCGATGTCGGTGGCGCGCTCGACCCAGAGGCGCTTCACGACGTGTCCCTTGATGTCGAGGCCGAGGATGTTGCTGGCGTGCAGCTCGGCCTCGGACCTGTCGGCGGCGAGCTTCACGCCGCCCGCTTTGCCACGGCCGCCGACCTGCACCTGCGCCTTGATCACTACCGGGTAGCCGATGCGCTCGGCTACGGCCACCGCCTCTTCGACGCTGTCGGCCACCTCGCCTTGCGAGATGGGGATCCCGTAACGGGCGAAATACTGCTTTCCCTGGTATTCGAACAGATCCACGGGCGGCTCTCTCCTTAGGTGCTTCGTCGGCGGCTGGTGCTCGTCTGCCGGTCAGCCGCGGCTCAGTCGCCGGCCGGCGACGTCATCGTCTCGGCGTGCATACGCTCGCGCTCGTCGAGCGCCTGCTCTAGCCAATGGGCGATATCGGGCAGCGGCGTGCCGGGCGTGAAGACCTCGGCCACGCCGCTTTGCTTCAGGACCGGGATGTCCTTGTCCGGGATGATCCCGCCCGCCACCACGAGCACGTCGTCGAGTCCCTCGCGGCGCATCCCGTCAGTCACCTTCGGCACGAGGGTGAGATGCGCCCCCGAGAGCAGCGAGAGGCCGACGGCGTCGGCGTCCTCCTGCACAGCGGCCTGCACGACCTGCTCGGGCGTCTGGTGCAGCCCGGTGTAGATCACCTCGAAGCCGGCATCCCGAAGCGCCCGGGCGATGACCTTGGCGCCCCGGTCGTGCCCGTCGAGCCCGGGTTTGGCGACGAGGACTCGGTAACGGCGTTCCATTCTGCTGCGATGCTACCGGGGTGGGCCCCTACGGGCTCAATCGAGAGCGCCCGGCGACCGTAAGGTACCGTCTGCGCGTGGCGGCGATCGTCGTGGACGGCCTCATGAAGCGGTATGGGCAGCTGGAGGCGGTCTCGGACGTCAGCTTCGAGATCCTCTCGGGAGAGGTATTCGCGCTCCTTGGGCCGAACGGCGCCGGCAAGACGACGACGATCGAGATACTCGAGGGGTTCCGCCGCCGGGACGGCGGGCGGGTGGAGGTGCTCGGGCTCGACCCCGCCGATCGAGCCACATCGATGCGGCTTCGCGAGCGCACGGGCGTCGTTCTGCAGGAGCTCGCCGTCGAGCCGTACTTGACGGTCCGCGAGGTCCTCGAGCGCAACGCCGGTTACTACCCCTTGCCGCGCGACCCCGCAGAGGTGATCGACCTCGTTGGGCTCTCCGAGAGGGCCCGGTCGCGGGTGAAGACGCTTTCCGGGGGGCAGATGCGCCGGCTCGACCTCGGCCTCGGCATAATCGGGAACCCGGAGGTGCTCTATCTCGACGAGCCGACGACCGGGTTCGACCCCTCGGCACGCCGTGATGCTTGGGAGCTCGTGCGCCGGCTCACGAGCGGCGGCACGACTGTGCTGCTCACGACGCATTACATGGACGAGGCGGAGTCGCTCGCGTCGCGCGTCGCCGTCATGAGCGGCGGACGGATCGTCGCGGCGGGGACGCCGCAGTCGCTCGGCGGCAGGGACATGAGCGATGCCCTCGTCCGCTTCCGCCCGCCGGACGGGGTGGCCATCGCCGACCTGCCCGTGCAGCCGACGTCGGTCACCGCCGGTATCGCCGTGATCCGTACCGACAAGGCGGTGGAGGTGCTGAGGGTGCTCACGAACTGGGCGGTGGAAGAGGGGGTCGAGCTCGCCGGGCTGACCTGCGAGCGGCTTACGCTCGAGGACGTCTACCTCCGTCTCGTCGGCTACGAGGAGCAACAGCGGTGATGGCCGCCGTCGCGCGGCGGCGAGCCAAGATGGTCGGGAGGCAGGTGTACTACGAGCAGCTCAGCTTTTGGAGGAATCCCTTCGGCGCGTTTTTCACCATCGGGTTCTCGCTCATCTTCCTGGTGCTGTTCGCTGCCACTGGCGGTTCCGGGAAGGTCGTCTTCCTGCACGTGAAGGAGATCCAGTACTACGTGCCCGGCTTCGCGGCCTATGGCATCATGTCGGCTTGCTTCAATACGCTCGCGATCTCGCTCGTCAACCGCCGCGAGAGCGGGCTGTTGAAGCGGATCCGCCTCTCGCCACTGCCTGCATGGGCGATGATCGGGGCGCTGCTGCTGAGCGCCCTCGTCGTCTCGGTCGTCCAGGTGGTCGTCCTGCTCATGGTCGGCCGGTTCGGCTTCCATGCCCGGCTCCCAGTGGACTGGGCTCCCTTGGTAATTGCTATCGCCGTCGGAGTGCTCTGCTTCACTGCGCTCGGCGTGGCAGCGAGCACCATCGTGCCGAACGAGGACGCGGCCGGGCCGGTTGTGAGCATCGTGTTCTTCGTGATGCTGTTCCTATCGGGCCTCTGGTTCCCTCTGCAGCGCGGCTCCGCCCTTGCGCAGTTCTCGGACTACTTCCCGGTCGGACGCCTCATACGCGCCATGTTTGCCCCCTTCCAGTTGTTGCCCGGCGCCTCGCCGTGGGCCTGGGGGGACTTAGGGGTGGTCGCCATCTGGGGTGCCGTGGGCACCTTCGTGGCGGTGCGCCGGTTCCGTTTCGAGCCGCGGCGCTCCTGATCGAACGGCTCGGCTGATCTCGCGCAAGCGGGAGCCCGTGACCCCTCGACGGTCACGAGGGTCACCACGACGACCCAGATCGCGGCGGCCAGGGCGAGGTGGACATCCTGGGCGGCCGGCGGCGCGCCTGAAAGGGCGGTCGCCGCCCCGGCAGCCACCTGGGCGGCAAGCAGCACCACGAGCGCGAGCGCGAGGCCGAACGCCGGTGCAACAAGGTCGTGGCGGCGGCGCATCATGCCGATGGCCAGCACCGTGAGCAGCAGCACGACAACGCCGGCGAGCCCCCGGTGGACGAGCTGGATCGCCTGCAGGGCACCGGCTACGTGCGCTGAGGTCGAGCACCACGGCCAGGTCCGGCAGGCGTCGCTCGCTCCGCCGTCGACGACGACCGAGCCCGAGATGAACAGCAGGAAGGTGAGCGACAGCGCCGACCAGTCGAGCAGGCCCCTTCGGGCGTTCCTTTGGCCAGCCTGCCGGCCGCCCCATCGGGAGGAACCGGGCCCACCAGCCGCCGCCGGGGCGAAGGCGAAGACTGCTGTCACCGCCGTCGCGCCGAGAAGCAGGAGGCCGGTGGCGAGATGGAGCGCTACCGTCGGCGGGGCGTTGTGCGTGAGGACGGTGATCGCCCCCAGCACCACCTGAACGGCAACGATCGCCAGGCAGGCGAAGGCCGCGCGTGACACGGCGTTGCGGCGGCCGGAACGCCACGCCATCCAGGCGACCGCGACGACGCCGAGGGTGACGCCGGCCGCGAGATAGCGGTGTGCCTGTTCGAGGAGGGTGTGGTAGCTGCCGATCGGGCCGATCTGGTTGTCGCACAGCGGCCAGCCCTTGCAGCCCATCCCGGACTCGGTCACGCGCACCGTGCTCCCGAGCACGACGAGGCAGTATGTTGCGACGAGGGTGGACATGCTGGCCGCACGAAGCGCCGGCGACGTCGGCGACGGCTTGCGGGCGGCGCTTGCATCCTCGTTGGCCGTGGGCGGCCCCGGCCTCAACACGCGCCTCCTCGCCTGCTCCCAGACATCAGGTCAACTTAGTAGCCCAACGTCATGTGGCTCGTCGAGCCGGGTGGGCGCCTGCGACAACCGCACCGCGACGAAGGCTCGTACGGGGTCCCGGTGGTCCTCGGTCACGCCCGTGCGGACGTGCTCGATCTCCTCCAAGTCAGGTACCGTCGAGCGAGCCTCACCTCATCGTCAGCGCCCCGGCGCCTCGGCGCAGGCCGTCCTCGAGCTGCGCGAGAGGCTCTGCCAGTGGGATGCCGAGCTCGCGGGCAGCCGCCCGTGCTCGCTCGATCACCTGGAGGGCGGCCGCCGGCCGTTGCAGGCTCACCAGCAGGCGCCCGAGCAGCACGTAGCGGGCTTCGTCGAGCGGGTCCACCTCGATTGCCACACGAAGCAGCGCCTCGGCCTCCTCCGGCTCGCCGGCGGCCCCTGCTGCCTCCGAAGCGGCATCGAGCAATCGGAGCATGAGTCGGCGGAGCCGCTCGCGCGCGCCGTGCGCCCATGGCTCGTACGGCTCCTCGGCGAGCAGGTCGCCCCGGTACAGCTCGACGGCGGCGCGGGCCGCCCGCAGGGAGCCGGACGGGTTGTCGCCGGTGGCCAGCATGTCGAGCGCCCGCCGGGCGGTGACCTCGAAACGGTCAGCGTCGACGACGACCTCTTGAGCGAGGCGCAGCGTCTCGCCTTCTCGCACGAGCACCCGGCCGGCCGAGCGGGTGACTCGGCTGAGGAGGTTGCGGAGCCGCGTGCGCCCTGTTCGCGGCTCTGCCTCGGGCCACAGCGCGTCGATCGCCTCCTCGAGATGGAGCGGCCGCCCGGCTGCCACGACGAGCTTGACGAGGCGGGCCGGCTGGGGGGCCAGCTCGATCGGCCGACCGGCGCGCAGGAGCCGGAAGTCCCCGAGTGCCTCGATCGCGAGCGACTGAGCCCGCAGGCTCGCTCGTCCGTCGAGCTCCCCGAGCACCTGCGCGAGGACCGACGCCGGATCGGAGAGAGCGCCGACACGTTCGTGCGCAGGGCCGTGCGCGCCGAGCTCACGGCGTGCCGGCTCGAGCGCAGCCTCGAGGCGCTCGCTCCATCCGGGCGGTAGGTCGACTCCCGCCTGTCGGCAGAGCTCGGCTCCAAGGCCGGCAAGCTCGAGCGCGATCGCGGACCTTCCCTCAGCTGCGAGTGCCGCCGAGCAGACGGCGAGCGCGTAGGCAAGATTGCGGGCGTCCCCGAACTCCATGAAGATCGCGGCTGCCTCACCCGCCTCGGACGCGGCGGAGTGATGCTCGCCGAGGTAGAAAAGGGCGATGCTGGCGTGGAGACGGCTGACCCCCTGACCATGGCGGTCCCCGACGGCGAGTTGCAGCGTGAGCGCCATGTCGGCTCGCCGCTTCGCCTCGAGCGGCTGGCCGTCCTCGACGGCGAGAAGAGCAAGGTTCGCCTGCACGAGGGCGGTCTCGCCGGGCGAGTCGAGGCTCGTCGCACCGGCGAGCGCTCTCTCGAAGTGCCGGCGGGCGCGCTCGATGTTCCCGGCAAAGAGCGCAGCCAGGCCGAGATGGTTGGAAAGTCGCGCCGACATTCCGTCGTCAGCCAGCTCGAGCGCCTTGGTAAAGGCGGCCTCGGCGGCGGAATAGTCACCGTGGCGCCAGGCAAGCATGCCGATCCCGTCGAGGAGGCGGACCCGGAGCGTGGTGGCACCCGGGTTGGCCTCGAGCACCCGCGAAAGTATCTCCCGCCCTTCGACGAGCTGACCTGAGAGCTCGAAGTACCGCCACAGCTCGCAGCACAGCAATGCTGCCGCCTCGCTGTCGCCGGCCTCGAGGGCAAAGTCGAGAGCAGCTCGCCAGTTGCCCTCCTCTCTCGCGAGGGCTTCCATCCAGCTGAGCTGGCTGGGCCCGCTGACAAGCACCTCCTCCCCGCCGGCGAGCTTGCTCAAGACGAAACGGAGCCGGCGGCGCCCGATCTGCTCGAAGCGGCCGTCTTTGACGAGGAGGTCGCGGACGTGGTGCTGGACGACGTCGCGAAGGAAGTACCGGGACGATCCGTCGAGGATCTCTGCTGACACCACGGACGTGCCAGCCAGCCGGGTGAGAGCTTCGGCGGCCTCGCCCCTGTGCAGCTCCGGCAGGCCGGCCACAGAGACGAGCGTCTCGAGGCCCGCGCCTGCGGGGAACCCCGACAGCGCCTCCACGAGCCGGCGCTCCACCGGATCAAGCTTCGAGAGCCTCCATTCGATCGCGGTCACGATGGGGCGGGGAAGATCCGAATGTCCGGCGGCGGTGCGGTGTGCGGCCGCCTCGAGCTGCAATGCGGCTGCGAGCTCGCGCAACCCCACGGTCGCCGCGACCGGCGCGACAAGCTCCAGCGCGAGGGGGAAGCCGCCAAGAGCCTGACAGATCGCCCGCAGCGCGGCCTCGCTGCCGTCGAGAACGAGCTCGGGCGGCGATGCCGGGACCCTTTCGACGAAGAGCCTGGCCGAGTCGGAGCAAAGAAGGCCCGCCAGGGTGCTCGCCCCACCGTCGTCGGGGATGCTGAGCACGTCGAGCGGCAGCACCGTCTCGGCCTTGGAGCCGAGCGGCTGCCGGCTCGTCACGAGCACCCTCAGGTTCGGGCAGGCGTCGACCAGCTCGTCGACGAGCGACGCGCAGGCTGCAGCCACCTGCTCGCATCCGTCGAGCAGGATGAGGGCCCTGGCGGTACCAAGGCGGGAGGCGAGCAGGCCTCTCCAGTCCCCGCTGGCTCTTTGGCCGAACGCTCCGGCCACCACATGGTCAACACGCCGGGCGTCGTCGACCTGAGCGAGTGCGACGGTCGTCACTGCGCGTCCGAAGCGCACGGCCAGTGTCGAGGCTGCCTCGAGCGCCAATCGGGTCTTTCCCACCCCGCATGGCCCGACGACGCTCACGAGGCGAGCCTGCTCGATCGCCCCGGTCAAAGAGCGGAGCTCTACGGCTCTCCCGACGAGTCCGGCAGTCGCGCCGAGGTGGCTGCCGGCAAGCTGGCGACATGTGGCCCGGCCGTTCGCGGAGCCTCGCGAGGCCCACGGCTGAGCCGTCCGAGCGCCGATGCCTCTCGGCCTCGCCACAAGACCTGCCGGATCCGACCGGGACGAGCGACGACCGCGTGACCACTCACTCACCGTCTGAGATGGTACATACCGATCCTTGGGCGGATGCGCCGCGGATGCGCCGCTGGCGTATGGTTGGGCGGCAGCCTGCATGGCCCGGCGCACTCGAACCGGGAGGATGCCGGTAGCAAGTCCAGTCGGGAGATAGGAGGGGGCGTTGGCGACCCGGGACCTGATCGAGCAGGACGTACGTCCCGTCGAGGTTGCCGAGCCCCGACGAGGACCGCAGGGCACCTTCCAGATCGTGCCGTTGCGGGGGCTTCCCGCCGTCGGCGTCGTGCTCGTCGGGCTCGTCGTGGCGATCGCCACCAACCGGCTCTGGGCGCTCGACTTCTTCCATGTCGTAAGCGGAGGGATGTGGACGGCGCTCGACCTGTTCCTCGGCTTCGTGCTCGGTCCGATCCTCGGGCGGCTCTCCATCCCCGCGCGAGCCGAGCTCACGAGCCGGCTCATGCCGAAGATGGTCCTCATCATGCCGACCCTCGTCGTCTGCACCCTTGCAGCCGGCTGGCAGCTCGCCCGCCACATCGGAGACATCCAGGCGACCTACTCCCACCATGCCTGGGTGGTGGCGTCCTTCATCGTCGTGGCGGTCATGGCGGTCATCGCCCTCGGCCTGCTCGAGCCGGCGAACATCGCCGTCCTCTTCGAACTGAGGAAGCCGGCCCCGAACGGCGCCGTGATCCAAAAGCTCATGCGCCGCTTCATCTTCACCGCCGGCATCACCGGAGCGATGCAGGTGGCGACGCTCGTCATCATGACGAGACTGGCTACGACATGACAGGCGACCACGCCACGCTCGGCACTCTCGGCCCGGCGCCGAACGGCTCTGCTGACGACAGCGCCGGCGATCCCTTGACCGGCGAGCGGCGGCTGCCGCCGGTCGCAGAGCTGGCGGTCACCTCGCTGGCGCTCATGCTCGCGGGCGGCGTCTACCTTGCTGCCCGCCTGCCCAAGCCTCCCCCGCTCGGCCCGGCGGTCGGCCTGCTCGCCGGGGGCGCTTTCCTGAGCGCTCTCGCGGCTCTCATGCTCGCACGCATCCGCCCGTTCGCCTGGCGCACCTTCTTCCTCGTCGGCAAGTGGGCGCTCGCTGCCTACGTGGTGATCGCCGGGCTGCTCGCTTTCGTCTTCATCTTCGACGGCACCCGCGGCGCCATCCTCGTCGTCTTGGTCCTCACGCTTCTCGTCTTCGCCGTCGACGTGCCGATGATCGTGGCCTTCACGGTTGCCCGCCACGATCGCCCGCAGCCCTCGGGCGGGACCTGACCCAAAGCAGGAGATCGTAGACCCGTGACAGCGGCCGGTCACGCGGCCATGTGAGAAAGGAACAGCTCGAGCGACATGAGACAACGCCTTCGTATTGCCCTGCCGGTAGCAGCCGCCGCCGCAGTTCTGGCCGGAGCTCTCGCGAGCACCAGCGCTGCTGCAGCCCAGGCGGTTCATGATCGCCGCACGCCCGGAGTCACGGTGCTCGCAGCCAAGCTGAACGGGCCCAGGCACATCACCGTCGCCCCGAACATGAGCATCTTCGTGGCGCTGGCGGGCGCCGGCGGGAAGGACT
>JAKATT010000007.1:14979-30614 GCA_021818615.1 Actinomycetes bacterium | reverse complement strand
ACGTCGGCATCCTCAGAGGGGTCCCGTCCGAGCCGGGGACCGCCCAGATCTACCGGGTCGTGCCGGGCGAGGCCCCGACGGTGTGGGCGCGGGGCCTGACGGCCGTGACGGCGATAGCTTTCGACGGCCCGCGCCTCCTCGCCACGGAGCTGAGCGTCGGCGGCCTCATGGCGGCGCCGAAGTCGCCGGGGGCTCTCGTCGAGGTGGTCAGCAATGGTGCGGGCGAGAAGGTCGTCACCCTTCCCGTTCACGGGCTCACGGAGCCGACCGGGCTCGCGGTCGTGGACGGAACGGTCTACGTGGCGAACAGTGGCGCGACGGTGGGAACCGGACAGCTCCTCAGGATCACTGGGCTGTTCTGACCCGCTCGTTCGCGAGAGCTACGGCCCAGCCTGGGCGAGCGAGGCGAGGAGCTCCACGTGAGCCTTCGAGCGGTCCTGCTCCCACCAGGTGACGAGCTGGCGCCTCGCGTAGAAGCGGAGAGCCGGAAGCAGCAGCGCTGACGCGACCCGCGACCGGACTGCTGCGGGCAGCGTGCTCTCGAGCAGGGGCGCCATCTCGTCCCAGCGCCTCGCCCAGGCGATCCGCGCCAGATGCGGGAGCCTGCGGACGAATGACGGTCGGGCTGCCGCGGCGATGTCGGGAAGGTGCGAGAGCGCTCCCAGGAGCCCGGAGGACAGGATCCTCGGCCAGGAGTAGAAGTGTCGCATGGCCTCCAGCACCTCGAGCTGCAGCTGGAGTGCGGTCGTGTGGGCGGGACGCATCACGACCTGGTGACCGTCGAAGAGCGACCAGTCGTCGCTCAGCAGACGATCCTCGGTGCGGATCCTCTCCCACAGCTTTGTCCCGGGAAGCGGAGTCTCGACCATGAGCTGGAAGGTGTCGATGTCGAGGCGGCGGGCGAAGTCGGCCATGGCGACAGGAGTGCTGGCGACGTCGGTGTCGAGCCCGGCGACGAACATGCCGTGAACGGCGATGTCGTGATCGTGGAACGCGCCGATGGCCCTCTCGACGACCGCCACCTGCTGGCGCTTGCCGATCGACGAGAGCGCCTCGTCGCTTATCGCCTCGACGCCGATCATCACCATCCAGCAGCCCGCGGACCTCATGAGGGCGAGAAACTCGTGATCGGGCTCCGGCCGTGATCGCGAGCGCACGGCTGCGTCAGCTCGGACCTGGGCGGACCAGGCGGGAGTGAGATCCGCTGCCACCATTGAACGGAGGAGAGAGGCCGTCCGCGCCTTGTTGACGACGAAGTTGTCGTCGTAGATGAAGACCCGGTCGGCTCCGAGGCCGGCCAGCTCCGAGAGCACCTGCTCTTCGCGCCGATGCCGGACGGAGCGGGAGAACATCGCTGTCACCGAGCAGAACTCGCAGTCGAACGGGCAGCCCCACTGAGTCATGATCGGCTTCGTCTTCATCTTCTCGTGACTCTCGATCAGCCTGAGGTCGGGCGGCGGGAGTGCCTCGAACTCCGCCTGGGTGCATCGTGTCCGGGCCGGGTTGTGGTACGGCTCGCCGTCGGGACCGCTGAAGGAGAGCCCTGGCAGCTCCTTCCACGAGCGTCCCTCCTCGATGCAACCGACGAGCTCGCCGAGGGTCCGCTCTCCCTCTCCTCGGACCACGAATGGCGCGTGACCGAGCGCCTCTTCGGCACGAAAGGTCACATGCGGCCCGCCGAGCACGACCGGGACGCCGGCGGCACCAAGAAAGTCAGCAAGCCGGTAAGCGGCAGGAGCTGTGGCTGTGGTCGACGAGATCCCGACGAGGTCTGCGGAGGCCAAGTCGTCGAGATCGACCGGCGCGAGCACTTCGCAGAAGATGCGGACGTCGTGACCCGCCTCGGCGAGCATCCGGCCCATGAGCGGGAGCCCGAGGCGAGGCAGGTGTACCAGGTCGTAGACGTTGTGGCCGGACGGGCGGGGCTCGACGAGGCGGACCCGCAAGCTCATCGGCCCCTACGGACATGACTCGCCGTCTCGTCCGTCGTCGCTCTTTGCATGTCGGGCCATTCTCGCGGGTGCACGAGATCACCGTCAACCTGCTGCATGTACGTACGCCATGGCCAGACGCCATGGCCGGCGCCGGCTCCTCGGCGCTCTGCCAGGCCCCGAAGCCGTTCGCACGAGCTGTCGGACGGGCTCAGGCGCGCCCGGTACGGGCCCTCCGCAGGGGGGCGGCGGACAGGATGAAGTGCTTTGTGGCACCGTCGGTGAAGCGGATCTCGGCCCTGGCGTCCGTCCCCTCGCCTTCCAGGTGCACGACGACGCCCGCTCCGTAGCGCGTGTGCTCGACTACATCCCCCTCGACGAGCCCGAGAGCCTCTGCACCGGTCGTCGACCCCGCCGGCCTGCTCGACCCGCCCAGCCGGCTCGTCCCGCTGAGCCCGCCGCGATCCGCGCCGGCCCGGCGCCCGAGCGCGCCGTAGCGCTCGGCGTACGACCCCCCCGCCGCCTCGTGCTCCCGCCCCGTCCCCCAGCCTCGCCCCTGGCCGAGCGCGAGACCCTCGCCGACGTCGATGCACAGCTCGTCGGGGATCTCCTTCATGAAGCGGCTCGGCAGCGACGCCTGGTAGGAGCCGAACAGAGTCCGGTTCCAGGTGTTCGTCAGGTAGAGCTCCTCGCGGGCCCGTGTGATGCCGACGTAGCAGAGGCGGCGCTCTTCCTCGAGCTCGTCGGGCTCCGCCAGGGTCTGGTTGTGGGGGAAGAGCCCCTCCTCCATGCCGGTGAGGAACACGGCCCTGAATTCGAGCCCCTTGGCGGTGTGAAGAGTCATGAGAGACACCATCGGCCCCTCTTCCATGGAGTCCTGTGCAGCGGCGAGCGCCGTCGTCTGGAGGAAGCTCGCCACGTCGTCGAACTCGCTCGCCACGGAGATGAGCTCGGCGAGGTTCTCGAGCCGCCCCTCGGCCTCGATCGCCCTGGCGCCACCGCCGAGGGCCTCTGCCTCGAGCATCTCGGTGTACCCGGTCCGCTCGAGCACGTCCTTCACGACGTCGGCGGGCCGGCCCGAGACCGCTGACTCGGCGTCGAAGGCGTCGAGCAGCCCGAGGAACGAGCGCACGCCCGACAGTGCCCGGCCCGAGGCTCCCGCCTCCTCGGCGCGCCGTAGCGCCGCGGAGAAGGAGAGCTGGTTCGCCGAGGAGAAGGAGACCAACCGCTCGAGGGTGGTGTCGCCCACGCCGCGGCGCGGCACGTTGAGCACGCGCCGTAGCGACACCTCGTCGCCGGGGTTCACAGCAAGGCGCAGGTAAGCAAGGACGTCGCGGATCTCGCGCCGGTCGTAGAACCGGGTGCCCCCGATCACCTGATAGGGGATGCCCCGCTCCATGAGCGCTGCCTCGAGCGCCCGGCTCTGGGCGTTCGTCCGGTAGAAGACGGCGATCTCGTCGAGCCGGACATGGCGGTCCTTCGAGAGGCTCGTTATCTCGTCCGCCACGAACCCTGCCTCGTCCCTCTCGTCACGCCCCCTGTACCGCCTGATCTTCCCGCCCTCGCCGAGAGCGCTCCAGAGGTCCTTCGCCTGGCGCAGAAGGTTGTTGGAGATGACGGCGTTCGCCGCGCCGAGGATGGTCCGGGTAGAGCGGTAGTTCTGCTCGAGGAGGATGACCCGGGCGTCGGGGAAGGCGTGCTCGAAGTCGAGCAGGTTGCGCATCTCGGCCCCGCGGAAGCGGTAGATGCTCTGGTCGGTGTCGCCGACGACGCAAACGTTGCGATGCGCCTGCCCGAGCAGCATGACGATCTCGTTCTGGGCGACGTTGGTGTCCTGGTACTCGTCGACCAGCACGTAGGCGAAACGGTCCTGGTACGCCTCGAGCACGTCGGTGTGCTCCCTGAACAGCTTCACGGTCCGCACCAGCAGGTCGTCGAAGTCCATTGCGTTCGCCTCGACGAGGCGCCGCTCGTACTCGGCGTAGACCTCGGCGATCCGGCGCTCGTAAAGGGTGGCGGCTCGCATGGCGTAAGCCTCGGCGTCGACGAGCTCAGACTTGGCGGAGCTCACGACGGCTGCGACTGCGCGGGGCGGGTAGCGCTTCTGGTCTATGCCCAGGTCCCCGAGCACGTGCTCGACGAGGCGGCGGGAGTCGCCGTCGTCGTAGATCGTGAAGTTGGAGCGGTAGCCGATCCGCTCTGCGTTGCGGCGCAGTATCCGCACGCATGCGGAGTGGAACGTCGAGACCCACATCCGTGACGCTTCCTCGCCGACCAGCGCGGCGACCCTCGAGCGCATCTCGTCGGCTGCCTTGTTCGTGAAGGTGATGGCGAGGATGCGCCAGGGCGGTACGCCGAGGGCCACAAGGCGGGCGATCCGCCGCGTGAGCACCCGCGTCTTGCCCGAGCCGGCGCCGGCAACGACGACGAGCGGCCCGTCGAGATGAGCCACGGCCTCGCGCTGGGCCAAGTTGAGGTCCCCGAAGAGGTCCCACTCGTCGTTCTGGCCGGGCATCGTTGCCACCCTACCTGCGGGTCTCGAGCCTCCTATGAGTCGACTGTGAGCTCCGCCTTGTGGAGCTCCCGCAGAGTTGCGTACCCGCACATGGCCATCGAGGCACGCAGCGCCCCGAACAGGTTGGCGGTGCCGGCCGGGTCGTGCGAAGGCCCGAGCAGCACCTCTTGCATCGAGCCGGCCGCCCGCACCGGCACGCACGAGGCTCGCGGCAACCGGGCGTGGGCGGCGGCCATCTCCCAGTACCTCCCCCTCCCGGGCGCCTCGGCGCCGGCCGCGAGCGGCAGGCCGATCATGAGCGCGTCCGCCCCGCAGGCAATCGCCTTGGCGAGGTCGCCGCCGGTCGACATGCCGCCGTCCGCGATGACCTGGACGTAGGCGCCGGTCTCTTCGAGGTGCCGTGAGCGGGCGCCCGCCGCGTCGGCGATCGCCGTGGCCTGCGGCGCCCCGATGCCGAGGACCTGGCGAGTGGTCGAGCCCGGGCCGGTCCCGACGCCGACGAGGACGCCGGCAGCGCCGGTTCGCATCAGATGCAAGGCTGCCTGGTAGGACGCGCAGCTCCCGACGACGACCGGGATGTCGTACTCGCGGATGAAGCGCTTCAAGTTGAGCGGCTCGGCGCCCCTCGACACGTGCTCGGCCGACACGACCGTCCCCTGGATGACGAGAAGGTCGAGGTCTGCCTGCACGACGGCTTTGGCGTACTCCGAAGTGAGCTGCGGGCTGATGGCCCCACACGTCACTGCGCCGGAGGCCGCTATCTCCCGGATCCGCTGCGTCACGAGCTCGGCCTTGATCGGCTCGGCGTAGATGTCCTGCAGCCGGCGGCAGGCGGATCCCTCGGTCAGCGAGGCGATCTCCTCGAACAGGGGAGCCGGGTCCTCGTAGCGCGTCCACAGCCCCTCCAAATTGAGCACGGCGACGCCACCGAGGTCGGCGAAGAGGCGGGCCGTCTCGGGGCTCACGACGGCGTCCGACGGCGCAGCCATGAGTGGCAGGGAGAAGGTGTAGGCCTCAATCGACCACGACAGGTCGACCTCGTCGGGAGCCCTCGTGCGGCGGGTGGGGACGATCGACACCTGGTCAAGGGAGTAGCCGCGCCGCGCTGACTTGCCGGCTCCGATCTCCACGTCTGCCACCTCGGGCGAGCCTAGGGCCCACCCGCCGCGACGGCCAGACGATCGAGCAGGAGGGTGAGGATCGCCGCGCTCGCTCCCCAGAGGATGTCGCTCTCGAGCTCGAAGAAGTGCATCATCCGGCGGCCGCCGCCCGGCATCGGCCACTCCTCCTCGAAGTAGCGCTCCGGGCGGGCGAGGTCACCGAGCGCGAGGACGAGGACGTCGTCCACCTCCCCCGGGCTCGGCACGAGACGCACCACTCCCTCCACTGTCGCGACGAAGGGCTCGATCCGCTCCGCCCGGCTCCGGCGGAAGACGGTCGGCAGGCTCCCGAGCACCCGGACGTGGTGCCGCTCGAGGAGGAGCTCCTCCTCGGCCTCCCGCAGGGCTGCCTGGCGGGGGGACTCGCCCGGCTCGAGCCGGCCACCGGCGAAGGCGATCTCGCCGGGATTGGCCCTCAGGTGCGTTGCCCGCCGGATGAGGACGAGGCGCGCCGGATCGTCTGGCGAGCGGCCGCCTATCACCGGCAGGAGCACCGCCGCCCCAGTCCGCGCCGCCGCGGCGCTCGGTGCCCCCGCCCCGGGCAGCCCTCCGCCCACGATGGGCCCGAAGGCCCGCTCGAGCAGGTCAGCACGGCCAAGGCGCGCCGCCAGCTCGTCTGGCCCGAGGCGGGTGGCGACCTCGACGAAGCGCGCCCTGGCAACCGCCGGGCGGCGGGCGGCCGGTGGGCGGGGAATCCGCTGGCGAAAGCGCCTTGGCTCGGGCGGGCGCGGCTCGGGCCCGGGCGGTCCCGTGCCAGTGCCGGCTCCCGCCGAGCTCACTCGATCCCCATGATCCGGCGATCCCTCATCGCTTCCTTGTGCACCTCCCTCAGCTCGACGGCGAGCGAGAGCCCGTCGTCGAAGCGCTCGGGCACACCAGAGGCACCGGCGCCAGAGCCGGCCGACGAGGCGCCTCGGCGCCTGCGCCGCACGGCGGCGAGGCCGAAGAGCCCGAGCAAGGCCACGACCGCCGCAGCCGCCCCGGCGATCCCCTCGAGGAAGCGGCCTGGCATGTACCAGAGGCGAAGCGAGTGGGCGCCGGCCGGGACCTCGAGCGACATCATGACGCCGTCGAAGCTCGACAGGGTGACGGCCCGGCCGTCCAGCGTCGCGTGCCAGCCCGGCACGTCGGTCACCCGCAGCTCGAGCGCCCCGGCGGCCGGGGCGGCAAGCGAGAGGTCGTACTCGGACGTCGCAAGGTGCCGCACCGAGAGCACCTTGTCCGGGACTCCCGGAGCGAAGCTGAACCGGCGCGACCCCGGTACGGCGAACAGCCGCTCGCCGGCGAGAGTCGCGACGAGCACCGCTTTGGGCGGGGCCTCTAGCCCGCTGCGGACGAGCAGCCACTGCACCCCGAAGCGGCGGGCGGCAGAGACCGTCGAGATGTCGGGTTCGATGAAACCTGGCCCCCCCTTAGCCCCGCCCGGCGAGACCGCCGAGAAGTACGCCTGCGGCAGCAGCGGGTCGTGCCCGGCGAACTCGGCGATCCTGTAGCCGAGGTTCACCTCCGGGTAGAAGCCGAGCGGCGTGAAGCTCTGGACGTCGGCCACACCCGTATCGAGCCCGACGAGCCCGTCCCCGACCGTGGCCTGCAGGCGGGCGATAGCAGCTGAGACCGGGAAGTACGCCTTGGAGTACGAGTTGATCCCGACGCCCGAGAACAACAGGAAGGCCGCGTTCGCAGAGAAGAGGGCGGCGACCGCCGCGCCCGAGAGTGCCCGGGAACGGCGCCAGTGGCGGGCGCCGCCTGCGAGCAAGAGCAGCGCCCAGCAGGCGAGGCAGGCTACGACGAGCCCGGCCGGCCACCAGAGCGACTGCTCGCGAAGGCCAAGCAGCCGGGGCGAGGCGAGGCCGCTCGAGGCGGTGACGAAGAGAACGGCCAGAGCACCGGCGAGCAGCACGGCGGCGGCGAGGAACGCCCGGAGCGGCCCGCGCGACGTGCGAGGGGCAAGGAGGGTCTCGAGGCCCGTCCCGGCGAGGATGCCGAGGGGGAAGCCGATGAGCGACCGGTAGCGCAGCCACTCGATGCTGGCGAGCCCATGATGGTTGAGGAAGTCCTGCACGACGTGGAACGAGTGCGTCTGGTACGAGACGAGGACGCAGGAGAGCGCCGTCACGAGGCAGGCCATCACAACCGGGTGGCGCCACCATCTCACGACCGCCACGAGCGCGAGGGCGAGCGCCACGACGCCTACATAGGAGACGGTCTCGTAGTAGTTCCAGCCGTGCAGCAGGAATGTGCTGCCCTTCGTGGGGAGCCCGTCGTAGCCGGGGACGACGAGGAGCGAGAGGGCCCGGGCGGGGATCCCGGGGAAGCCGCCCTCGGTCGAGCGATGGGCGAGGTGGATGAGCTGCAGGCCGGGGAGCCACAGCGGCGCCGACAGGAGCACGCCGGCAACCGTGCCGCCCACCACCCGGCCGAGCCCGCCGAGGGACAGCCGCCGGTGCCGGCACAGGAGCACGACGAGGGCGCTCAGGGCAAGAAGCGAGAGGGCGAGGGCGAGGAAGGCGTTCGCCTCGGGGAAGCCGCCGTAGACCGAGAATGCCACCGAGACGGCGAGGCCCACGACGAAACGCAGCCGCGAGCGCCACCGGTACGCCAGCACGGCGAAGGCTGCGATCCAGCCGAGCCAGGACACCACGTCGGAGAGCGGCCAGGACAGCCAAGCCTCGAAACCCCCCGACAGCATGAACGTGATCCCCGCGAACGCCGACGCAATGGCGCGGAGCCCAACCACGCGAGCGAAGACGTACACTCCCGTGCCGGCGATCAGCAGCTTGACGAGCACTGCCACGAGGAAGGCGGCGCGAAGAGGCGCCGCGTAGCTGGCGATGTCGGGCAGTGACAGCGTCGCTGACTCGAAGTTGAAGAATTGCGGCATGCCCGCAAGTGTCAGGTCGTTCCAGAGCGGGAAGGCGCCAGCGTGGATCTGACGCCAGTCGAAACCATTCCATGCGTTCATCTGGCTGATGACGTCGCTGTTGAGCCGGTTGTGGGGCGACGAGGGGTAAAGGCCGGCTCCGAGGCTCGTGAGCGGTACGACGAAGTCGAAGCCGCCGAAGCTGAAGCCGTCCTTCAGGGCAGGTGAGAGGTACGCCAGCGCCATCGTGACAAGTGAGGCGATCCCTGCCAGGTCGCGCCAGCACCGAGCAACGGCGTCGCGGCTCCGGTGGGCAGCCCGGACGACGAGCCGGGTGCTCACCTCGTCTCGCCTGCGGCCGCCGCCGGCTTGCGGTGCGGGCGGTGCTTGCGGCGCCGCCCGGCGCGCCAGGCCATCGGGCCGGCGAGCACGAGCACCCCTGCGACGGTGCCGGCCTCTCCGAGGCCGATATGTGCCGGCGAGTAAGAGAACACGACGCTCGAACGGCCGGCCGGCAGCAGGACGGACTGGAAGATCGGCCGAAAAGCCATGACCGGCACGGCGCGCCCGTTCACGGCCGCCCGCCAGTTAGGGAAGTCGAGCTCGTCGCGCACGAGCCGAGCCGGTCTCGTGCAGGACGCCGTTACGTGCTCCTCGTCCTTGACCTCGAGGCGGCAGGCGTGCCCGGTCGTCCAGAAGAACGGGGCGGCGCCGGGCAGGTGGTAGATGTCTGTGAGCGGGTCGGAGAACACGAGGGTGGCCGAAGGGATCCTCTGGCGGACGGGCACGTCGGAGCCGGTAACGAGGTATGAGACGCCGATCGCCTCGAAGCTGGCGAGGTTGGCGGCCACCTCGTCGATCGGCTGAGGCGCCTCCTTTGGGCGGTCGAAGCCACCGCCGGTGAAGAACTCCGAGCCGGCGTAGGGGTCGAGCCGGCTCTTGACGAAGTCGACGAAGATCGCGGGGTCGGGGATGTCGAAGTAGCCGGCCGACGACAGCCCGAAGTAGGTGCCGTAGTTCGGGGTGATAGGACCTCCGTCGTTCGCCCGCAGCACCCTCGGGTCCGCCTGCAGGCTCATGAAACGCCCGGTGCCGAGATGGGCCGCCAGGTAGCGCACCGGGGCGAGGTCGAGGCTCGCTGAGCGCGTCGCCGAGAGCTGGGGATAGATGAACGAGGCCAGGGCGTCGAGGACGAGCACGCCGCCGAGGAGGAGGCCGGCGGGAGCCGGGCGGCGCGCCAGGCTGGCTCCGGCGACAACGACCAGCACGACCCCGCCCCAGATCGCCGCCGCCGTCATGTAGGGGGCGGCGTGGCCCTTGTCGTGCAGCACCGTGTCGAGGAGCGGCTTTCCCGGGCCGAGCGCCAACCCGACGAGGAGGCCGGCGACAGCGGCGGCGGCGAGCGCCGGCCGGAGGCGACCCAGCCGTCCCGCCGAGCGGAGCGTCCCGAGCGTCGCCTCGAGCCCGAACGCCGCGAGCAGGACGGCTGCGAGCTCCATCGAGGGGAAGGCAGCCCTGAAGACGGCGGCGTCACGCAGCTCGGGCAGGTCGGCGACGAGCTTCTCGAGCACCACGACCCCGTAGAGGCGAAGTAGCCAGGTTGCGAGCCAGGCGAGCAGCAGGAGGCGGAGCGCCCCCTCCCGCCGGATCGGGACGGCAAAGAGGCCCAGCAGCGCGAGAACGAGGACACCTGCGCCGAAGTAGCCGGAGTTCGCGATGAAAAGCGGGCTGAGAGCGGCATTCCCCTGGGCGCCGAACGCCTTGAGCGGGCCGGTCAGGTACGGGAGGGCGAGCGTGACGAGGTTCGCCGTGGGCAGGTGCACGTGCGCCATCGAGACGTGCGGGCCGACGCTGCCGTTGCTCACGTACGAGCTGAAGGCGAGCACGAGCGGGGCGGTGAGCGCCACCCCGCCTGCGCCGAGCAGAGCGAGGCGACCGGCGAGGCGGAGGCGGTCGAGAGCGCTTGGGCCCGCCTGCCAGCTGCGCACGAGCGCCCAGGCCGCGACGAGCCCGCCGTCGAGGTAGGCCGTCTCTGGGAAGCCGGCGACGATCGAGAGCGCCAGCCCGAGCGGCAACACGAGAGTGCGCCAGTCGCCGAGCGGCCGCCGGCGTGCGATCTCGACACCGAGGAGGCAGACGGGCAGCAGGCATACCGGGTTTATCGCCGCGTGCTCGTACCAGGCGAACGTGCCGTTGAGAGCGAAGAGGACGCCGGCGATGCCGCTCACAAAAGAGCTGAGGGCGAGGCGTTTCGCGAGAAAGAACATGGCGAGCCCGGCGACGAGCTCGAGCAGCATGCGGAAGAAGAGCTGCCCGTTCGAGAACGCCAGGAGCAGGGTCGGCGGGAAGAAGGCGGCCGACTGCATCTCGCCGGCAAGGGGGGTGCCGACACCCTCGTAGGGGTTCCACCAGGGCACGTTGCCGTGCAGCCAGTCAAGAGCGGCGCGATGTCCCAGGGCTTGCGAGGTCAGGCCGACGTTGATGTCCATCGTCGGCTCCCCGGGAAGGAGCCCGCCCGAGCGCGAGACCGAGAGGCCGGCATAGCCGTTCAGCGGGTTCAGGTCGACGAAGCCGCCCAGTGCGGGGAAATTCGCCGCTACGACGAAGAGGGCGATGATGGCCGGCCAGGTCCAGCGCACCGCCGCGCTCCGGCGGAGCGGTGGCCGCAGGTGGGCGCCGCCCAGGGGGCGCTCGCCGGCCGGCCGGGCTGGCGCCGGCCGGGCTGGCGCCGCGAGACGACTCGACGCGTGGCGCGCCCGGACCAGCGCGCCAGCTTCCACGCCCGGGCATGCTACTTGGAGAGCTGCAAGAGGGCCGGAGCACGCGAGACGGCCGGGCCCCCGCCGAAGCGGGAGACCCGGCCGTCTCCGGCGAACCTGGTTGCTACATCATGCCCATGCCGCCGGCCGCAGCTGCCGCGGCTGCGGCGGCGTCGCCCTTCGGCTCGGGCTTGTCGGCGATGAGCGCCTCGGTCGTGAGAAGGAGCCCGGCGATCGACGCAGCGTTCTGCAGGGCCGAGCGGGTCACCTTGGCGGGGTCGATGACGCCGGCCTTCACCAGGTCCTCGATCTCGCCGGTGAGGGCGTTGAGGCCCTTCGAACCTTTGGCCGCCTCGACATCGCGCACCTGGACCGCCCCTTCGAGGCCGGCGTTGATGGCGATCCACTTGAGCGGCTCCTCGAGAGCCCGATAGACCGCCCGGGCCCCGGTCGCCTCGTCGCCGTCGAGCTTCTCGATCGCCGTCGCGACCGACGGGCGGGCACGCACCAGTGCCGTGCCGCCGCCCGCGACGATGCCCTCCTCGATGGCCGCCCGGGTCGCCGAGAGGGCGTCCTCGATGCGGTGCTTCTTCTCCTTCAGCTCGATCTCGGTGGCCGCTCCGACCTTCACGACGGCAACGCCCCCGGCGAGCTTGGCGAGGCGCTCCTGGAGCTTCTCGCGGTCCCAGTCGGAGTCGGTCTCCTCGATCTCCCGCTTGATCTGGCCGATGCGCCCCTTCACGTCCTGCTCGGCTCCAGCGCCGTCGACGATCGTCGTGTCGTCCTTCGTGACGACGATGCGCCGCGCCCTGCCGAGCAGGTCGAGAGTGGTGTTCTCGAGCTTCAGGCCGACCTCCTCGGAGACGACCGTCGCGCCGCTGAGCACGGCGATGTCTCCGAGCATGGCCTTGCGGCGCTCGCCAAAGCCGGGTGCCTTGACTGCTACCGAGGAGAACAGTCCGCGGATCTTGTTCACGACGAGCGTGGCAAGCGCCTCGCCCTCGACGTCCTCGGCGATGACGAGGAGGGGCTTCGAGGACTGCATGACCCGCTCGAGCACTGGCACGAGGTCGTGCACGGAGCTGATCTTCGAGTTGACGATCAGGATGTAAGGGTCCTCGAGGACCGACTCCTGGCGCTCGGGATCGGTGACGAAGTAGGGCGAGAGGTAGCCCTTGTCGAACTGCATGCCCTCGGTGAACTCGAGCTCGAGGCCGAAGGTGTTCGACTCCTCCACGGTGACCGTGCCGTCCTTGCCGACCCGGTCGATCGCGTCGGCGAGCACGTCGCCGATGGACTGGTCGGCGGCCGAGATGGCCGCGACCTGCGCGATCTCCGTGCGGCCCTCGACGTCGCGGGACTGCGAGGCGAGCGAGTCGACTGCGGCGGCGACGGCAGCCTCGATGCCGCGCTTCAGCGACATCGGGTTGGCGCCGGCGGCCACGTTGCGCAGGCCCTCGCGCACGAGCGCCTGGGCGAGCACCGTGGCGGTCGTCGTGCCGTCACCTGCGACGTCGTTGGTCTTCGTCGCCACTTCCTTCACGAGCTGGGCGCCCATGTTCTCGAAGGAGTCCTCGAGCTCGATGTCACGAGCGATCGTGACGCCGTCGTTCGTGATGGTCGGCGCACCGAACTTCTTGTCGAGGACGACGTTGCGCCCCTTCGGACCGAGGGTCACCTTCACCGTGTCGGCGAGCTTGTTGACCCCGGCCTCGAGCCGGCGGCGGGCCGACTCGTCGAACGCGAGCTGCTTGGCCATCAGGCGCCGACCTTGGCCAGCACGTCGCGGCTCGACAGGATGAGGAGGTCCTCACCCTCGATGGTGATCTCGGTGCCGCCGTACTTCGAGTACACGACCTTGTCGCCGACGCTTACGTCGAGCGGGATGATCTCGCCGGTGTTCTCGGCGCGGCGGCCGGGGCCGACGGCAAGGACCTCGCCCTGCTGAGGCTTCTCCTTGGCGGTGTCGGGGATCACGAGGCCCGAGGCGGTCGTCTCCTCGGACTCGCTCGGGCGAACGACGATCCGGTCGTCCAGTGGCTGCAGCTTCATTGGGTAAGGGCCTCCTGTATTCACTCCGAGCTGGCTCGGTTGGCACTCTCAGAACCTGAGTGCTAACGATATCGGCTCCGGCGGCGGTTGGCAAACGCGTGGTGAGAGTGCCAGACAGCCAGCTCAGGAGCGCAGGCGCGCCTCGATCTGGTCGAGGCGCGCCCGGTACTCGGCGCTCTGGACGCCGTGCGCCCACATCACGAGGGCATCCTCGTTCACCTCGGCGTAGTAGTTCTTGCGGATCCCCGCCGGCGCGAAGCCGAACTCGTGGTAGAGGGCCCGGGCGCCGGCGTTCGAGAGCCGCACCTCCAAGGTGAGGTCCTCGGCGCCCCGCTCGATGGCAGCCAGCGCGAGGGACCAGAGCAGGCGCCTGCCGATGCCGCGTCGCTGCCAGTCGGGAGCGACGCCGATCGTCGTCACGTGCCCCTCGCCGACGGCCAGCATCAGCCCGGCGTAGCCGACCACCTCGCCTCCCACCTTGGCGACGATGTACGCCCGGGCCGGTCCCATGGCGAGCTCCGAGAGGTACAGCCCGAGCGACCACGGGGTCGGGAAGACCTGCTGCTCGATGGCGACGACGGCCCTCACGTGCCGGCGCCGCATGGGCGCGATCTCGACCTGGCAGCGCCCAGGGGGGGGTCGCCTGTTCGTCGCGGCGAAGCGGAAGCCCATCAACGCTCCTTGGCGGTGCCGGTGTGCATCTTCGACCAGTTGATGCGGGCGTCCGGCTCGCGCAGGTACGCGGGCTTGACGTCGAAGGGGTCGGACACTGCGCCCGCCGCGAGAGCGGAGACGGCTCGCACGGCGAGCGACGCTACAGGGGGCGAGGAGAGCTCTGGGCCTGCCAGGGCTGCGGCGAGCGGGAACAGATCGGCGTAGCGCCGTGCGCCGTCGCCTGCCAGCACCACCCGCTCGCCATCGGTGACGAGGCGGGCCACCTCGCGCGCGACGTGCTCGGGGCGGGACAGCCTCGCCGGCCCGAGGGGCTCCCCCGGGCCCGCGACCGCCCAACCGACTTCGTCGCGGCGCAGGTCCACCACCGGCACCACAACGGATCCGGACTGGCGGACGGGTTCGAGGGCGGCAGCGATGATCTCGAGGCTCGTGAGGGCGACGATCGGGATCCCGAGCCCGAGTGCGAAGCCCTTGGCGGCCGCCAGGCCGACGCGGATGCCGCTGAAGAGACCGGGGCCGATGTCGACCGCGACGGCGTCGAGCTCCCCGAGGCAAACGCCCGCCAGACGGCACACCTCGGCCACCATGGGGTGGAGCAGCTCCACGTGGCGGTGCCCGGCCCTCGCGGCGAGCACAGCGATCGGGCCCGACTCGTCCCCGATCCCGGCCGCAACGTCCCCGGCGGCCGTCTCGATGGCGAGCACTCTCACGGGGCGCTCCCGAGCGCCGCGCCGAGCGCCTGCTCGAGGTCGCCACGGCGGCGGGCCCAGGGCAAGGAGCTGGTGTCGAAACGGAGGAGGCGGCAGCTGTCGTCCTCTCCGAGCTCGATCGTGACGACGAGAGCGGTCGCCCGGAACAGCGGCTCGGCAGCCTCCCCCCATTCGACGACGAGGAGAGAGCCCTGCTCGAGCTCCTCGTCGAGGGCCAGCTGCTCGATCTCGGCGACCCGCTCGAGGCGCCAGAGGTCAGCGTGCAGGATAGGGATCCGAGCGGGGTAGTCGTGGGCGAGCGTGAAGGTGGGGCTCGTGACGTCGCCCTCGTAGCCAAGGGCGCGAGCGAGGCCCCTCACGAAGGTCGTCTTGCCTGCCCCGAGGCCGCCGGAGAGCAGCACGATGTCGCCCGGGCGTGCCTCGGTGGCAAGCGCCCCGCCGGCGCGTTCGGTCTCCTCGGCCGAGGAGGTGGAGAGCTCGATCACAAAAGGGCCCGTTTTGCCCGTACGAGATCGGCCCGCATCTCCGCCACGACGAGGCCGCCGCCGCGAAGGGCCGCCGACGGGTGGAAGGTTGGCACCAGCACGGCGTCGCCGAAGGGGTATGTCTTGGCGCGAAGGCGCGTCACGCCCTCGGTCGTGTGGAGAAGGGCGCGGGTGGCGAAGTTGCCGAGGGTCACGACCACCCTCGGAGCGATGTGGCCGAGCTGGGAGTCGAGGAAGTGACGGCAGGCCTCCACTTCATCGGGCAGCGGGTCACGGTTGGCCGGCGGCCTGCACTTCACGACGTTGCAGATGTAGCAACCGCTCCGGTCGAGGCCGAGCTCCTCTTTGATCAGCTTGTCGAGCAGCTTGCCGGAGCGGCCGACGAACGGTTCGCCCTGCAGGTCCTCGTCCCGCCCGGGCGCCTCGCCGACGAACACGATGTCGCTGTCGGGGTTGCCGCCCGAGAAGACGACCTGGGTCCTGCCGGC
>JAKATT010000007.1:11671-14334 GCA_021818615.1 Actinomycetes bacterium | reverse complement strand
GCCATGCCGCCCATCGAGTGGCCGACGAGGAGGGCGCCGCGGAGGTCGAGCTCCTCGAGCACCGAGGCGAGATCGTCGGCCATGGCGGAGATCGTCACCCCTTCGCCGCCCGCCTCGGACTCGCCGTGGGCGCGAAGGTCGAGGGCGACGAGGCGGCGGCGGTCGCAGAGATCGTGGAACTGGTAGGCCCACACGTCTGCCGAGAGGCCGGCGCCGTGCAAGAGCACGATGGCCGGTCCTTTGCCGGCCTCGACCACCCTGATGCGTCCCTTGTCGCTCATCTCGACCATGTGCTCGGCGGCGTCAGCAGGCAGCTGCAGCTCGGGCTCGCCGCCGGGGCGGCGCCCGAGCTGCTTGCGGTGCGCGGCGAGACGGGAGGCGGCGTAGCCGGCACCGCCGGCGAGCACGGCGCCCGCCGCGGCGATGCCGAGCTCCCGGCCTCGCCGGCGCCGGGACGCCGGGAGGGGAGGCGTGCCCATCAAAGACGCCTCACGGCAGGTGCACCCGGGGGACCCGCGCCCCGATCCGCGTGATGATCTCGTAGGAGATGGTGCCGAGGCGGTCCGCCCAGTCGTCGGCCGTGAGGCGGGCATCGCCCTGCGAGCCGATGAGGACGACCTCGTCTCCCGGGCGGACGTCGTCCCCAGAGCAGTCGACCATGATCTGGTCCATCGTCACCGTGCCCGCCAGGTGGCGCGCACGGCCGTTCACGAGAACCTCTCCCCCGCGCTCGAAGTAGGCGCGGGGGATGCCGTCACCGTAGCCGAGCGGCACGGTGGCGACGTTCGAGGGCACCTCGAGGGGGGACCGCAGCCCGTAGCTCACCGCCTCGCCCACCCCGAGGCGCTGCACGTAGGTGACCCGCGCCTTCCAGGAGAGTGCCCGGCGCAGGTGGGCGCCGGCCGCCTCGAGGCGGGGAGTGACAGCCCGGCCCGGCGAGTAGCCGTAGAGGGCGATACCGCAGCGGACCAGGTCGAAACGCGCTGCCGGCCAGGCGATCGCCCCGGCCGAATTGGCGGCGTGGAGACGGCCCGGATCGGGCAGTCCGGCGTCGGCGAGCGCCTTTCGCACGCCGAGGAAGCGCTCTATCTGCAGCTCGGTGAAGTCGTCGTCCACCTCGTCGGCCAGCGCGAAGTGCGTCCAGAGGCCGCCAAAGGCGAGCACTCCCGACGAGGCCACGGCCGCGACGAGGCCCGGCGCGTCGGACGGCGCCACCCCGACCCGGTGCATGCCCGTGTCGACCTTCACCTCGACGGGCCAGGGGCCCCCTCCCCTCGCTCCGGCGGCGTGGCGAGCGAGGGCGACCCCGTCGGGCGTGTAGATCGTGGGTGTGAGCCGGCGGGCGAAGGCCTCCGCCATGGCCTCCCGGCCCGGCTCGGACAGCACGAGGATCGGTGCCGTGATGCCCGCCTCGCGAAGCTCGACGCCCTCGTCGACGAGCGCGACGGCAAGCTCGCTCGCGCCCCCCCGCAGGGCGGCGGCGGCAACGGGGACAGCCCCGTGCCCGTAGGCGTCCGCCTTTACGACGGCACACAGCTCGGCGGGGGCGGCGATCCTTGCGAGCACGGCGGCGTTCTCGCTGATGGCGCCGAGATCGACCTCGACCCGGGCCGGGCGGCGCGAGCCCTCAGCCACTGAAGGCGCCTCTTGCGAAGCGCTGCGGCGGGAAGCGCCGCCGGGCGGACAGGGAGAGCACCCTTGCGACCAGGTCCGGCAGGTCGCCTGCTACCAGTCCCTCTTCGTAGCCGAGCGAGGCGGCCCGCCCGTGGAGGTGGGCACCGAGAGCGGCAGCCTCGAGCGGAGGAACAGCACGCGCGAGCAGGGCACCGACGACGCCCGAGAGGACGTCTCCCGTTCCCGCCGTCGCCAGGACCGACGAGCCGGCGGTGCTGATGGCTACCCGCCCACCCGGCTCGGCCACAACGGTCGTCGAGCCCTTCACCAGCACCACCGCCCCGCTGCGCCGCGCGAGGTCGCGCGCGCTCGCCACCCGGTCCGAGCCGGGCGGCTCCCCTGCGAGCCGGGCGAACTCGCCGGCATGGGGGGTGAGCACGACGGGCGACGCCGGCGACGGGTCGTAGGCGACCCAGCCGCCGGGCGACCGCCGGGACGCGATCAGCGAAGCCGCCTCCTCCGCCGAGCCGAGCGCCGCCAGGCCGTCTGCGTCGACGAGGGTCGGGAGCGCTCCGGAGCCTGCAACGAGGCGGCGGATCGACTCGAGCGCTCCGTCCCGCCGTCCGATCCCAGGACCGACGACGAGCGCCTCGAAACGCCCGAGCTCGCCGAGCACGTCGCTTTCGAACCCCACCTCCTCCAGCACACGCGCCACTGCCTCGCTCACCGGGAGCTGGCCCGGATCCGCCCCGGGGATTCCCAGGCGGACCATGCCCGCTCCGGCCCGCAGCGCCGCTCGGGCGACGAAGGTGGCTGCGCCGTACATCCCGGGCGACCCTGCGACCGCTATGAGCGCCGAGCTCCACTTGTAGTCCTCGGGCCGGCGCGGGGGGACGAGGGCGGCGATGTCGCCGTCCTCCACGTGCCAGATGCCAGCGGTCACCGCCGAGATCGGCAGACCGATCGCCTCCACGCGCACCTTGCCGCAGTGCTGCCTCCCCGGACCGAGCAAGAGGCCCGGCTTGAGGGCGCCGAAGGTGACGGTGCGC
>JAKATT010000007.1:0-11655 GCA_021818615.1 Actinomycetes bacterium | reverse complement strand
GGCCGCGCACCTCGCCGGTCGTGGCGTCGACCCCGGTCGGCACGTCGACCGCCACGACGGGCACTCCCGGCTCGACGGCCGGTGCCCAGTACTCGCCGCGAAAGCCGGTGCCGAAGGCGGCGTCGACGACGACGTCTGCCCCCTCGATCCGCTCGGGCGGCCGGCGGGCGTCGAAGAGCTGGACCCGGGCGCCGCGACGCTCGAGGACCCGGGCGGCGACGCGGCCGTCGCTGCCGTTGTTGCCCGGCCCGGCGACCACTGCGACCCGGTGGCCGTAGGCGCTCCCGGCGAGGAGCGCCAGCACCTCGCCGGCGACGGCCGTGCCGGCGCGCTCGACCAGCACAGCCGCCGGCACCTCGCGCTGTGCTGCCGAGTCGACCGCCCGCATCTCCTCTACGGTGAGCACCGGCTCCATGTACGACCCAGCCTGCCAGCCCGCCGGCCCGGGGGCGACTCGGCGCCTCAGCCGGCCACGACCACGGCGGTCGCGAGCGCCTCGGTGTGCGAGATCGACACGTGCCAGCCGCTGACCCCGAGCCCCAGGGCGCGAGCAGCAGCCCTGCCGGAGACCGAGAGGCGCGGCTCGCCGCTCGGTCCCGCCAGTACCTCGACGTCGGCGAAGTCGATGCCGCCGATGCCCGCCGCCAGCGCCTTCATGGCGGCTTCTTTTGCCGCGAAACGGGCCGCCAACCCCGGGACCGGGTCGCTCCTGGACGCGAGAGCCTCGAGCTCGAGCGGCGTGAACAGGCGGTGGCGGACGCTCGGGCGACGCTCGAGGAGGGCGCGGAAGCGGGCGATGTCGACTGCGTCGATGCCGAGGCCGATCATTCGACGGTGACCACCTTGGCGAGGTTGCGCGGCCTGTCGACGTCGTTGCCCCGCGCCTTGGCGACGGAGTAGGCGAGCACCTGCAGCGGCACCACCGCCACCGCCGGTACCAGGGCCTCCGGCACGGCCGGCACCCGCAGGACGGCGTCGGCGAGGCGCGGCGCCGTGTCGTCGTCGTCGTTGCAGACGGCGACGACCGAAGCTCCCCTCGCCCGCAGCTCCTCGACGTTCGCCAGCACCTTCTCGTAGAGACGGCCTTTCGTCGCGACGACCACTGCCACCGTTCCGGGCACGATGAGAGAGATCGGGCCGTGCTTCATCTCGCCCGCCGGGTAGGCCTCGGCCCGCACGTAGGCCAGCTCCTTCAGCTTGAGAGCCCCTTCGAGAGCGATCGGGTAGCCGAGCCCCCGCCCGAGGAAGTAGACGTCGTTGACGCCCGCCAGCGCTTGGGCGACCCCGCGGTACTCCTCGAAGCGCCCCACCACATCCTCGAGCACCCCCGGTAGGCGGGCGATCTCAGCAGCCAGGCGGGCAGACGCCGAAGCCGGCATCGTCCCGCGCAGCGCGGCGAGGTGAAGGGCGAACACCTGGAGAAGGGCGAGCTGGGCGACGTGGCACTTCGTCGAGGCGACGCCGATCTCCGGGCCGGCGCGGGTGTAGAGGGCCCCGTCGGCCTCCCGCGCCATGAGCGAGTCGACGACGTTCGTCACGACGAGCGTCCTCGCCCCGCGCCTGAGCGCCTCGCGCAGCCCGTGGAAGGTATCCACCGTCTCGCCGGACTGGCTGATCGCGATGACGAGGGTGCGGTCGTCGACGACCGGCTCCTCGTAGCGGAACTCGCTCGCGATCTCCGCAGTGGCGGGCAGCTTGGCCCAGCTCTCGATGGCGAGCCGGCCGACCATGCCGGCGTGGTAGCTCGAGCCGCAGCCGATGACGGTCACCCGGTCGATGCTGCGCAGCTCGTGCGGCCCGAGCGCCAGCTCCTCGAGCTCGGTCGTGCCGTCGGCGCCGATCCGGCCGAGCAGCGTGTCGGCGAGAGCCCGGGGCTGCTCGTGGATCTCCTTCGACATGAAGTCCTCGAAACCCTCCCGGCGGGCGGCCTCCACCTCCCAGCCCACTTGCAAGAGCTGCTGGGCGACCTCGTTGCCCTCCGCGTCGGTAACGGCGATCGAGCCCGGGCGCACGAGGGCCACCTCGTCGTCGCCGATCGCGACGAGGTTCCGCGTAAGGCCGAGGATCGCCGAGATGTCGGACGCTACGAGGCCGAGACCGTCGGCCCGCCCGGCGATGAGCGGGGAGGTCCGGCGGGTGCCGACTATGAGGTCGGGCTCGTCGGCCGAGACGAGAGCCAGGGCGAAGTCGCCCCGCAGCGTCCTCAACAGGGCGCGGGCCGCCTGGGCGAGCGTCGCGCCGGCCGCCAGGTGCTCCTCGACGAGGTGGGCGATGACCTCGGAGTCAGTCTCGGAGGTGCGGACGTGCCCCCGGGCGTCGAGGCCGGCGGCGATCTCGCGGTGGTTCTCGATGATCCCGTTGTGGACGACGGCCACCCGGCCGCTGCAGTCGAGATGAGGGTGGGCGTTCTGCTCGGTGGGGGCGCCATGGGTCGCCCAGCGGGTGTGGCCGATGCCGGCGCGGGCATGGGCGGGGGCAGTGTCCGCCTCCTTGTGCAGCTCGGGGATCGACTGGGCGCGCACGGCCGCCCGCCTGCGCCAGAGGAAGCCGCCGGCGTCCCCGGAGCAGACGAGTGCCACTCCCGCCGAGTCGTAACCCCGGTACTCGAGGAGCTCGAGACCGTCGAGCAGGATCCGGAGGGGATCGGCGGCCCCGGTCACCGCGATGATGCCGCACATGGCCGAAAGGGTACCTATCCCCGTCCGCCCGGCGCTCGCACGCCGCCCAGCTGTGGCTCCCGCGAGCTCTGCCCGCTTTCCGTGGTTCTCTGCCTACCCTGAGTAGTAGTATCTCCCAGAAGGACGAGCCAGGACGCATGCGGCCGTCATGAACAAGAGGAGCCGAAGATGTACACCAAGCACGACCGAGCACGTTCGCTCTCAGCACGTGCAGGGCTGGCCGGCCTGTGCGCGCTCGCTGCGACGCTCGGGCTTGCCGGGACCGCTGCCGCCCAGACGGGGCACTCCGGCAGCGCCGGCCATCAAAGGGGCGCTCACAAGAGCCGCTTCTCTTTGAACGGTCTCGTGCTGTCGGTCCACGGCGGTGTGCTGGGCGTCTACGTGCAGCGAGGCGAGATCGCCGGCAAGCCGGTGCGCAAGCTCGTCGAGAGCGTCGAGCTCCCGGCCACCTCGCATCACGGGTCGCCGGCGCGCGGGCACAGGGCCGTGGTGGTCGGCGACATCGTGCACGTGAGCGGTATCGCCAGCTCGTCGAAGGGGACCGAGAGCCTCCAGGCCACCCACGACAACATCGTCACGACGCACTCCACCGCCGTCGTCGGGAGCGTCGTCTCGGTGAACGGCACTACGCTCGTCGTCGCCCCGAGCAGACCGAGCGGCGGGGACGGGGGCGGTGGCCGCGGCGGCGGGCTGCGGCGCGACGGGACCGATCAGGGCAACCTCAGCATCGATGCCAGCCAGGCCACCATCCTTGTCGACGGTACGGAGGCGGTCCTCACCGACCTCGTCGCGAACGAGACCGTCGCCGTGATCGGTGAGAGGGACGACGGGACCATGCTCGCCGCGACCGTGCTCGGTTACACCACGACGCCGAGCGTCGTCGAAGGCAGGCTGAGCTCGGTGAGCGGATCGATCCTCACGCTGTCGTCAGGCGACTCCGGCACCTCGACCCAAGTCGACGCCAGCAAGGCGGCGATCTACCTGAACGGCGTCGCCGGTGCGACGCTCAGCCAGCTCGCCTCGGGGGACAAGGTGATCGCCATCGGCGCCGCCGGATCGAGCCCGCTCGCGGCGGCGACGGTGCTCGACTTCAACGCCAAGGACGACAACCCGACGGGCGACAACCCCGGCCACCAGGGCGGCAACAGCCACCAGCAGGGCTGAGCGCCAGGGGATCGCAGGCTCCGGGCGCTCAGGCGAGAGCCTGGCGCACCGCGGCTACGAGCCGGCCGGCCGAGGCGATCGCAAGCTCCGGCGTCGGCGCCTCCACCATCACCCGGACGCATGGCTCCGTGCCGCTCGGGCGCAGCAGCACCCGGCCGCTCCCGGCGAGCTCGGACTCGACGGCGCTCACCTCCGACCACACCGACTCGGCGCCGGACAGCCGTGACGGCTCGGCGACCGGGACGTTGTGCAGCACTTGGGGCAGCCGGCGCATCGAGGACGCCGCCAGCTCGCCAAGAGAGGCCTGCCGGCGACCAAGCAGCTCCAGCAGGAGCAGAGCCGTGAGGATGCCGTCGCCGGTCGCCGCGTACTCGCTGAAGATGAGGTGGCCGGACTGCTCGCCACCGAGGACGAGCCCCTCGGACTCCATGGCGTCGGCCACGTGCCGGTCCCCGACCGGGGTCTCGACCACACCGATCCCGCGTGCGGCGAAGGACTGGCGCAGACCGAGATTGCTCATCACGGTGATCACAACCTTGTCGCCCTTGAGGACGCCCCGCTCGCTGCGGTCGATGGCGAACATCGCCATCAGCTGGTCGCCGTCGACGAGCTCGCCGGCCTCGTCGATCGCCAACATCCGATCGGCATCGCCGTCGAAGGCGATGCCGAGCGCCGCTCTCCGGCGAACGACCTCCGCAGCAAGGCGCGCGGGGTTAGTCGATCCGCAGGCTGCATTGATGTTCGTCCCGTCCGGCTCGGCGAAGATGATGCGGTGGCGCAGGCCAAGGCGCCCGAGCACGAGGGGGGCGACCGCGCTGGCGGCGCCGTTCGCGCAGTCCACCACGACCTCGCCGCCTGGCAACGCCGCGTCCGCGACGATCGAGACCAGGTGCTCGGCGTAGGCCACGACCGCCTCGGGCTCGCTCGTCACGGAACCGACCAGCTCCGGCGCCTCGCCCGCCCGGTTGCCGGCGGCAACTGCGAACAACCCGGCAAGCTCGTCCTGGATCGCCACCTCGAGCTCGAGCGAGAGCTTCGTGCCGCCGGGGCCGAGCAGCTTGATGCCGTTGTCGGCAAAGGGGTTGTGCGACGCCGAGATCATGGCCGCCGGCACCTGGCGGGCACCGGCCAGCCAGGCGAGACCGGGAGTCGGCAGCACGCCGACGTCGAGCACGTCCAAGCCCTCCGATGCAAGACCGGCGGCGAGCGCCGCCTGGAGCATCGGGCCGGAGCGGCGAGTGTCGCGGCCAAGGAGGTAGGGCGACCCGCCGAGATGGCGTGCGGCTGCCCGCCCGAGCGCTACTGCGATCTCGGGTGTGAGCTCGCGGTTGGCGACGCCTCGGAGCCCGTCGGTGCCGAAGAGGGGCGGCATGAACCAGACGCTTGGATCAGCGCTTCGAGTACTGCGGCGCCTTGCGAGCCTTCTTCAGCCCGTACTTCTTGCTCTCCTTCTCGCGGGCGTCCCGGGTGAGCATCCCTGCCTTCTTCAGGCTGGCGCGGGTCTCGGGATCCACCTCGACGAGCGCCCGGGCTATCCCGTGGCGGAGCGCTCCGGCCTGGCCCGAGGTGCCGCCGCCGTCGATCGTGACGTCGACGTCGAGCTCGTCGGCCTTGCCGGCCACCCTGAGCGGCTCGGAGGCGAGCATCCGGTTCGTCGCCGACGGGAAGTAGTCCTCGAACTTGCGCCTGTTGATCGTTATCAAGCCGGCGCCGGGACGGAGCCGGACGCGGGCGACCGCCTGCTTGCGGCGCCCAGTCGCCTGGACGAGCGGCTTCGGCATCAGCGACTCAACCTTCCTTCTTGTCTCGAAGTCTCGCTCACGACGCACGCCGCGCGGTCGCCGGGAGCTGGAGGGGGCGGGGGAGCTGGGCGGCGTGCGGGTGCTCTGGACCGGCGTACACCTTCAGCTTGGTGAGCTGCTTGCGCCCGAGAGTGCCCTTCGGGAGCATGCCACGGACGCTCTTTCGGATGAGCTCTTCCGGCCTGGTGCGCAGGAGCACCTCGTAGCTCGTTGTCGTCAGGCTGCCCGGGTAGCCGGAGTGACGGTATGCGAAGGACTTCGCAGCCTTGTTCGAGGTGAGAACGACCTTGGCGGCGTTCACGACGATGACGTGGTCGCCGGTGTCGATGTGGCGGGCGAAGATCGGCCGGTGCTTGCCCCTCAGCACGCGGGCGACCTCGGTCGAGAGGCGTCCGAGGACGGCGTTCTCGGCATCGACCACGTACCAGACGCGTTCGATCTCGCTCGGCTTCGGGGAGTAGGTGCGCACAAATCGTCCTTCGTCGAGGTGTCACGGCAGCTGGCGTCCTGCGAGCCGCCTCAGCGCGAGGAGACCGCTTGGTCTCGGCGCAGCCCTACCAAGATAGATGCGGGCACCCACCGGGGCAAACAGGCACGAAGAAGGATACCGGTTCCGCCGGGCGGCGGGTCGGGCCGGCGCGTCAGGCCGGCGGTCGCCAGACACCGTCGGCCGGGCGCCCCGGCAGGAGGGCCTCCGGGTAGCGCACCGCCTCGAGGACGAGCCCGTCGGGCGGCGCCACCCGGCCGCCTGCGGCCCGGTCTCCCCGCCGCAGGATGGCGACGACGTCGGCCGCGCTCAGCCGCCCCTCGCCGACCGAGACGAGGGTGCCGACGATCGAGCGTACCATGCGGTGGCAGAAGGCGTTCGCCTCGATCTCGAAGCGGAGGACCCGCCCGGACTCGCCGAGGCCCGTGACGAAACGGGCGTCGAGGACCCTTCGCACGAGCGACCCCTCCCCGGGCGGCCTGCGGCAGAAGGCCGAGAAGTCGTGGCTGCCGAGGACGGCGTCCGCCGCGATCCGCATTGCAGCGAGATCGAGCTCCCGGGCGGCGTGCCACACCCGGCCGCGACACAGCGGGTCAGGGGACGGCCCTGTGAGCAGGTCGTAGCGGTACCGTCTCGAGCGTGCCGAGAAGCGGGCGTCGAAGCCCTCTCTCGCCCGCCTCGCGTCGAGGACGGCGATGCACGGCCCGAGCTGGCGCGTGAGAGCCCGGGCGAGCCGGTTCACCCCGGCATCTTGTTCCATGCCCTCCGGCACGCAACCCCCCACGAAAGCCTCGTCCAGATCCCCGTGCACCACCTGCCCGGTGGCGTGCACGCCCGTGTCCGTGCGCCCGGCGCAGGTGAGCGCGACGGGGCGGCCGGACATGAGGGAGAGGGTTTCGCCCAGGAGCCCGCCAACCGTCCGGTGGCCTGGCTGCGGGGCGAAGCCGTGGAAGCACGAGCCGTCGTAGGCGACGAGCATCATGACGCGGCGAAGCGGCCCGGCCGGGGACGCTGCGGTCTCCGGGCTGGCCGGCGCTACGGGGGGTTCGAACAGCCTCACACGAGCTCGACGCGCGCCATCGGGGCGTTGTCCCCGGGACGCGGGCCGAGCTTCAAGATGCGCAGGTAGCCGCCCGGGCGCTCCCTGTAGCGGGGGGCGATCTCGTCGAACAGCTTGTAGGCCATGTCCTCGTCCCTGATGAAGCCGATGACCTGGCGATAGTTGTGCAGACCGCCCTTGGCCGCCTTGGTGATCAGCTTCTCGGCGACGGGCCGGAGCGCCTTTGCCTTGGCCTCGGTCGTGACGATCGCCTCCGCCGCGATGAGCGAGGCGACGAGGTTACCCATCATCGCCTTCTGGTGGGCAGCGTCCCCTCCGAAACGGCGGGCTTTCCGGGGCGCGGCGGGCATCTCAGTACCCCATCCCGAGGCCGAGCGGGTTGCCCGATCCCGGCCGCAGCGCGAGCCCGCGCTCGTCGAGGCGCATGAGGACCTCGTCGAGGGACTTCTGGCCGAAGTTGGTGATCGACAGCAGCTCCTCGGGGGTGCGCTGGATGAGCTCGCCCACGGTGTTGATCTGCGCCCGCTTCAGGCAGTTGCGCGGCCGCTCGGAGAGCTCGAGGTCCTCGATGGGAAGGTCGAGGTCGGGCGAGCCGGTGCTCACCGTGCCGACCTCGCCGAGCTCCAGGCCGCGGCCCTCGTCTGCCAGCTCGGCGACGAGCGAGAGCAGGCCGCGCAGAGTCTGGCCGGCCGAGGCGAGCGCCTCGCGCGGGCTGATCGAGCCGTCGGTCTCGATATCGAGCACCAGGCGGTCGAAGTCGGTCGAGATCTCGACACGGGTGGGCTCGATCTCGAAGGAGACGCGGCGGACGGGCGAATAGATGGCGTCGACCGGGATGACGCCGATAGTCGTCGAGGCCTGCTTGCGCTCCGCCGCCGCGTACCCCTTGCCGCGCTCGACGGTCACGTCCATCGCTAGGCGCCCCTTGGAGTTCACCGTGGCGATGTGCAGCTCGGGATTGAGCACCTCGAGGTCGGACGTGGCCTTCAAGTCGGCGCCGGTGACGTCGGCCGGTCCCCTCACGTCGACCCGCATCGTCACGGGCTCGTCGGACTCGCTGCGCAGCACGAGATCCTTCAGGTTCAAGATGATGTCGCTCACGTCCTCTTTCACGCCAGGGAGGTAAGTGAACTCATGAAGCGCCTCGTCGAAGCGCACCTGGGTGACCGCTGCGCCAGGGATCGAGGAGAGCAGCGTCCGGCGCAGCGAAGCGCCGAGCGTGTACCCGAAGCCTGGGTCGAGCGGGCCGATGGCAAAGCGCTGGCGGAGCGGGTCGGACTCGCCGAGGGCCTCGACGGTCGGTCGCTGGATGATGAGCATGGGGTTCGTGGGCTCCTTGGTGGGCTTCGGCTACTTGGAGTAGAGCTCGACGACGAGCTGCTCGCGCACCAGCGTGTCGATCTGGTCCCGGACCGGGACCGCCAGGACGCGGACGGCGTCGCCCCCCTCTTGCACCTCGAGCCAGGCCGGCGGCCGGCGGTCGAGGATGTCTCGGTTGTGGCGGATGACGATGAAGTCCCTGGCTTTCTCCGAGAGCTCGATGACGTCGTTCTGGCGGACCCGGTAGCTCGGGATGCTCACACGCTTGCCGTTCACCTTGACGTGGCCGTGGCGGGCGAGCTGGCGGGCCTGGTTGCGGCTGGCTCCCCAACCGGCCCGGAAGACGATGTTGTCGAGGCGCAGCTCGAGCATGCGCAGCAGGTTCTCGCCCGTGATGCCGCTCTGGCGGTTTGCCTCCTCGTAGGTGTTCAGGAAGGGACGCTCGAGCACGCCGTAGATGCGGCGCGTCTTCTGCTTCTCCCGCAGCTGGGTCAGGTACTCCGAGCCCTGGCGCAGGCGGTCGCGGCCGTGCTCGCCTGGAGGGTTGGGGCGCCGCTCGACCGGGCAGCGCATCGTGTCGCACTTCGCGCCCTTAAGGTAGAGCTTGGTCTTCTCCCGCCGGCAGAGACGGCACACCGGTCCGGTGTATCGAGCCATTGAAGTCTTCTCTCCTCGCTCTAGCGCCTCAGACCCGGCGCCGCTTCTTCGGGCGGCAGCCGTTGTGCGGGATGGGTGTGACGTCCTTGATCCCGGTGACCTCGATGCCGGCGGTCGTGAGCGACCGGATGGCCGTCTCGCGTCCAGAGCCGGGACCGCGCACCAGCACATCGACCCGGCGGACGCCGTGCTCCATCGCCTTGCGGGCGCACTGCTCGGCCGCCATCTGGGCGGCAAACGGCGTCGACTTGCGCGATCCCTTGAACCCGACGTTGCCCGCCGAGGCCCAGGCGATGACGTTGCCCTGCTGGTCGGCGATCGAGACGATCGTGTTGTTGAACGAGCTCTTGATGTGCGCCACGCCGTAGGCGACGTTCTTGCGCTCCCTGCGGCGCGGCCTGCGGCCGCCTGGCTTCGTGGTCTTTGCCATCAGTGCTTGCGTACCTTCTTCTTGCCGGCGACGGTCTTCTTCGGCCCCTTGCGGGTCCGGGCGTTCGTGTGGGTGCGCTGACCGTGGACAGGCAGGCCACGGCGGTGACGGATGCCCTGGTAGCAGCCGATCTCCATCTTGCGCTTGATGTCCTGGGCGACGTCACGACGAAGGTCTCCCTCGACCTTCAAGTTGGCGTCGATGTACCCGCGAAGCCGGGCGACCTCCTCGTCTGTCAGGTCGCGGACCCGCGTCGAGTCGTTGATGCCAGTGGCGGCGCACACCTGCTGGGCAGTCGTGCGGCCAATGCCGTAGATGTAGGTGAGCGAGATCTCGAGCCGCTTCTCGCGGGGGATGTCGACGCCGGAGATTCGAGCCATCGATCAGCCCTGGCGCTGCTTGTGGCGCGGGTTCTCGCAGATGACGATGACGCGGCCGTGCCGCCTGATCACCTTGCACTTCTCACACATGGTCTTCACGCTCGGTCGAACCTTCACGTCCTGTCCCGTTTCTCGCGTCGTCTCGTCGCCGCCGGGTGCCCGGCGGTCGTGGCGCCGAAGCGTGGCCCGCCGGCGGGCCCCTCTCCGGCATCGGAGCTACTTGTATCGATACGTAATGCGGCCCCGCGACAAGTCGTAGGGCGTGATCTCCACCTGGACTCGGTCACCCGGGAGGATCCGGATGCGGTGCATCCGCATCTTGCCGGAGGAGTGAGCGAGCACCTTGTGCCCGTTCTCCAACTCAACCCGGAACATGGCGTTCGGGAGCGGCTCGACGACCGTGCCTTCCAGCACGATCGCATCCTCTTTGGGCTTCGGCAGGGTGGACCTCCTCGAGCGAACCGTTCTTCGTCACAGCGCGGCACCGGCCAGGGCACAGGAGATGCTGTGGTCGCCTGCTTGGCTGGATGGCCGCCGCGTCAGCGCCCGACGGGCCGCGCGAAGCCAGCCGATCGAGGCACGCAACAGCATAGCCGCCGGTCAGCGTGGCTGCGCCAGGCGCCAGGCGGCGGGCGGCCGGGGCGGCCGGCTGCCGCGGGCGGCCGGCTGCCTGAGGAAACCGCTCAGCTGTAGCTCAGCCGGGTGATCGTGCCCTCGCCGCTGGCCGGGGTGGCGATCGTCCCGGTGAGGAGCGTCTTGGCGTGCAGCGAGGAGGAGACCGACGCCAGCGAGCTCGTGACGTGCTGGGTGTGCTCGACGCCCTTGGCCCAGCAGGAGCTCGTCTCGGGGGGCAGTGACATGTCGATGTTGAACGTCGCGCTCCCCTTGATGATCGAGACGGCCTTGGTCGTGACGCTCAGAGTCTTGCCGTTGAGGCTCGGCGGCGGCCCGACTCCGAGGATGACGTCGGCCCGCCCGGCATTGGCGGGGCGGGCGAGCTGCGTCGCCCTCGTGAGGACGATGCGGTCGGTTCCCTCCATGGTGACGCCGCTTGCTGCCGGCGAGGTAGGGGCCGAAGCCGAGACCTCTGCCCAGGCCACCGTGTTGGACGCGCAGACCGGGCGCTGGCTGCACGAGTGGTCGAGCACGGCCAGGTTAGGCGAGTTGAACGAGAGCCGCGCTGCTCCGACGGTCCCGAGGGACCTAAAGCCTGTGTCGAGGAGGACGGACCCGCTGAGCGTGCCCTTGTACTCCGTCTCGCTCCCGCTCGTGCACGCGACGGGCGAACGGCTCGTCGTCTTGAAGGTCAGGTCGAATGCCTTGAAAACGGGCGATATCTCCGCGGCCGGAGGGTTCACGCGCCAGCTGCCCGCACCGATCGAGCTGACACTGCTCGCCGGGAGCTTCGATATCTCCCACTGGTGCTCCTCGGCCGATCCCGGTGAGAAGGCGTGGGCGATGCTGGCGGTCACCGAGACCGACTTCGGGGAGGCGGTGGCAGCGACGGTGAGCCGCCAGCCGTGGGGGAGGGCGTAGCCGCCTGCACTGAGGATGGAGACGTAGTCCACCGAGCTCGAGCCGACGGTGCTCCGCACGGCCGCTGCTGACGCCACTGTGGCGGGAAGCAGTGCCAGGGCGGGAAGCAGAGCCAGGCACGCCATGATCAGCGCGAGCACG
>JAKATT010000111.1 GCA_021818615.1 Actinomycetes bacterium | reverse complement strand
GAGAACGAGAAGCCGTCCTCTCCGATCTCGAGGGAGAAGTGCTTTGCCATCTTGTAGTGGTTGAGGACCTTTCCGACCTTCAAGGCGATCTTCTCGGCCCCCCGGAGCGGGCGGTGCTCGCGCCGGGTCGCTTCGGCGATGATCTCGAGCTCGGCCTCGATCGAGGTGAGCAGCGCCTCGCGCTTTCGCGCCCGTTCGTCTGCGAGAAGGGGGTTGCGACAGCAGACGAGGCGCTCACCGGGATAGTCGGGGTGGACGATCTCGCAGAAGTTCACCTCGTCGAAGAGGCTCATCTGCAGCGGTCCGTTCTCGGCGGCGAGCTTTTGGATCGCCGGCGCCCGCAGCACCGTCAGCCACCCCATGCCCGGCAGCTCGCGCAGCGCGTCGATGCGCGCCGAGGTGATCATCCCCCGGTCGCCGACCATGACGAGCTCGGTCAACCCGAAGCCCTCGCGCAGCACCTTCACGATCTCGACAAAGGCGGCGGGGTCGGCGGTGTTGCCGGGGAAGACCCGGATCGCGACCGGACAGCCCTTCGGATCGGTCAACAGCCCGTACTCGATCTGGGGCTTGCCGCGCTTGGCGTCGCGGGAGTGGCCGAAGGCCGAGAGAGGACAGCTCCTCCCCTCCATCCAGGAGGAGGAGAGGTCGAAGAAAGCGCGACGGCTGGGGTTGGCCTCGGGCGAGAGGTGGCGCTTCGCGAGCATCTGTTCGATCGCCTCCTGGCGCGTCAAGAGCCAGTCCATCGCCGCGTAGGCCTCGTCGCTGCCGATCCCTTCCAGCTGCAGGTCAGCCACAAGGGTGGTGTCGGACCACCAGGAGGTGGTCGCCAGCTTGGAGGCCGGCCGCACCACTCGGGCGAGCAGCAGGGCGAAGGCGACGTCGCGCTGCGGGCACGCCGGCCCGAGCAGGTCGGGGAGGCCGAGCTGGCACGCCTGGAGCTCGCGCCGAACAGCTTCATCCAGCTCAACAGGTCAAATCAGCTTGGGAGGCAGGGGCAAGTTCGGCCTAGCCAAGCGGTACTGGGCTCAGTCCTCAGGGCTTTGGCCAGCCCGAGCCCGCAGGGTCGCCAACGGGCCAGCCTGGGGGTGGCGTCGGGTCCTCCGAGACAATGCCGGCGTTGCAGCCAGCCGAGACCACGTGCGGGTACGTGAAGTCGTAGGTGCCGGCGTCCTGCTCACCGAGGATCGGCCTCATGATCGGTGAGGCGATGTCGAGGATCCCGTAGCAGTTCTCCGAAGCCGTGTTATAGGCGGCGAGTACGAGGGCCTGCCCGTTCGACCAGCCCGGCACCAGGTAGCTCACGACCGATGGGCCGGTGGAGGAACCACTGGTCAGCTTGAGGGTGGAGGTCGGTGAATCGGATGATCCGAAGCCTGTGTAGGAGGTTGCCGTCTGGAGCAGCGTCTGGGCGAGCTCGTTTGCAACCTGGAGGTTCTCCTGCACTACGACGTCGGTGGCGTTCTTCGTGTTGATGACGGACTCGACGGCCTGACCTGCTCCGCAGCCCGAAGCGAGAAGTCCGGCGATCGCGAGCACCCACGCTGCCGGAAACCGGTTACGACCCATGGCGCCGAGGGTAGGGGCTCCGCCCTTGCCCGCCGGAGCAGCGTCCGCAGGAGCCGCGGGGCATGGCAGGCTCGTCACCCCGCCCGTCGCCCGGCGAAGAACGTGCTCAGCATCGCCGTACCCTCGTCTGCCCGGATCCCGGCGACGACCACGATCTCGTGGTTCAGCCGAGGATCGGTGCAGAGGTTGTAAAGCGTGCCACATGCCCCGGCCTTCGGGTCCGCCGCGCCGTAGACGATCCGCCCCACCCGCCCGGTCACCGCCGCCCCGGCACACATCGGGCACGGTTCGAGCGTGACGACGAGCGAAGCGGCAGTAAGGCGCCACGAGCCGACCTCTCGGGCGGCGTCTTGCAGGGCGAGGATCTCGGCATGGGCGGTAGGATCCTGGCGTAGCTCACGCTCGTTGTGCCTTCGGCTGACAATGCGACCGTCGATCAGCACTGCGGCCCCGATCGGGACATCGCCGTGAGTGACGGCGGCACGGGCTTCGACGAGCGCAACCTCCATGGCCTCGAGCTCGTCCGGGCTCGCCATGGCAGCACGTGTCGAATCAGCGCTCACAGCAGCAGCGTAGAGGCCCTGCCCTGTGCCAGCTCGGTCCCGCCGTGTGCCAGCTCGATCCCGCGGGTTGCCCGCACCGACTCGAGCAAGCGGCGGTCGTGGGTGACGAGCAGCAAGGTACCCTCCCAGGTGTCGATGGCGGTCTCCAGCTGTTCAATCGCCGGCAGGTCGAGGTGATTGGTCGGCTCGTCGAGCACGAGGCAGTTCGCTCCCCGCGCCATCATCAGAGCGAGCTCCGCACGTGTGCGCTCGCCGGGCGAGAGCGATGCCGCGCGCCGCAGAACGTGGTGGGCGCTGAGCCCGAACTTGGCGAGGAGCGAACGCGCCTCGCCCGAAGCCATCCCGCTTGCCCGGACGAACATGTCGAGCAACCCGAGGTCACCCTCGACAAAACGCCGCCTCTCCTGCCCGAGCTCCCCGACCACAACCGAGGGGCCGAGCCGCTGCGTTCCTGATTCGAGTGGCACGCGGCCGAGGAGTGCAGCGATGAGGGTGGTCTTGCCGCTGCCATTCGGCCCGAGGATCACCACTCTGTCGGCAAAACGCACCTCCACGTCGACCGGCCCGAGCGTCCATTCACCCCGGTGGACTACGGCCGACTCGAGAACGGCGACGAGGTCGCCCGAACGGCCGGTCTGCTCGAGCCGCAGGTTGAGGCGCCATGGTTCATGCACCTTGGCGACCGGCTCGAGACGTTCGAGCGCCTTCTCGGTGATCCGCACCTTGGAGGCCTGCTTCTCGGTCCGGTTGAGCCGGAAGTCGCGTTGCGCCTTGTCGGCGTCGCGGGATTTCTTCCGCTCCTTGCTCACGCCTTGGACCGACCACTGGCGCTGTTCGCGCTCTCGGGACTGCAGACGCGATCGCTCTCTGACGTAGTTCCCGTAGGCCTCCTCGGCGTGCCGCCGGGCCGTCGAGCGCGCCTCGAGATACGCTCTCCAACCTCCGGCGTAGTGCGTAGCCGTGTGCTCTGCCTCGTCGAGCTCGAGCACCGAGCTCACGACCCGCTCGAGGAAGGCTCGGTCGTGCGAGACGACGACGAGGCCGCCGCCCCTGTCCTCGAGGAAGTGCTCCAGCCGGTCGAGACCGTCGAAGTCGAGGTCGTTCGTCGGTTCGTCGAGCAGGAGGACGTCGAAGCGGGAGAGGAGCACGACGGCGAGCGCCGCCTTGGCGAGCTGGCCGCCCGACAGCCCTGCCATGGCGACGGCGAGAAGCCGATGGTGGAGACCTATGTCGTCGAGGACGGTGCCGATGCGGCTCTCGAAGTCCGGACCACCGAGCGCCAGGTAGCGCTCGAGGGCGACGGAATAGCCGGCCTCTGCGCCGGCACGGAGGGGTAGCGAGGCCAGCGCGGCGGCCGCCTCGGCGAGCCTGGCCTCGGCGCCGTCCACGGCGGTCTTCCTGCCAAGGAACCCTCGCAGCGTCTCGCCGGGTAGCGCTTCGGGCTCTTGCGCCAGGTAGCCGATCGACGCCGTCGGTGGCGCGGGCGACACATGCCCGCTGTCGGGTGCCTCGAGGCCGGCGAGCACGCGGAGCAGCGTGGTCTTTCCGACGCCGTTCGGCCCGACGACTCCGATCCGGTGCTCGGGCCCGACGACGAGGTCGACGCCCGCGAGGATCACTGCCGCTCCGCGGCTCTTGACGACGCTCTGCGCTACAAGCGTGGCAGTCGTGGAAGATGAGGAAGAAAGGCGCATCCGATGATCTCCAGGCGAAAACAGGGACACGAACGAACCCGCGGCAGGCAACAGCAACAGCGGGAGGCGTCAGGAGATCAGCTCACGGGCGACAGCGTACCGCTTGGCTCAACTCTCGTCGCCGACGAACCGGAAGAACCGCACGCCCTCCTCGAGCACGCCGTTCGCCCCTTCCAACGCCTCGTGCGCACCGCCGCCAAGGTACGGGAACCCCGTTGGCGCCGCCCACTCGACCTTCTCGAACCCGGACCTGTCGAACCAGGACCGGTTGCGCGCCGTGAGGCCGGGTGGTCGCCGGTGCCGCGTCGACAGCACGGAGGCCCCGTGTGCGAGCAGCATCGGCAGCGTTTGCGCGCAGCGGTGGATGTCGCCGTCCGATCGAGCAGCAGGTGCCCGAGCGCCCGGATCGAATGGCCCCGCCACTGGTCCACCGTGATGGACACCACGTTGCCGGGCAGCCCGGAGCGTACCGGGGCGGGTCCGGTATACGTCCCGTGCGGCCGGCACAGCCCCCAGCAGAGCGGCGTTACCATCGGCCGCCATGTTCGGCGTCGACGCCCGTTTCGACCACGTCGCTCACGCGGCGCGTTCCATCACGTCCCTCCTGCCGCTCTACCGCGACCTGTTGGGCGGCGAATTCATCGGGGGAGGCGACAATCCGCGCCTCGGGTTCAGGACGGTCCAGCTGCGGTTCGCCGGGGGCGGCAGGGTAGAGTTGCTGGAGCCCTTGGCGAACTCATGCTTCCTCGAGAGCTTCATGCGGCGGTCGCCGGCAGGCGGCCTCCATCACGTCACGTTCAAGGTGGACGACATCGAGGAGGCGCTGAGCGCCGTCCGGTCCGCCGGGCTCGAGCCCTTCGGCGTCAATCTCGAGCAAGCGAGCTGGAGGGAGCTCTTCGTGCATCCTCGCGAGGCTCACGGCGCGCTGATCCAGCTGGCGAGCTCCGAAGTGGAGTGGGACCCGGCGACGGCCCCTCCTCCCCCGATCAGCCTGGAGGACTTCCTCGAACGAGGCGGTGCCTACTTCGGGCCGTGAGCTATGCCCCGCCGGGCGGTCTCGCGGCGGGCGGACAACCACTTGCGCGACGACACATGCAGCGGGACTTCTGGACGTTCTCGCCGGAGCCCGCTCACCAGGTGACCTGGCTGATGGGCGACAGGGACATCCCGCGTGCCTGGCGCAACATGAACGGCTACAGCTCGCGCACCTAGCTCTGGGAGAGCGCCGGCAGCGATCAGTTCTGGGTGAAGTACCACTTCAAGACGGACCAGGGCATCGAGACGCTCAGCGACGAGCAAGCCGAGGCGGTGCTCAGGCAAGGTCGTGGACGGTGCCGTCCGCGATCGGCTCGCCGCGACCGTGTCGGCTCGCCTCTCGAACGGCGTCACCGCTCCAGTGAAGGAGCGGACGTTCGACTGCCGGCGGAACGTCGCCGACGAGCTCGCTGCCCGCATCGCCAAGCGCCCGGCCGGAGGCGGCTGCGCCTCAGGCGCTTTGCTCTGCCGGCAGCTCGCTCCCGCAGTACTTGCACTTCGTCGCACCCATCGGCAGGTCGTCCGAGAGACAGGCCGGGCAGGTCTTCGACGGAGCAGGGTCGCCGAACACCGTCAGGCCACGGCGCTTCTGGATGGCCTTGTACGGGATGACGATCCCGAAGTAGAGCACCATCATGAAGACGACGAAGTAGACGATCGCCGAGATGAAGGTTCCGATGGCGAGGAAGGTCGCCGAGTTGCCGGACTGACCGAGCTGGACGCCGAGCCCGATGCCGCCGCCGCCCTGAGCACGGTTGAGGAGAGGCGTGATGATCGAGTCAGTGAACGCCTTTACGAGCGTGCTGACGGCGAGCGCGACCATGAGGCCGATGGCGACCACGACGACATCGCCGCGCAGCAGGAAGTTCTTGAAGCCCTTGATCACTGGAGCTCCCCCTTGGTGCATGAGCGCTTGTGGCTGAGGTCCCCTCCGGCCGGGCAATCCCGAGTGGTGCGGCGCGCCCGGTCTCAGGGCCGGCGGCTGCGGGCCCGTTGCCCTGGCCGGACCGGTTCGGACCAGTGGTACCCCTATGGGGTAGCCGGTGGCTGAGGTGTCCGCTGCGTCCTCGAACGGATCAGGGGCACCCACCCGGGCGCGGCCGCCACGATCGCGGCGATGAGGGCGATGTATGCGCCCCAGTCCCAGCCGACGATGCTGCCGCCCGGCTTGGCGATGAACCCGATCAGGACCAGCAGGAAATTGACCGCCGTGGCCGCGAGGATGAGACCTTCGTGCGGGAGCGAGATGCGGGCCGCCACGTCGGCCCATCCCGCTCGCAGGACGAGGTAGCCGACGAGCACGATCGCAAGGATCAGCGTGATGTAGAGGTAGCCGTGTGCGTCGAGGCCGCTCCCCGAGGCTGTGATGCCGAAGTAGCTGATGCTGAACCACGGGAGGAACAGTGAGATGAAGAGCACGGCGGTGGCGACCCCTGTGATGCGATCGGCCCGGCTCCATCGGCTCGTGTCGAAGGCGAGCGCTCCGGGCCCGGCGGCTGGGCCGGTGCGGCCCGGTGGGATCGCACTGCCGGGGCTCGCACCACCCTGCAACGGCTGTGTCTCGTCTGTTGGCGCGCTAGGCGTAACGGGCGTCCCGCAGTTGGCGCAGAAAGCGGTGCCCGGTTCGACAGCGGCCTGACAGTTCGGACAGTTCATACGTCCTCCCCCTGTACATGAGACAGGTCAACCCTGCCACCTGTGGTCACCGTAGCTCACCGTCGTCGCCTGGGTCTTGACCGACCTACCGGGAGCCCACGCGGGCAGATCAATGCCGGGACCTCTGCGTCCGGCCCGTGGCCGTGGCGTCCAAGGCCGGTGCCGGCTGTGCGCCACGCGCCGACCTTCTCAGCACGCCCCAGCTCAGGCGTGACGGACGCGAGCCGCCTCATCGAGGCCGAGAAGCTCGATCGAGCGCTCCCTCATCTCGACCTTGCGGACCTTGCCGGTGACCGTCATGGGGAACGACTCGGCGACAAGGACGTAGCGGGGGATCTTGTAGTGGGCGAGGTGCCCGGTGCAGAACTCGCGCAGCCCGGCCGCGTCGAGGCGAGGAGCGCCCTCCTTCAGCAGCACCCAGGCGCATAGCTCCTCGCCGTAACGCTCGTCGGGGACACCGACGACCTGGACGTCGACGATGTCGGGGTGCGAGTAGAGGAACTCCTCGACCTCGCGGGGGTAGACGTTCTCACCCCCGCGGATCACCATGTCCTTGATACGACCGACGATGTTCAGGTAGCCGTCCTCGCGCATGACGGCAAGGTCGCCGGTGTGCATCCAGCCGGCTCGGTCGACTGCCTGCGCGGTGGCCTCGGGGTCCTCCCAGTAGCCGAGCATGACCGAGTAGCCGCGGGTGCACAGCTCGCCTGGCTCGCCCCGATCGACCACGCGGTCGGACTTCGGGTCGCGCACCTTCACCTCGAGGTGCGGCATCACCCGCCCGACCGTCTCGGTGCGCCGCTCGAGGTCGTCGTCGACGCGGGTCTGGGTGGAGACGGGCGACGTCTCGGTCATGCCGTAACAGATGGCGACCTCGGACATGTTCATGTCGGAGACCACCCGCTTCATGACCTCGACCGGGCAGGGTGAGCCGGCCATGATCCCGGTGCGCAGGGACGAGAGGTCGTGGCCGGCGAAGCTCGGATGGGAGAGCTCGGCGATGAACATCGTCGGGACGCCGTAGAGAGACGTGCAGTGCTCGGCGGCGACGGTCTCGAGGGTGGCGGCCGGGTCGAAGCTCGGTGCAGGGATCACGATGCACGAGCCGTGCGTGGTCGCGCCGAGGTTGCCCATCACCATCCCGAAGCAGTGGTAGAAGGGCACAGGCAGGCAGATCCGGTCGTGCTCGTCGTAGGAGAGCAGCTCGCCGACGAAATAGCCGTTGTTCAAGATGTTGTGGTGCGACAGGGTGGCACCCTTCGGGAAGCCGGTCGTGCCGGAGGTGTACTGGATGTTGATCGGGTCGTCGGGGTCGAGCGAGCTGGAGCGCGTGTCGAGCGCCTCATCGTCGGTCTGCTCGGAGGCCTCGAGGAGCTCCTCGAGCGAGGGCTCGCCGATCACGACGACGCGCTGGAGCGCCGGGCAGCGCCCGGCAACCGACGAGACGATCCCCGGGTAGTCCGAGCGCTCGGTGGCGGCGGAGACGACGAGGAGCCGGATGCCCGACTGGTTGAGCACGTACTCGAGCTCGTGCGCCCGATAGGCGGGATTGAGGTTGACGAGGACCGCCCCGACGAGGGCAGTCGCGTACTGGACCAGCACCCACTCGGCGCAGTTCGTCGACCAGATGCCGACTCGCTGCTCACGCTCGACCCCGGCGGCGAGGAGGGCCTTTGCCAGCCTGCGCACGTCTTTGTCGAGCTCGGCGTAGGTCCACCTGCGGCCAGACGGGCGGTCGACAAGCGATTCGCGTTCGCCGACACGGGCCACCGTCCGCGCCAGGTTCTCCCCGATCGTCTCCCCGAGCAGCGGGACGTCGCAGGTCCCCGACTCGTACGAGCGTCGTCGTCCCATGGGTGCCCCCTTCGTGCAGCGTCACGCGTGCGGCGTCACGGCGGCCGGCGACGCCGTCCGCAGCGGAGGAGGTGGGATTTGAACCCACGGACCCTTGCAGGTCACACGATTTCCAATCGTGCCGATTCGGCCGCTCTCGCACTCCTCCCGAGCGGGTCAGGGTATCGTCTCTGCCGTCGGCGCTGTCGCGCGCAGCGGCCGGGTTCTGCGCAACCGGCGAACGTGAACCGAGTCAGGGCCGGAAGGCAGCAGCTCTCAGCGATCCCGCTGGTGTGCCGCAGGGGACCTGGCTGCTGCGCTCGCCAGCGCCGGCCTGTCGCCTCGCTTGCACCGGCCTGTCGCCTCGCTCACGATGCTGGCGCGACGAGGCAGTCGGTCGCGTCGTAATGTCGGCCCATGGCCGGCTCGGACGATCCCGCAGAGACGTACCAGTCCCTGTACCGGCGTTACCGCCCCCAGCGCTTTGCCGAAGTGAGGGGTCAGGACCACGTCGTGCTGGCGTTGCGCAACGCAGTGCGTGACGGGAGGGTAGCGCACGCCTATCTCTTCTCGGGCCCGCGCGGAACGGGTAAGACCTCGACCGCCCGGATCCTCGCGAAGGCGCTCAACTGCGCCAACCCTGCCGACGGTGAGCCGTGTGGCGAGTGCGACTCGTGTCGGGACATAGCCCGTGGCGCCTCCCTCGACGTCCACGAGCTCGATGCAGCGTCCAACAACCGTGTCGACGACATGCGCGATCTCGTCTCCCGAGCCTCGCTCGCGAGCCCTGGCGAGTGGAAGGTCTACATAGTCGACGAGGTCCACATGCTGTCGACGGCGGCTTCCAATGCTCTGCTGAAAACGCTCGAGGAGCCTCCGAGCAGGGTCGTCTTCGTGCTGGCCACGACCGATCCGCAGAAGGTCCTCCCGACCATTCGAAGCCGTACGCAGCACTACGAGTTCCACCTGCTCGAGGCGGATGTCCTGTCTGGCCTGCTCGAGGCGATCGCCCGCGACGCCAGCCTGGACGTGCCTCCCGACGGGGTCAAAGCCGCGGTCCGACGCGGCCACGGCTCTGCCCGTGATGCCATCTCGGCCCTCGACCAGGTGGCGGCAGCCGGAGTGGTCGAAGATGACGACCGTTTCGTCGAACGGCTCGTCAGCTCGATCGCAGAGCCCGACACCGAGCTCGCCCTGCGGAGCGTCGCCGAGGCTCTGGTGGCCGGCTTCGACGCGCCCCGGCTCGCGTCTGACCTGATCGAGGCACTTCGAGGCGTGTTCCTGTCGGCGGTGGCGCCGAGGATGCAGGCGGCGGCTGCCGGTGCCGCCCCTCCCGGGCTCCCACCGCTCGGCCCGGCCCGCTCCGTGCGTGCTCTCGAGGCGCTCGGAGCGGCAGTGGTGGACATGCGCGAGTCGCTCGACGCCCGCACGACGCTCGAGCTCGCCCTCGTGCGCCTCACCCATCCCGATCTCGACGACTCCGCCGCGGCACTTCTCGACCGCCTCGAGCGCATCGAGCGGCGTGTGCACGAACTGTCGGGCTCTGCGGCTCCACCGGCGCAGCCGCCCGCCGGCCCGCCTGGTCCGGGTGGGCGCCCTGCTCTCGGTGCGTTCCGCACAGAGCGACCGGTGGCAGCTGGCTCAGCCGAACAGGCCGCCCCGGCCCCACCGGCACAGGCCGCCCCGGCCCCACCGGCACAGGCCGCCCCGGCCCCACCGGCACAGGCCGCCCCGGCCCCACCGGCACAGGCCGCCCCGGCCCCACCGGCACCGGCCGCCCCGTCAGCGCCCGCCGGCGCAGCCATGCCGACTCGCGACGATCTTGTGACCGCCTGGGCCGACCACGTCCTCGCCAAGCTCAGGCCGCGGGCACGAGCCATCTACTCGAGCGGCCGCTTCACGGCCGTCGAGGGCCATGACGTGACCATTGCGCTGCCCAACGCCGCCCACGTCGAGCACGCCCTCCCGCTGACAGACGAGGTCGCGGCGGTCTTGAGCGAGCACTTCGGGTGCGCTGTCACGCTGCGGCTTGTCGCCGACTCGGAGGATCCGGCGCTGCAGGGGGCGGGGCGCCGCCCTGGGAAGGCGGGGGGAGGGGCGGCTCCCGGCGGCCAAGAGGACGAGATCGAGGCGATCGGGCCGCTCGATCCGGGTGGCCTCGCTCGTGACGGCGTCGGGACGGCGCACAGTTCGGCGTCCTGGGTCGAGAGCAGGCTGCTCGAGGAATTTCCCGGAGCCGAGGAGGTCCCGTGACGAACGAAGATGACCCTGCCCGCCCCGGCTTCCCGGACATCGGATCGCTGTTCTCGCAGTTCGAGCAGGCGAGCGAGCGCCTGGAGTCGGCCGCAGCCGAGGCGTCGCGCACCATCGTCGACGGCACTGCAGGCAACGGCGGCGTCAGCATCCAGATCTCGGGCGACCTCGAGGCAGTCTCGGTCCGGATCGCGCCTGCGCTCGTCGACCCTGGAG
>JAKATT010000115.1:3936-10912 GCA_021818615.1 Actinomycetes bacterium | reverse complement strand
CCGGTGGTTGGCGCTGAGTTTCGAGCCCGTGCAGCGAACCGGTAGCCTCTCGCGCCGTGCCGAGCGACAAGCGAGCCCGACAGCGCGCGATGCGCGCCCAGAAGCAGTCAGTCCTCCAGCGTCAGCGAAAGCGCCGCCAGACGCTGCGCCGGACGCTCACCTTCGCGGCGCTCGCCGCTGTGATCGTCCTCATCGTGGTCCTCATCCAGACATCGGGGAGCGGGAAGAAGAAGACCGCCGCCCCGAGCCACAACTCCACCACCACGACCACGACCCCGCCCACCTCGACGTTCCCGGTCCCGACGACCCAGGCGCTCACCACGGTGGCCGTCGCGCCGGCCTGCCCGCCGGCGAGCGGCGCCTCGAAGCGCGTGGTCCTCTTCACGCATGCGCCGGGCGACTGCATCCGGAAGACGTCTCTCTGGGACGCCACCTTCGAGACCTCGCTCGGCAGCTTCGTCGTCGAGATGCCCGCCGCCCAGTCCTACGCCGCTGTCAACAACTTCGTCTTCCTGGCCCTTTACCACTACTACGACGGTACGTTCTTCCACCGCGTCATCAAGGGCTTCGTCGTGCAGGGGGGCGACCCGACCGGCACGGGCAGCGGCGGCCCGCTGCACTACCCCGGTTACAGTTTCACGGGCAATTACCCGCCGGCCTCCTGCAAGACCAAGGTCACGCCGGCCTGCTATCACACCGGTGACTTCGTGATGGCCAACAGCAACTCGAACCCGCAGGTGCAGAACGCCAGCACCGACGCCAGCCAGTTCTTCATCGTGCTGCCGGGCGGGGCGGCGACGCTCAACGCCGAACCTACCTACACCATCTTCGGCAAGGTCATCTCGGGGATGCCAGTCGTCGAGAAGATCGGCTCCTACGGCACGCCGTCGTCGGGGAGCGGGACGCCGACCGCCAAGATCTACGTTCTGAAGGTCACTGTGAGACAGGTCAAGGCCTGATCCAGGCGGGCAGCCGCCCGCCGCCCGCCCCACGAGAGAGGTCACCGATGCCAGAGCAGTGCCCACCAGCCGACGGTTCGGCCGAGAGGCGTCAGCGCTTCTCCGATCCGCCACCCATGTGCATCGACCTCTCGAAGCGCTACTCCGCCGAGATGGTCACGACCAAGGGCTCGATGGCTTTCGCGCTCGACGCGCTGGGCGCGCCGAGGACGGTCAACAACTTCGTCTTCCTCGCCCGGTACCACTATTTCGAAGGGATCTTCTTCCACCGGGTGATCCCTGGCTTCGTCGTGCAGGGAGGCGACCCCGAGGGCACGGGAGCGGGTGGTCCCGGCTACCGCTTCGAAGACGAGCTGCCCAAGCCTGGCCGCTATGAGATCGGCTCCCTCGCGATGGCGAACGCCGGCCCGAACACCAACGGGAGCCAGTTCTTCATCATCTCCGGCCCGGACGGCGTCCGCCTGCCGCCGCAGTACTCGCTCTTCGGCCAGCTGACCGCCGGGCGCGACGTGCTGGCCGAGATCAACGGCCTCGGCACGAAAGCCGGCGCGCCGCGCGAGCGGGTGGTGATCCAGTCGGTCGGGATCGGCGAAGCCGAGTAACCGAGAAGCCGAGAAGCCGAGAAGCCGAGAAGCCGAGCAGCCGAGCAGCGGGATCGCCGGCTCGGGCCCTCCGGTTCAAGAGCTCAACCGCTCGAGCGTGACGGTCTCCCCGTCGAGGCGGAGGGCGACTTCGCCCTCGCCCGCCGTACGCCACTTCCCGCCGGGATCGCGGACGAGCGCGGTCCGCTCGGGGATGCCGGCGACGACGACGCCAGGAGGCGCCAGCTCGAGCGTCCGCCAGTTGTTCGTGTTCTCCGGGTCGTAATGCGCCAGCACGGCCAACTGCTCGACGAGGCCGAGCCCGACGGTGAGAGCCCCGCCCCTCGGGTCCACCATCGGGTCGCCGAGCACCATGGCTCCAGCGGAGGAGCCGGCGACGACGGCACCGGCACGCCATGCCTGCTCGATCGCCTCGAACAGCTCAGAGCCTTTCAGCACCGAGAGGAGGTGGAGCGGTGATCCGCCACCGAGGTACACGAAGCTGGCGTTCCTCACCGCGTCGGCGTTCGCCTCCGCCCGGGCGTCTGCATGGCTGAGGACCATCAGCCCCCGCACCTCGGCGCCGAAGCGCTCGAACCAGGCCCTCGCCGTCGCGACCGCCCGCTCCGGCCGCTCGTAGGCAGCGGCGGTCGGCAGGACGAGCACCTCGCGGCCGCCCGACCGCTCGAGCAGCTCGGCGTCGAAGTCGCAGCCCGGCCGCCACTCGGCGCCGCCTATCAGGGCAAGGATTCCCGTCACGTCCTCGGTGGTCACTTCTCTTCGCCTCCTGGAAGGAGCAGCTCGGCACGGCTCACCTCGGTGCCGTCGTAGTCGAGCACCCAGACGGCGCCCTTCGGCGCGCCGGAGTCGGGACCGAGGTCGACGCCGCGCCGGGCCAGGTAGTCGAGCACGGCCCACATGATGTCGCCGTGCGTGCAGGCGACGACTGCTCCCGAGCAGTCGCTCCGGGCGCCTGCGACAGGCGGGATACCGAGGGCGCCTGCGAGGCGACCCAGGCGACCGAGCGCTGCTGGCGGATCGGCCCCTTCGAGCAGCCACTCGGCCTCTTCGAGCTCGAGGCCGAGCGAGCAGGCGAGCGGCGCCATCGTGTCCCGGCAGCGCAGCGCCGGACTGGTGACGAGCCGGGAGATGTGGGTGCCGTCCCGCTTTGCAATGGCGGCACCGATCGCGGCGGCCTGCCGCCTGCCGCGGTCGGTGAGCGGGCGTGCTGCATCCGGCCCCTCCCAGCGATCGCGGGAGGCAGCCTTGGCGTGACGGATCAGGTAGAGGCGTGCGACGGGATCGGCTGACACGACGGCTCAGCCCACCCCGCTGACGCCGATCGCGTGCCCGATGCCGTAGGTCGCCGCACCGGCGATCGTGCAGATGGCGAGCTGGCGGATGGCCGAGAACCACCAGTTGCGCTCGGTGAAGATGGCGAGCAGACCGCCGACGACGAGGGCGGCCGCACCGGCGAGCACGACGGCGACGAGCGTCGCGCTGTGGCCGCTTCGAATGAAGAGGAAGGGCAGGAGGGGGATCAGTGCCCCGAGCGCGAACATCACAAAGGAGGAGAGAGCAGCCTCCATCGGATTGCCGACCGAATCGGCCGTGATGCCGAGCTCCTCGCGGGCGTGGGTCTCGAGAGCCAGTTCCGGGTTGGCCATCATCTGTTCGGCGACGCTCTTGGCGAGGGCCGGCGGCATGCCACGCTCCTCGTACAGGCGGGTGAGCTCGCGCAGCTCGCCGCGGGGGCTGCGCTCGAGCTCCCTGCGCTCGATCTCGAGCTCGCGCTCGAACAGCTCGCGCTGCGCCCGCATCGAGATGTACTCACCGGCCGCCATGGAGAAGGCTCCGCCGAGCAGGCCGGCGAGCCCGGCCAGGCGAACGACCGTCCCGTTCACCGAAGCCCCGGCTATGCCGAGGACGAGCGAGATGTTGGAGACGAGGCCATCGCTCACACCGAAGACGGCAGCACGGGCCCCGCCTCCATGGATGTCCCGGTGGTGTCGCTCGTCCATCTGGGGCGACGCCGTCACGTCTACTGGTCTAGTCGCCCCGACGTCGCCGTGAGCGCGCGTTCGCCGAGAGTGCTGCCGCCTACACTCCAACCGACCTATGCAGGCCACCCAGCTCCTCGAACTCGTGCGGGCGAAGGGCTACGAGCGACGGGACGAGCCGTTCCCGCTCTCCTCGGGAGGCTCGAGCCGGGACTACGTCGACCTGCGCCGTGCCGTCGCCGCCGGTCCCGACCTTGAGCTCGCCTCGCGGGCCGTGGCCGAGCGCCTCGAAGCCGAAGGCATCGACTTCGATGCCATCGGGGGCATGACGATGGGTGCGGACCCGATCGCCCACGGTGTGGCCCTTGTCACCGGCAAGGCCTGGTTCTCGGTGCGCAAGGAGGCGAAGGTGCACGGCCGCGCCCAGCGGATCGAGGGCGCGATGCTCGGAGTGGGCGTGCGGGTGGTCGTGCTGGAGGACACCGTGTCGACGGGACGCTCGCTCTTCGAGGCGCTCGACGTCGTACGCCGGACCGGGGCGGAGGTCGTCGCAGGGTTGACGCTGCTCGTTCGCGGGGATCGCCCGGCGCAGCGGTTCGCGGAGCTCGGCGTGCGGTTCGTCCCGCTGCTCAGCTACCGCGACCTCGGGATCGACCCGCTCGACTGAGCGCGCGGGCACTGATTGGCCAGGTGATGGACATCCTCGACATCATCCTCGTGGTGATCGTGCTCGGGGCCGCCATCCACGGCCTCCGGCTGGGAGCCGCCGTCCAGGTGCTCTCCTTCGCCGGGGCGCTTGTCGGTCTCGCCATCGGGATCGGCCTCGTCGTCATCGTGACCCCGCACGTGCACGGCCAGTTCGCCCGCACCTTCGCCGCCCTGATCATGCTTATCCTCCCGGCGGCGACTGTATGGGGCGTCGGTCGCCAGCTCGGGGTGCGGGCGTGGAGGCACATCCGAGGCAATCGCTTCGCGGTGCTCGACTCGGGCATCGGCGCCGTTGTCGCGATGGGCGGGACTCTCGTGGTGCTCTGGTTGCTCGCGTCCGTGCTCGTCAACTCCCAAGTGAAGCTCGTCTCTACACAGATCGAGAACTCGCGGGTCCTCCGGGCTGTCTCGAACGTGCTGCCGCCGATCCCGAACGAGCTCGCAACGGTCGAGCGCCTGCTCAACGAGAACGGCTTCCCCCTGCCCTATGTCGGCCTCCTCCAGCCTGTCAGCCCTGTAGCCCTTCCGCGCTCGCCGCTCGTCAGGGCGGCGGTCGTCCACGATGGCCGCTCGACCGTCCAGGTGATCGCGCTCGGGTGCGGGAACCTCGTGCAGTACGGGTCGGGTTTCGTCGTCGCGCCGGGGCTCGTCGTCACGAATGCCCATGTCATCGCGGGCACGGATCAGGTCACGGTGAAGGACCAGGTCGGGGAGCACCCGGCGACGCCGATCTTCTTCGACCCGCGCTACGACCTCGCCGTGCTGCGGGTGTCGTCGCTGAGCGACCCGTCGCTCCATCTCGACCCGCACTACGTGGCGCGCGGCACGAAGGCCGTAGTGCTCGGTTTCCCTGGCGGAGGGCCGTTCAACGCTCAGCCGGCCGGCGTGCTCATGCAGTTCGACCCGGTCTCGACCGACATCTACGGCAACACGACGGTGCAGCGCCAGCTCTACGAGATCCAGTCTCTTGTGCGCCCCGGCAACTCCGGAGGACCGCTTGTCGAGCCGAAGGGCACCGTCATCGGCGTGGTCTTCTCCAGGGAGTCGAGCAACGACCAGATCGGTTTTGCACTGGCCTCGCCAGGAGTGCTCGCAAGGGTGCACAGGGCGGAGAGCCTGCCGTCCGGCTCGAGCGCCCGCACGGGCTCCTGTATCGACGGCTGAGGAGGGCTTCTCGCCGGGGTCTCCATGACCTCGCCGTTCGTGCCGCCTCGGCAATGATGTCGGACGTGGCCCTCTACATCGAGGAGTACGGCATCATCGGCGACACCCATACGGCCGCGCTCGTCGGCAGGGACGGCTCGATCGACTGGTGCTGCCTTCCGAGGTTCGACTCGGCCGCCTGCTTCGCCGCCCTTCTCGGCGACAGCCGCAACGGGTACTGGCGGATCGCTCCGGCGGCGAGCCCACCCCCTGACAGCGGAAGCCCGCCCCTGCTCGCGACCCGCCGCAGCTACCGGGGCAACTCCCTCGTGCTCGAAACGGAGTTCGAGCTCCCCGAGGGCACCGTCCGGGTCGTCGACTGCATGCCGGTAAGGGAGAGGCACCCCCAGATCGTCCGGGTCGTCGAGTGCACGAAGGGCGCGGTCGAGATGCACATGGACCTAGTCATCCGCTTCGAGTACGGCTCGGTCGTGCCCTGGGTGCGCAGGGTTGACGGGGTGCACTCCGCCATCGCCGGCCCGGACGGCCTGGCGCTCTGGACGCCGGTGCACACCCACGGCAAGGACATGACGACCGTCGCCGACTTCACCATGCGCGAGGGGCAGCGGGCACCTTTCGTGCTGTCATGGTTCCGGTCGAACGAGGACGTCCCCCGCCCGATCGACGGTTCCTTCGCGATCGACCACACCGCCCAGTGGTGGGAGGCCTGGTCGGACATGGACGGCCTCGACCTCGACCTCGGCCGTTGGGAGGCGGCCGTCAAACGCTCCCTCATAACCTTGAAGGCGCTCACGTACCAGCCGACCGGCGGCATCGTCGCGGCACCGACGACGTCTTTGCCCGAGACGCTCGGCGGGTCGCGCAACTGGGACTACCGCTACTCGTGGCTGCGCGACGCCACCCTCACGCTCTCCTCGCTCATGGTCGCCGGCTACAGGGACGAGGCAGCCGCCTGGCGCGACTGGTTGTTGCGGGCAGCTGCCGGGGAACCGTCCAAGCTTCAGATCATGTACGGCCCGGCCGGGGAGCGGACCCTCCTCGAACGCGAGATCCCGTGGCTGGCCGGCTACGAGGGCGCCTCCCCGGTAAGGGTGGGGAACGCTGCCGCCGACCAGTACCAGCTAGACGTCTACGGCGAGGTGCTCGGCGCGCTCTACGAGGCCCGTCGCATGGGCCTCGAGCCCGACGGCCCGGCATGGGACCTCGAGCTCGCGGTCATGGAGTTCCTGGAGGGCGGATGGAAGGAGCCGGACGACGGGATCTGGGAGGTTCGCGGGCCGAGGCGGCACTTCACCCACTCCAAGGTCATGGCGTGGGTGGCAGTCGACCGGATGGTCCGCACCGTCGAGGAGTTCGGCATGGACGGACCGGTCGACCGGTGGCGTGCGCTCCGCCAGGAGATCCATGAGGAGGTCTGCTCGAAGGGCTACGACGCCAAGCGCAACACCTTCACCCAGTACTACGGCTCGAGGGAGCTGGACGCGAGCGTGCTCATGGTGCCGCTCGTCGGGTTCCTGCCGCCGGACGACCCCCGCGTGGTCGGCACCGTGGACGCGATCGGAAG
>JAKATT010000115.1:0-3178 GCA_021818615.1 Actinomycetes bacterium | reverse complement strand
GGCTCGGGCCTCGCCGAAGGAGATCTCGTGGTCGGCATCGTCCGGCGACCCGACCCCGAGCCGTGCTACAGCTGCGCCGCGGGCGAGTGGGACTTCTGCCGCAACGGCAGGTACACCGAGCACGGGATCAAGGAGCTGGACGGCTTCATGAGGGAGCGTTATCGCGCCGAGCCCGAGGCGCTTGTGAAGGTGGACCCCTCTCTAGCCATGCTCGGAGTTCTGCTCGAGCCGACGAGCGTCGTCGCGAAGGCGTGGGAGGAGACCGAGCGCGTCGGGAACAGGGCCGTGTGGGAGCCGAGGACCGCCGTCGTGACAGGCGCCGGCCCTATCGGACTGCTGGCGGCCATGATCGGGGTGCAAAAGGGGCTCGACGTCCACGTCATCGACCAGGTGAGCGAGGGCCTCAAGCCCGAGCTCGTCCAGCAGCTCGGCGCCACATACCACACGGGCCCGGTCGGCAAGGCGTGCCCGTCGCCGGACATCGTCATCGAGTGCACGGGTGTCGGTGCGCTCGTCTTTGACGCCATCGACCATGTCGCCTCCGGCGGCGTCGTCTGCCTCACCGGGGTCTCGGGGACGGGTCGGAGCTTGCAGATCGACGCCGGCATGGTCAATCGCGACATGGTCCTCCAGAACGAGTCGGTCATCGGCTCGGTGAATGCCAACCGCTGGCACTACGAAGCGGCCGCAGCTGCGCTCGCCAGGGCGGACAGGAGATGGCTCGCCCGCCTGGTCACCCGAAGCGTGGCGATGGAGCAGTTCGCCGATGCGCTCGAGCGTGAGCCCGACGACGTGAAGGTCGTCGTCGAGATCCACAAGTGACGAGGATGGGAAAGGCCAATGGGCGTTGAGCGCATCGCCGACGGCGTGATCGAGATCGACACGCTGCTCGGCGGTTGGGAGAAGATGACTGCCGGCTACCTTCTCGAAGGGCCCGAGCCAGTGCTCGTCGAGACCGGTAGCCAGAGCTCGGCCGAGACTCTGCTTGGCGAGCTGGCGACGCTCGGCGTGGCGGCAGCCGACCTTGCCGGGGTGGCGGTCACTCACATCCACCTCGACCACGCCGGCGGGGTGGGCGACGTTGCGAGGGCGTTCCCGAGCGCCACCGTCTACGTCCACGAGAAGGGTGCGCGGCACCTCTCCGACCCGGCGCGCCTCGTCGACTCGGCCGCCCGGGTGTACGGCCCGCTCCTCGACTCGCTCTATGGCAGGCTGCGCCCGACCGCCCCCGAGCGGATCCGGGTGCTCGGCGACGGAGAGGAGGTCGAGATCGGCAATGGCCGGACGCTGCGGGCGATCGACTCGCCCGGCCATGCCAAACATCACCTCGGGCTGCTCGACTCCTCGACCGGCCTGCTGTTCGCCGGCGACGCCGTCGGTGTCAGGCTGCCTGACGGCGGGGTGCTGCGGCCTGCCACGCCGCCGGCCGACTTCGACCTCGACCAGGCGCTCAACTCGCTCCGCAAGTTCACTGCCCACTCGCCGACCGCCATCGCGCTCGCCCACTACGGGCTCGTCCCGACCGACCCGGGGGAGCTTCTCGAGGAGGCCGAGGCGACGCTGCGGGCATGGGCCGAGGAAGCAGAGCGGGCGTGGCGGTCGGACGAGGACATCGAGCAGGCTTTGCGGGCTCGTTTCGGGGCCGATCAGCCCGAGCTCGACGCTCGGACGAAGGAGAAGATCGAGACGCTGAACGGCTTCCACTCGAACGCGGCAGGGCTCAAGCGCTGGCTCGAGCAGCGCGAGAAGGCTACCTCGGGCGATCCGGCCACCTGATCGACGGCGCCCGGCGCTCAGACGAGGCGGCGCTCGGTGGCCCAGCGCGTGAGCTGGTGGCGGGTCGAGAGCTGGCGCTTGTGCAGCACGGCAGAGACGTGGCTCTCGACCGTCTTCGCCGAGATCGTCAGCTCGCTCGCCAGCTCCTTGTAGGTGCAGCCGCGGGCGATGAGGAGGAGGACCTCGCGCTCGCGAGGCGTCAGCTGGTCGAGCTCCGGGTCGAAGCCGACCCGAACGGTTCCGGGCGCTTCGGGCATCGATGCGAACGCGTCCAGCACGACACCCGCCAACCTTTGCGAGAACACGGCGTCGCCCCCGCCAACCCGTCGCACGGCATCGACGAGGTCGGCGCCGGAGATCGTCTTCGTTACGTAGCCGCGGGCGCCGGCACGGATCACTGCGATGACGTCCTCGGGGGCGTCGGACACCGAGAGGGCGAGGAAGCGCACGGGCAGTCCGCGTTCTGTGACGGCGCGCAGCACCTGCTGGCCGCCGCCGCTCGGTAGGTGGACATCGAGGAGAACGACGTCCGGCACGCGCTCGCAGATGCGCTCGATCGCCGGCTCCACGTCGTCGGCCGCGCCGGTCGTGGGAGGCCCTTGGGAGCTCGAGCACGGCCTCGGTGCCGGCGCCCGCGGCGCTGCGGACCGCCGCCCGGCCGCCGTGGCGGCCCATGCGGCCTTCGATCGACTCGGTGCGTCCCCAGCGGTCGGGCGGGACCGCCGCCGGGTCGAAGCCCTTCCCCCAGTCGCGGACGAAGACCGACACGAGCAGGTCGTCGGCCTCGGCGGAGTTGGAGACCGACGGCGCGCCGGACCACTTCGCCGCGTTCACAGTGGCTTCGCGGGTGGCGGCGAGGATCACGGCGACACCCGCCAGGACGAGGAGCACCCCGCCGATCGGCCGGAGGGCGGCGTGTGCCGGGTGCGTTTCGCCAGATGAGGACGAGCCTCGCGATCGCGATGAAGACCGGCCAGATGAACGACGAGAGCCAGCCGGCCCGCAGCGCGGAGGCGAGCATGTAGGGCCCGAGGCCGAAGCCGGCAAGCGTGGCGAGCACGAAGCCCAGCCGGACGATCGTGACGTCGACGCCGATGCGGCGCGAGAGGCCCTCGGCCACCCCGCCGATCAGCCGTCCGTCGGAGGCTCGGCGGAGGCGGCTGCGCCGGCAGGCACATAGCCGGCAGGCACATAGCCGGCAGGCACATAGCCGGCAGGCACATAGGGCGGGCCGCCCCAGCCTTGCCGGAGGTGGCGGTCCCGGCGTCGCTGCAGGTGGTAGCTCAGCTGGCGGCGAGCGATCTCGCGGAACTGGCGCGTCATCTCGCGCTGCCGCTCGTCGCGGGGCGCTCGTCCGGTCTGGTCCGTGTCGGGGATACCGCATGATCGCGCCCTTCTCGCC
>JAKATT010000221.1 GCA_021818615.1 Actinomycetes bacterium | reverse complement strand
TCCGGGCTGGTTCAGCTTCTTGCGCAGGTAGCCGACATAGACGTCGACGACGTTGCTCCCCGGGTCGAAGGAGTAGTCCCAGACCCGGCTGAGGATCTGGGTGCGGCTCAGCACCTGGCGGGGACTGCGCATGAACAGCTCGAGCAGCGCCCACTCCCGCGGCGAGAGGTCGATATGCCGGCTGCCGCGCCAGGCGACCTTGGTGAGGAGGTCGAGGCGAAGGTCTTCGACGACGAGCTCGGTCGAGCTCGCCTGCTCGGCGCTGCGGAGCGCGGCGCGGACCCGAGCCAGCAGCTCCTCGAAGGAGAAAGGCTTCGTCACGTAGTCGTTGGCCCCGGCGTCGAGCCCGCGCACCTTTTCCTCCATGGCGTCGGCCGCCGTCAAGATGATGACCGGGACGGTCATGTGCCGGGCTCGCCAGGTCCTAAGGACGCTGAGACCGTCGGTACCTGGCAACCGGAGATCGAGCAGGACGAGATCGAGGCAGTCTGCCAGCTCGCGGGCGAGATGGAGCGACTCCTCGCCGTCTCTGGCCACCACGGTCGCGTAACCCTCGGCCTTCAGCCCCTTTACGAGGAAGGAGGCGATGCGCTCGTCGTCCTCGACGACGAGGATCACTGTCGGGGCCCCATCTCGTGCAGCCACTGCGAGCGCCGCGAGGCGTGCGGGAGCACGATGCGCATAGTCGTCCCGCTGCCGAGCACGCTCTCCACCTCGACCCGGCCGCCGTGGCCCTCGGCCACCGCCTTTACGATGGCGAGCCCGAGACCGCTGCCCCGCTCGGTCGTCGCGCCTGGGCGGGCGAAGCGTTCGAACACGGCGTCGAGCAGCTCGGGGGCGATCCCCCGGCCGGCGTCGACGACCGCGAGCACGACCTCGTCTGCGCAGCTTGCCTGCAGCTCTATCGCGTCGCCGGGCGCGGTCGCCTTCACGGCGTTGTCGACGAGGTTGAGCAGGGCGCCTCGCAACTTGAGCTCGTCGGCGATCACGACCACGTCGGGAACCGGAGCGAGCGACCAGCGCCTGTCGTCGATTGCCCGGACAGCCTCGAACAGGTCGGCGAGGAAGGCTCGCAGGTCGATCGGGGCCAGCTCGACGGAGTCGGGCTCGAGCAGGCGGCCGAGCAGCAGCATGCGGTCGACGAGGGTCGACATGTGGGCCAGCTCGTCGGCGACGACCGCGGCCGTCTCGGCCACCTCGACAGGGTCGTAGGTGCCTTCGCGCCGGAGGATCTCGAGGTGGCCGCGCGCCACGGTGAGGGGCGTCCTCAGCTGGTGGGAGACGTCGGAGAGGAGCTGGCGCTGGGCGCCGACGGTGGTCGATATGCGGTCCAGCATGTCGTTGAAGGTGCGGGTCAGCCGGCCGACCTCGTCGTCGGTGCCGTCGTCGGCGAGGCGGCGATCAAGGTCGCCCTCGCTCGCATCGATGGCGGCCTGGGTCACCGCCCCGACGGTGCCGAGGACGCGGCGCAGGAGGAAGTAGGCGCTCGCGAGGGCAACCACCAAGGCGATGCCCGCCTCGATCCCGGCGAGGTCCACGACCTGGCCGCGAGCCGACACCAGGTGCGAGAGGCTGGCGGCGGCGACGAAGGTGCCGACCGTGCGACCGCCGAGCCGGATGGGGCTCAAGAGCACCATGTCGCTTGTCGAGGCGATCGGAAGCGTCTCCAGCTGCGAGCGTGCCGGCGGGTGTGCGAGAGCGGTGGCGACCGTGGGTGATCGGGCGAGGGCGTTGCCGCCCGGAGTCCCGAGCACCTGCTGGCCGCTCAGGGCGATGAGCACGACATGCCCGCTCGGCAAGAGGTGGGTCTGAAGGTAGGAGCGAGAGAAGGCCTCGAGGCCGGTGCCGGCGGGCCGCAGGCTGAAGGCGTGGATGTACTCGGGAACCTCCTCGCTCAAGTCGGTGACTGTCGTGTTCTGGTAGTGGACGGTGAAGTCGCGCACGACCTGCCAGAGGATCACGCCGAGGACCGCCGAGAGCACGAGGCCGTGCACGATCAGCAGGCGACTGGTAGTCCCGGGCCTCCAGCGGGCGAGCCACCGGCGCCGTGGCAGCTCGGCCTCCTGCGAGGGTGGCCGTCCATCGCCCGGCCACCACGGCTCGACCGTGTGGTCGTCTTCGCCCGGATCGACTCGGCCGGCGGGCTCGTCAACGGCAGGCGCCGGCCGAGCCGGCGAGGTCACCTGGTCATCCGTCCTTGCCGGAGCTGTGGTCTCCGCCCGAGGGGCCATCGCTCGGCGCCGGACGTCTCGTGCCGGCATCGCCTGTCGACTCGCCCGGGGCCGTCCCCGTCGCCGTCGTCACCTGTCGCGAAGCCGGCTCGGTCGTCGTCGCCGCAGTGTCGGGTACGGTTCTCGCCAACTTGAGCACGGGCAGGACCGGCTCGACGATCTCGACTTCAGCCGGCTCGGAGCCGTGAGCGCCGTCCAAGTGCCCGAGCGTCGCCGGCCGGGTGCGCGCAGGGGTGGGGAGCGAGGCGGTCAGGTCCGTCGCCTGCGGGATCGACACGGGTGCCGGGGCGAGATAGACCGCTCCGGCCACTGCGAGCAGACCGGCACTGACAAGCGCGGCGAGGACCGCGGAAGTTCTCATGTGCCCATTCTGCTGCACGACGGACCATACCCTTGTAGTGAGCGGAGCTGATCGGAGCTTCAGTGTGCCGGAGGAAGGTGAGGCTTTGATGAGAGGCCGGTGAGAGTGCTCTCATCTTCGGCTCGGCGGCGGCCCCAGCTCGGCGGTGGCCCCGTGCTCCAGTCACGGCGAGGCTCAGGATCTCTGCTCCTTGCTCACGAGCGTCAGCACGTCGTAGGTGGCGACGGCTTGACCGTCTTGGTTGGTCACCGTGGTGTCCCAGCGCACCTCGCCGTAGTCTGCATCCTCCCGAGGGGTGATCTGCTTGGCGGTGAGGGTGACGCTGAGCTCGTCGCCGGGGCGCACAGGGGCGAGGAATCGCAGGCCGTCCAGGCCGAGGTTCGCCAGGACGGGCCCAGGCTCTGGCGAGACGAACAGCCCGGCGGCAAGCGAGACGACCAGGTAGCCATGGGCGACGATCCCGCCAAAGAGGGGGTTGGCCTTGGCTGCCGCCTCGTCGGTGTGCGCGTAGAAGGTGTCACCTGTCAGCTCGGCGAAGCGCGCAATGTCCTCCGAGGTCACAGTTCGCGGACCGGCAACCACCGAGTCGCCGATCCGGAGCTCGGCGAGCGACTTGCGGAACGGGTGCACGCCTTCGTCACGCGGCGCGCCGGGTACGAAGCGGTGGCTGATCTTGCTGAGTGCTCGAGGGCTGGCCTGTAGAGCCGTCCGCTGCATGTGGTGCAGGACGCTGCGCATACCGCCCAGCTCCTCTCCGCCACCTGCGCGTCCTGGACCGCCGTGCACGAGAGAGGGCAGGGGAGAGCCGTGCCCGGTCGACTCCTTGGCGTCGTCTGCATCGAGGACGAGGAGCCGGCCGTGCCATGGGGCAAGCTTCAAGACGATCTCGCGGGCGATCTCGGGATCAGCCGTGACGAGCGACCCGACCAGGCTTCCGTTCCCTCTCGCTGCCAGCTCCACAACTTGCGCGACAGACGTGTAAGGCACGAGTGTGCTCACGGGACCGAATGCCTCGATCTCGTGGAGCTCGCTCCTGCCGGGGTCGGCGGCGCACAAGAGAATGGGTGAGAGGAAAGCACCCCGTTCCGGGTCTGCGTCGACCACCTCGAGGTGCTGTGGGTCGCCGAATGCAATATCGGCAGCCTGTGAGAGGCGTGCCACGGCGTGCCGGACCTCTTCGCGCTGGCGAAGGCTGGCGAGGGGGCCCATCTGAACGCCGGGGCTGGCAGGGTTGCCGACCTTGACGTGTGCCAAGCGGTCGGACACTGCCGCTGCGACGGCGTCGCGGAGCGCGGCCGGGACAAAGGCGCGCCTGATCGCAGTGCAGCGCTGGCCCGCCTTCAGCGTCATCTCGGTGACGAGCTGGTCGACGTAGAGGTCGAGCTCGCTCGACTCCGGCTCGACATCGGGACCGAGGATCGACAGGTTGAGCGAGTCGGTCTCGGCATTGAAGCGCACGGCGTTGTCGACCAGGGCCGGATGCACGCGCAACTCGTTCGCCGTCGCCGCCGAGCCGGTGAAGGACACGAGGTCCTGTGGGCTCACGTGGTCGAGGAGGTCGCCGATGCCCCCCGACGTGAGCTGGACGGCACCTTCTGGGAGGAGGCCGGACTCGATGAGGAGCCGCACCAGCCTCTCGGTCACGTATGCGGTCTGGCTGGCCGGCTTGATCAGGCTTGGCATCCCGGCGAGGAAGGCGGGAGCGAACTTCTCGAGAGGACCCCATACGGGGAAGTTGAACGCGTTGATCTGGATGGCGACACCCTGAAGGGGCGTACAGAGATGCTGGCCGAGGAATGTGCCGCCTTTGGCCAGCGCCTCAGGGGGGCCCTCGATGTAGACGTTGTCGTTGGGAAGCTCACGCTTCCCCCTGCTGGCGTAGGCCAGCAGTACCCCGATACCCCCGTCGACGTCGAAGCGCGAGTCAGAAAGGGTTGCTCCAGTGCGAGCCGAGATCGCATACAGCACGTCCCGGTGCTCTCGCAGGTAGGAACCCAGGCTCTTCAGGAGCTCGGCGCGTTGATGGAACGTGAACCTGTGCAGTGCAGGCACACCGACATGCCGCCCGTAGTCAAGAGCAGCCGCCATGTCTATGCCGGCGGTGGATACGCGTGCGACCTCTTCGCCGGTCACCGCGTCGTAAAGGGGGCTGCCACTTCCAGACGGCTCCCGCCATTGCCCGGCTACATAGCTGCACAAGGGGGCTATCGCCTTCGCCGTCATTGTCTACTTACCTCCGCGCCGACCGACCGACACTTGCCGACCGAACGTTCTGACGGTTATGATACTCTGAGGCCGTGGACGCTGGCAAAGCCGGAGATGAGGTGCAGGTATCTCATGACGGGGCGGTGGCAACCGTCGTGCTCAACAACCCGGCGAAGGGCAACTCCCTCTCTTGGCAGACAAAAGAGCAGCTGCGCGACCGGCTCGAAGAGGTGGCCGGCGATCGGGGCGTGCGCGCCGTCATCTTGACCGGTGCGGGTCGATCGTTCTGCGTGGGTCAGGATCTGGGCGAGCATGCCGAAGGCCTGCGCCTTGACCGCCACGCGGCGTTCGCGACGATCGAGAAGCACTACAACCCGATCGTGCGATCGCTCGCAACCATGCCGAAGCCGGTCCTCGCCGCAGTGAACGGGCTGTGCGTCGGAGCAGGCTTGGGCTTCGCGCTCGCCTGCGATCTTCGCATCGTCGGCTCGGGCGCCAAGTTCGCCACCGCGTTCACGGCTATCGGGTTGACTTGCGACTCCGGGCTTTCCGCGACGCTCGCTCGCGCGGTGGGGTCGTCACGCGCCAGCGAGCTCGTGCTGCTGGGCGAGGCCTTTACCGCTGCTCAGGCCGCCGAGTGGGGCATCGCCAACCAGCTCGTGCCCGACGAGGAGCTCCAAGATGTCACCATCAGGCTCGCGCGCCGGCTGGCGGCTGGCCCCACTCTGGCCTACGCAGAGGCCAAGAGGGCCTTGGCGCAAGGCGTCGCGCAACCGCTCGTGTCGGTGCTCGAAGCCGAGGCGAGTGCGCAGGCGCGGCTCGGTCTGACGGCGGATCATCTCTCTGCGGTGGATGCCTTCTTGAGGAAAGAGGCGCCGCAGTTCGTCGGTGGGTAGGTGCTCTCCGGATGAGGGCGCGTCCCAGAGCGAAGCCCGCAAGCCCCGATGCCCGAGGCGCCGCTGCAAGGCGCCGTCCCTACGATGTCGAGTCCCTGTTGGAGGTCGCCATCGCGGTCTTCAACGAGCAGGGTTACGACGGGACGAGCATGGAGGATCTTTCGCGTCGGCTGGGTATCACGAAGTCGGCCATCTACCACCACGTGGAGAGCAAGGAGCAGCTGCTCCGCATGGCCCTCGACCGGGCTCTGGAGGGCCTCTTCACCCTTGTCGCGGATATAGGCGCGACGGACCAACCAGCAATAGAGCGGTTGGAGGCCCTCGTTCGAGGCGGTGTTGAGGTACTGATCGACAGGCTGCCCTATGTGACGCTGCTTCTTCGTGTGCGGGGCAACACTGCGCTCGAGCACTACGCGCTCGAACGCCGCCGCTCCTTTGACACGATCGTGGCAGAACTGGTGAAGCAGGCCGAGGCTGACGGCGATATCCGGCCCGACGTCGATCCTGGTCTGACCGCTCGTCTGCTCTTCGGCATGGTGAACTCCCTCGCCGACTGGTACCGGCCGAGTGACCATCTCGAGCGGAGCGAGGTCGTAGACGCGGTGACGAGGCTCGCCTTTGAGGGGCTGCGGACACCTCGAGGCCAACCGATGGGCTCCGCCCAGGTGCCTGGCTGCATCGCTCAGCCGAGCGGGCTGGGCGAGAGCAGCCTGCTCGGCTCGGGGAGAGCGGGCGCTGCGCGAGGGAAGTAGCTCTCGGTGAAGATGTGCCTCGCCTCGGCCCCGCAGCGCAGCGCGGCCGCGGCGCAGTCCGCGACGAATTGGGGCGAGCCGGCGATGAACACCCGGTGGCCGGCGAGATCCGGGTAGAGACGTTCCAGGAGCTGCGGGATCCGGCCGCTGTAGCCGTCGGTGCGCTGGCGGGTCAGGGTCGTCTTGATCGTGAGGTTCGGGTAGCGGCGCTCCCAGTAGGTGAGCAGGCCGCGTCCGTACACCTCTGCCTCGGTGCGCGCCGAGTAGACAAGGGTCACCGGGGGGGCGAAGCCCCTTCTCAGAGCGGCGTCGGCCAGCGCCAGGATGGGTGCGAGACCCGTCCCGCCGGCGAGGCACAGCACCGGCGCATCGAGAGAGACGTCACCGATGAACGTGCCGTAGGGGCCCGAGACGAAGACCTCGTCGCCTTCGGCGAGGACGTCGTGGATCCACTTGCTCGTCTGCCCACCCTCGTGCCGCGCGACGAGCAGGGTGATCTCGCCGTCGGGCCGCGGTGCATTGGCCATCGAGTAGGGCCTGGGAGGGGGCGCCTCGCCCTGCCCACCGAGCATGATGTACTGGCCAGGCCAGTAGCGCAGGCGATCCGCCAGCGGCCGGAGACGCAGCTCGACCACCCCTAGAGCGCGCATCAGCTTGTCGATGATGACGAAGGGGACGCCTTCGCGGGGCGGGTACAGCTTTGGCTGGGCATCCGCCGTGCCGTAGTCGAGCTCGAGCACGGACGAGGTGGCCTTTGCCATGCACATGAGGCCGAAGCCCGCCGCCCGGTCCTCCCCCGAGAGGGCCATGTCCATGACGAAACCCTGCTCGAAGGTGCCCGAGAGCACGCGGCACTTGCACTCGCCGCAGGCGCCCGCCCGACAGTTGTTCGGCAACGCGTATCCGGCGTGCTCGAGCGCCTCGAGCACCGTCTGCGTCTCGCTGCAGGGGACCTCCTTGCCCGACGGCTGCAAGCGGATGACGGTTGCCATGGGCCTCCTCGGCTGTTACATTGCACAAGATAACAGAACGAACGTTCAGTTGGTAGCAGAGGGTCGTGACGGGCCTCGGCCGCGCTGGCTGACCGATCGGGACGGTACCAGCGCCGAGAGGGAGGACCTAGCGATGGCCGAGGAGCACCTTGCGAGCACCGCCGACCTGCCACCTGACGTTCCTCAGCCCAACATCTTCCCGTTGAGCTGGCGAGCCGAGTCGGCCCAAGTGGCCAAGCTCGAGGACATCTGGAAGTCCTCAAGACGCGAGTACTGGGATCCCGAGGCGCTTGCGTGGTCGACTTTCAATGCTGAGGCCTACAGCATCGAGCAAAGAGAAGCCATGGCGTACTGGTTCACGCTTCTCTCCGTCTTCGACGCCTCTGCTCCCCCGGTGTTCGCGCGGGCGCTGACCAGGACCTACGAGCTGCACGAAGAGGACGCTGTGCGGCGGGCCTTCTTCTCGATCGAGCGAGACGAGCAGAACCATGAGCAATTCTGCGGCATGGCGATCCAACGGCTGACCCCCGGCGGTCCGCTCGATCGCGAGCCGGCAACAGACCTCGGCCGGCGTGCCAAACGCAATGCAGCCTGGCTGTACCACAACGGAGGGCGTTACTGGAACGGGTACAGCAGCGCCCTGCCCCGTTACAGCCTCGCGGTGGTGTTCAGCGCGTTCCTGATGGGTGAGACAGCTGCTGCCACGCTCTTCCACCACATGGCAAACCACTGCGAAGAACCCGTCTTCCAAGAGGCGTTTCGCCATATCGGACGTGACGAAGGTCGACACATGGCAATCTGTCTCACCCTCATGGAACGCGACTACCCGAAGCTCTCGCCCGAAGAGCGCAGCCTCGTCACCAAACAGATACGTGCGGGATACGTCTTCCTCTCGGGGGTGCTCTTCGAGCCACCAGAAGAATTCTGGGACCTTCCGGATGACTTCATCGCGACCCAGCACGAGATCGAGGAAGTCGCCAGAAGCGCCGGCTTCGGAGTGGCTTCCTACGATGAGAAACGCGATAATTGGCAAAGGGCGATGCTGAACGTGAAGGGCGTATTGGATCGGTATGACATCCCGTTTCCAGCTATACCGGAGATAGGAATTGCGGGAGACGAGGTGGGAGATATCAGGCCAGAAGATATCATCCCCATCTTTTGAGCCGGCCGCTTCACGCCTGAGCTTCCTGCCGGAGACCGGTCCCGCCAGCGTGCGGTCGCACTTGGTCCTGAGAGGCGTCGAGGTGGAGTCAAGCGGGATGGAGCGCGCGGGCGCGGCGGTGGCGCCGCTTGCTCTGGTACATGGCGTTGTCGGCTCGTCGCAGCAGATCGGAGGCGCTCTCGATCCTGTCCCAGGTGGCGGTGCCGATAGAGGTCGAGACGCCGGCGGGCGAGGCGTCGGCGAGCCGTCTGGCGATGCTGTGGATGCCGATCTCGTCCGACCCGGGCGCGAGCAGGCCGAACTCGTCACCTCCGAGGCGGGCGAGGAAGTCCCTGCTGCCACGGGTCGCCAGCTCCCACGAGCCCGCGGCCTGTCGAAGGAGGCGGTCGCCGAAGTCGTGACCGTTGGTGTCGTTCACAGTCTTGAAGTCGTCGAGGTCGATGAGCATGACCGAGAGCGGTTCACCGCTGCGCAGCGAGTGCCTGATCTCCTCCTCGAGTCGCTCGTCCCACTGGCGCCGATTGGCAAGACCGGTCAGCGGGTCCTTCCTCGCGGTCTCGCGCAGCACGCTCACGAGGCCGACCACGACGGCGCCGAGGACCATGGCAGTGCCGAAGACTGCCAGCCAGGCGACGACCGGCGGCTCGCCTGGCCGCGGACCGAGGCTGAGCACGACCGCGTAGGCGGCCCCGGCCCCCGCGAGATGGCCGAGCGCGGCGCGCGTCGGCAGGTAGAGGAACGCGTAGAAGACCACGAGGAGGTACAGGTTGGCAAGGTCGATGTGCTCGGTCGCGGCTGCAGCGGCCACCACGCTCACGCAGAGGTTGGCGAGGGCGACGTCGACCTGCAAGCTCCAGCGGGGGAGGCGCTCGCCCATCGAGAAGCGCACCCCGGAGTCCACGGTGGCGAAGCCGGCAGCGGCGAGCAGGGTGACGAGCACGGGGCCCGACCAATGGCGCGCTGGGACGACCGACCCGATGGCGACCGCACCCATTGCGGCAAGGGCTGCGGCGACCCTGTTCGGCTGCGAGAAGCATGTCCTCGCCCAGCGGGCCGCGATCGTGTCGGCAGACGCCGGGCGGGCGGGCTCCGGCCGCGGAGGGCTGCCGGCCGCCTCGCCGCTCATCGGTCACCTCTGTCCTGGGAGAGCATCTCTGCGCTTGCGAGCTCCCTGCGGACCGGCCTTCTGGTACTTGTCGGCATAGAGGCGGCGGTCGGCGACGCGCAGGAGCTCGACCGCTTCGGTCCCGTCCCCCGGGCAGACGGCCACGCCCGCGGACCATCCGGGCACGGGAACCCTGCGCCCCTCGAAGAGAAGGCAGTCCTTGGGGTTCCCTGTCGGCACTCGCTCCATCAGGGTAGCCACCTCTGACGTCGTGGCATCGCTCGCCACCACCAGGAACTCGTCTCCCCCGTAGCGGGCGAGCACGTCCTCTGCCCGAAGGCGCTGGGCGAGGCGCCTGGCGGCCTCGCTCAGGACCGCGTCGCCTGCCTGGTGGCCGTAGCGGTCGTTGATGTCCTTGAAGTCGTCCAGGTCGAGAAGGAGCACAGCAAAGCCCCTGCCGGTTCGGGCGGTCCCGGCGCACGAGGCTGCGAGGCGCTCCAGCCCGTAGCGCCGGCTGCCGGTCTTGGTGAGCGGGTCTGTCATCGCGGCCTGCTCGATCTCGGCATGGAGCTGCGCGATGAGGAGGAGCTCGGCGACCGGGGTCGCGACGGCCTCCAGATAGGCGAGGTCCTGCTCATCGAAGCTCTGCGGGAAGGGTCGGAGAAAGTTGAGCGTCCCGATGGTCTTGTCGCCTGTGACAAGAGGCAGGTAGACGCCCACCGCCGGCTCGCTCCCGAGCATGCCGGCGTAGCGCGGGTGGGTCGTGATGTCGGCGACCATGAGCGTCTCACCAGACTCCAAGGCCGCCCAGGGCAGCCCGACGCCCCTCTCGAGCACGCTGCTCGTAGGTCGACGCACAGGATCGCCCTGCCAGGCGATCAGCCTCATCGACCCGCCGTCGGGCTCGAGCACGTTGAGCGCGACACCCGAGACCGGGAGGTCCTCGTAGAGGATCGAGACGATGCGCTCACCGATGCGGGGCAGGTCGAGCAGGGAGTCGATCTCCTTGGCGATCCTCGTGAAAAGGCGCCAGCGAGCCGTCTGGGCCTCGCTGTGCAGCTCAGCGAGGGTCGTCCGGTGCTCGGAGAGAGCCGCAGGCGAGGCTGCTCGGTTGCACGCCGCCTCCTCTCCCACGACGCCCGGCACGAGGGCGGCGAGCTCCGGGTCGAACTGGGACCCTGCGCAGCGAGCTATCTCCGCTATCGCGTCCGGCATGCTCCGCCCCGCCCGG
>JAKATT010000159.1:4460-11516 GCA_021818615.1 Actinomycetes bacterium | reverse complement strand
TTTGCTCACACCGTCGCCGTCATGCAGACCCGCGAGGCGATCGTCCGGGTGGCCGCCGAGTGCGCCGAGGACCTGGCCGACGACGGTGTCGTCTATGCCGAGGTGCGTTTCGCCCCCGAGCTTCACACCCGTGGCGCCCTGAGCGAGGCCGATGTGGTCGAGGCCGTTCTCGAGGGTTTCCGTCTCGGGAGCCGGGACGGCCGGATCCGGGTCTACGCCCTCTTGACGGCGATGCGCACCGCTGCGAGGTCCCTCGACATCGCCGAGCTTGCGGTGCGCTACCGCGACGCCGGCGTGGTCGGCTTCGACATCGCCGGCGCCGAGAAGGGAAGCCCGCCGACCGAGCACCTGGCGGCCTTCCAGTACGTGCAGAGGGAGAACTTCCACATCACGATCCACGCAGGGGAGGGTTTCGGCCTTCCCTCGATATGGGAGGCACTCCAGATCTGCGGGGCGGACCGCCTCGGCCACGGGGTCCGCATAGTCGACGACATCGTGGCGCGAGAAGACGGCTCGGTCGAGCTCGGCAGGCTGGCGAGCTACGTGCGCGACCGCCGGGTGCCGCTCGAGCTGTGCCCCACCTCGAACGTGCAGACCGGGGCGGCAGCTTCGCTCGCCGAGCACCCGCTCGGGCTCCTCCGCTCGCTTTTTTTCCGCGTGAGCGTCAACACGGACAACCGTCTCATGAGCGGCGTCAGCCTCTCCTCGGAGCTGCATGACGTCGCCGTGACGTTCGGCTACGGGCTGAGGGACCTCGAGTGGCTGACGCTCAACGCCATGAAGAGCGCCTTCGCCCACTTCGACGAGCGGCTCAGGCTGATCAACGACGTGATCAAGCCCGGCTTTGCCAAGGCGAGAGCGGCCGCAGGCATCCCGTGAGGCGGGCTACCGTCAGGTCCGTGGAGAAGACCGCAGCGGGCGCCTCGCTCGCGTCGAGCGTGAACGCCGCCCTGGCGGGCCGCTCGCTCGGCGGTGAGCTCGCCGGCTCGGACGTGGCGCTGCGCCGGCTGCTCTCGGGCCTGCCGGGAGTCGACCAGGTCGGAGCCGAGGCTCGCGCCGCGGCGCTCGCCACCCGGTCCGTGAAGAGGGAGTCCAAGCTGCGGGCGCTCGAGCTTGCCATCGCAATGATCGATCTCACGACTCTGGAGGGCGCCGACACGCCGGGCAAGGTGGTGGCGCTCTGCGCGAAGGCCCGCCGGCCCGACCCGAGCGACGAGTCGGTGCCGGCGGTTGCTGCGGTCTGCCTGTACCCGGACCTCGTCGGCATCGCCCACCGCCAGCTGGCTGGTAGCAGCGTGCGGGTCGCGGCGGTCGCTACCGCGTTCCCCTCTGGCAGGGCGTCTCTCGCCGTGAAGCTCGCCGACACCCGGGAGGCTCTCGACGCCGGCGCCGACGAGATCGACATGGTGATCGACAGGGGGGCGTTCCTCTCGGGGCGATACGGGCAGGTCTACGAGGAAGTGCGCGCCGTGAGGGAGGCGTGCGCCGACGCCACCTTGAAGGTCATCCTCGAGACCGGCGAGCTCGCCACGCTCGACAACGTCGCGCGCGCCTCCTGGCTGGCCATGCTCGCCGGGGCCGACTTCGTCAAGACTTCCACCGGGAAGGTCAACCCTGCCTCGACGGCCCCGGCGGCGCTCGTGATGCTGTCGGCGGTCCGGGACTTCCATGTGGCGACGGGCCGGCGGGTCGGCGTCAAGGTGGCCGGCGGCATCCGTAGCGCCAAGGACGCCATCAGGTACCTCGTGCTCGTCGCCGAGACCGCCGGCGAGCAGTGGCTCAACCCCATGTCCTTTCGCATTGGCGCCTCGAGCCTGTTGAACGACCTGCTCATGCAGCGATCCAAGCAGCTGACCGGCGTTTACGCCGGCCACGACTACTTCACGATCGATTGAGATGAGCTTCACCTACGCTCCGGCGCCCGAATCGCGCGAGATCGTGACCCTTCAGCCCTCCTATGACCTGTTCGTGAACGGCGACTTCGTCCCCGCCTTGTCGGGCCGGTCCTTCTCGACGACCAACCCGGCTACCGAGGAGCCTCTCGCCGACGTCGCCTCGGCCGGTCCGGAAGACGTCGACCGGGCGGTGGCGGCCGCTCGTGCGGCCTTCGAGGGCCCATGGGGGAAGATGCGCGGGAGCGAGCGGGCGAAGTTCCTTTTTCGTATAGCCCGCGTCCTGCAGGAGCGGGCGAGGGAGTTCGCCGTGCTCGAAACGCTCGACAACGGCAAGCCGATCAGGGAGTCCCGTGACGTCGACGTCCCGCTCGCCGCCGCCCACTTCTTCTACCACGCCGGCTGGGCGGACAAGCTGGAGCACGCCGGGCTCGGACCGGCGCCCCGCCCGCTCGGCGTGGCCGGACAGATCATCCCGTGGAACTTCCCGCTCCTCATGGCCGCCTGGAAGCTCGCCCCGGCGCTTGCCGCCGGCAACACCTGCGTGCTGAAACCTGCCGAGACGACACCGCTGTCGGCCCTCCTCCTCGCCCGTGTCTGCCAGGAGGCCGACCTTCCCCCAGGCGTGGTGAACGTCCTCACCGGGGCGGGCGACACCGGCGCCGCCCTCGTCGCCCACCGCGGCGTCGACAAGATCGCCTTCACCGGCTCGACCGAGGTCGGAAGGGAGATCGCGCGAGCCGTCGCGGGCACGGGCAGGCGGCTCACGCTCGAGCTCGGCGGCAAGGGCGCGAACATCGTCTTCGAGGACGCGCCGATCGACCAGGCGGTCGAGGGCATCGTGAACGGGATCTTCTTCAACCAGGGCCATGTCTGCTGCGCCGGCTCGCGCCTGCTCGCACAGGAGCCGATCGCCGAACCGCTGTTGGAGCGCTTGCGCCAGCGCCTCGACACGCTCCGCCTCGGCGATCCGCTCGACAAGAACACCGACATCGGGGCGATCAACTCGAAGGACCAGCTCGACAAGATCCGCGCCCTTGCCGACTCCGGCGAAAAGGAGGGGGCCGGGCGCTGGTCGCCCCCGTGCAGGCTCCCGGCGCGGGGCTACTGGTTCCCGCCGACGATCTTCACGAACGTGAGCCAGTCGCACCGCATCGCCAAGGAGGAGATCTTCGGGCCGGTGCTCTCGGTGCTCACGTTCCGTACCCCCGCCGAGGCGGTCGCCAAGGCGAACAACACCCCCTACGGCCTCTCGGCCGGCATCTGGACCGAGAAGGGCAGCCGGATCCTCTGGATGGCCCAGCAGCTCGAGGCCGGCGTCGTCTGGGCGAACACGTTCAACCGTTTCGACCCGGCCAGCCCTTTCGGCGGCTACCAGGAGTCCGGTTTCGGGCGGGAGGGCGGCCGCCACGGACTGGAGGCTTACCTCGATGCCTGAGCGCTTGCCCGGTGCCGAGAGGCCGCGCAGCGGGCGGCTCGAGGTGCACAAGACCTACAAGCTGTTCATCGGCGGTGCCTTTCCCCGCTCGGAGTCCGGCCGCTCCTACGTCGTCTCCTCGGCCGGTGGCCGCAGGCTCGCCAACGCGGCGCTCGCCTCCCGCAAGGACGCCCGCGACGCAGTAGCCGCCGCACGCGCCGCCCAACCCGCCTGGGCGTCGTCCACGGCCTACAACCGTGGCCAGGTCGTCTACCGCCTCGCCGAGATGCTGGAGGGCCGGGCGGCCCAGTTCGCCGCGAGCGTCGCCGCCGCCGAGGGCGCCACGGCGCGCGCCTCGAGGCGCATCGTGGCTGCCTCGATAGACCGCCTCGTCTGGTACGCCGGCTGGGCCGACAAGTTCGCCCAGGTCGTCGGCTCCTCGAACCCGGTCGCCGGCCCGTACTTCAACTTCACCATCCCGGAGCCGACCGGAGTCGTCGCCGTGCTGGCACCGCAGGTCTCGAGCCTCCTCGGCCTCGTGAGCGTCCTCGCCCCGGTCGTTGTGACCGGCAACGCCGCGGTCGTCGTCGCGAGCGAGGCCCGTCCCCTCCCGGCTGTCACTCTCGCCGAGGTCGCGGCGACCTCGGACGTCCCCGCCGGCGTCGTGAACGTGCTGACCGGGCGGACCGGAGAGCTGGCCCCCGTGCTGGCGGGCCACATGGACGTCGGGGCGCTCGACATCTCAGGCGCCGCGCCCGATGCCCGGCCCGATCTCGAGCGTCTCGCCGCAGGTAACCTGAAACGGGTGCTCGTCCTCGAAGAGGACTGGGCGGCGGTCCCGTCGCTGCGACGGCTCCGAGCCTTCGTCGAGGTGAAGACTGTCTGGCACCCGGTGGGCATCTGAGCTGAGGCACGCCGGTGATGCGGCAAAGTCGCCGGAAGCGCGCGAGTATGTCCAATTGTTGCGCTTTGTTTGCGACACGAAGATCAGGTTGTGCGATTGACAAGGGGGTTCCAAGTTGAGATACAGGGTCATGTCCGTCGCGGTGGTAGGTGCGCTGGCGCTTACGCTCAGCGCCTGCGGGAGCTCCTCGAGCTCAGGGACGAGCGGGACTGCGGGGACGAGCGGGGCGTCCTCCACCAGCAGCACCACGGCGACCAGCACGCCGAGCGCGAAGTTCCTCGGCTGCATGGTCACAGACACCGGAGGCATCGACGACCGGTCCTTCAACGCCTCCTCCTGGCAGGGGATGCAGGAAGCCGCCGCCGCCAACTCGAACGTCACGGTCAAGTACCTGCAGTCGACGACCCAGAGCGACTACGTGCCGAACATCAACCAGTTCATCTCCCAGAAGTGCGGCATCATCGTGACCGTCGGCTTCCTCATGGGCACGGCTACCCAGAACGCCGCCAAGGCGAACCCGAACCAGAAGTTCGCCATCGTCGACTACACCTACTCCCCGGCGATCAAGAACGTGGACGCCCTCGTGTTCGACACCGTGCAGGACGGCTTCCTCGGCGGCTATCTCGCCGCCGGCATGAGCAAGACGCACAAGGTGGCGACCTTCGGCGGCATGAAGCTCCCGACCGTCACGATCTACATGGACGGCTTCTGGGACGGCGTGCAGTACTACAACAAGCAGCACCACGCGAACGTGCAGGTGCTCGGGTGGAACGAGCAGACCCAGAACGGGTCGTTCACCGGTGACTTCACCAACCAGACCAAGGGCGAGACCCTCACCCAGACCTTCATCTCCGAGGGCGCCGACGTCATCTTCCCGGTCGCGGGCAACGTCGGCCTCGGCGCCGCCAAGGCCGTCCAGACTGCTGACAGCTCAGGGCAGAACGTCAACATGGAGTGGGTCGACACCGATGGCTGCATCAGCGCTCCGCAGTACTGCAAGTACTTCATCACGAGCGTCGAGAAGGGCATCCAGTCCGCCGTCAAGACAGCGGTCCTCGCGGCCGCCAGCGGCACCTTCAAGGGCGGCAACTACATCGGCACGCTCGCCAACGGCGGTGTGACGCTCGCGCCGTTCCACGACTTCCAGAGCAAGGTCCCGGCTGCACTGCAGTCGGAGCTCAACCAGGTGAAGCAGGGCATCATCTCCGGCAAGATCCCGACGCCGACGAAAAGCCCCGTGTAACGACTCGCGAGAGGCGGGGCGGTGTCTCCGCCCCGCCTCTCGCGGATGCCTGAGGGAGGCACCCTGCAACTCGAACTGCGCGGGATCACGAAGCGTTTCGGCAGCCTCGTCGCGAACGACCGGATCGATCTCACGGTTGCCGACGGCGAGATCCATGCTCTCCTCGGAGAGAACGGTGCCGGCAAGTCGACGCTGATGAACGTCCTCTACGGCCTCATGCAGCCGGAGGAGGGGGAGATCCTCCTCGACGGCAGGCCGGTCCACTTCAAGACCCCGAAGGATGCGATCAACGTCGGCATCGGCATGGTGCATCAACACTTCATGCTCGTGCCCGTCTTCACCGTCGCCGAGAACGTCGTGCTCGGCGTCGAGCCGACGCGCCACCTCGGGCTCCTCGACCACCGCCGCGCCCGGCGCGAGGTCCTCGAGCTCTCCAAACGCTACGGGCTCGCTGTCGACCCGGATGCCTACGTCGAGCACCTGCCGGTCGGCATCCAGCAGCGTGTCGAGATAGTGAAGGCGCTCCTCCGCCAGGCGAGCGTGCTCATCCTCGACGAGCCGACGGCCGTCCTCACCCCCGGCGAGACCGACGAGCTCTTCCACATCATGAGGGAGCTCAAGCAGTCGGGCCGCTCGATCGTCTTCATCAGCCACAAGCTGAAGGAGGTGCAGGCGATCGCCGACACGATCACCGTCCTCCGGCGGGGGCGGGTGGTCGGCCAGCCACCGCCCAGCGCGAGCGATGCCGAGCTCGCCTCGCTCATGGTCGGTCGGGACGTGGAGCTCGTGGTGCACAAGGAGCCGGCGCGACCCGGCGAGATAGTTCTCTCGATCGAGGACCTTTCGGTCCTCGGCGACCAGGGAGCGCTTGCCGTGGACGGCGTATCGCTCGACGTGCGCGCCGGCGAGATCGTCGGCGTCGCAGGCGTGCAGGGCAACGGCCAGACCGAGCTCTGCAAGGCTCTGCTCGGCCTGCTCCCGGTCGCCAAGGGTTCGATCACGATCACCGGCCGGGACATCACCCACTTGACGACTCGGGAGGTGCTCGAGTCGGGGGTCAGCTACGTGCCCGAGGACCGCCAGGAGGACGGGCTCGTCGAGAGCTTCACGGTGGCCGAGAACCTGGTGCTCGACGTCTACGACCGCAAGCCGTACGCGTCGGGCATCACCTTGCACCTCGACCGGATCCGTGAGGCAGCCGAATCGCGCATCTCCGAGTTCGACATCCGCACTGGGTCGATCGACACCCCCGCCAAGACGCTGTCGGGCGGCAACCAGCAGAAGGTCATCATCGGGCGCGAGCTCGGCCGGGAGACGATACTTCTTGTCGCCAACCAGCCGACACGCGGCCTTGACGTCGGATCGATCGAGTTCGTGCACCGTCGCGTCGTCGCCGCTCGCGATGGGGGAGCCGCCGTGCTCTTCGTCTCGACCGAGCTCGACGAGATCTACGCCCTCTCGGATCGCATCGCCGTCATGTACGAAGGGCGCGTCGTCGCCGTCGTGCCGCCGACGATCCCGACAGCGGAGCTCGGTCTGCTCATGGCCGGCGGGGGCGGGCAGCCCGAGGAGGCAGCCGAGGAGCCCGAGGAGGCAGCCG
>JAKATT010000159.1:0-4433 GCA_021818615.1 Actinomycetes bacterium | reverse complement strand
CCGAGGAGCAGCCGGCATGAGCGAGGCCATACGAGCCGACGTGCGCGCCGACGTCAGCGCCCCGGGCGGCGGTGCCACCCGCGGCGACGGCACCGGCGCTGGCAGCGGCAGCGACGACGGCCGCCCTGTCGCAAAGGCCATCCTCGACGCCGTCCTGGAGGGGAACTCGGTCGTAGTCACGGTCCTCGCCATCTTCAGTGCAGTCGTCGTCGGCGGGCTTCTCATCGCCTTCACCGACCCGCCGGTGCTGCACGCCTGGGGTCAGCTCTTCTCCAATCCCGGCAACGCCTTCGTGCAGGCATGGGACGCGGCGAGCGGCGCCTACTCGGCCATGTTCGAGAGCGCCATCATCAACCCGCACGCCGTGGCGGCCGCCTTCCACGGCGGTTCGGTGACGGCGGTCTTCAACCCGCTCTCCGAAACTGCCGTCAACGCCACTCCGCTCATCCTCGCCGGCCTGTCGGTGGCCCTTGCATTCCGGGCGGGCCTGTTCAACATCGGTGCAGCTGGCCAATTCATCGGCGGGGCGATGATCGCAGGTTGGATCGGCTTCGCCGTCAACCTCCCGGTCGTGATCCACGTGGTGGTGGCCGTGATCGGCGGTTTCGTCGGGGGTGCCATCGTCGGCTGGTTCGTCGGCTTCCTCAAGGCCCGGACGGGGGCGCACGAGGTCATCGTCACCATCATGTTGAACTACGTGATGGAGTTCCTCATCCTCTACCTGCTGGGCCTTACGGTGTTCCGGCAGAAGGGTCGGCCGGACCCCATCAGCCCGCCGGTCGCCGGCAACGCCACGCTTCCGCATCTGTTCGGCTCGGTGCTCCGGGTGAACGCCGGGTTCCTCGTCGCGCTGGCGGCGGCGGCGGCAGTCTGGTGGCTGCTCGAACGGACGACCATCGGCTTCCAGCTGCGGACCGTCGGGTCGAACTCCAAAGCGGCCCGCAGCGCCGGCATGAGCCCGGAGTCGACCTGGATCGTCGTCATGCTCATCGCGGGCGGCCTCGCCGGCCTCGCCGGCTCGGCAGTCGTGCAGGGTACCGACTTCGTTCTCACCCCGCAGATCTACGGCACCTACGGTTTCGACGCCATCACGGTGGCGCTGCTTGGCCGCGCCAAGCCGGGTGGCACCGTTCTCGCCTCGCTCCTCTTCGGGGCGCTGCATGCGGGCGGCATCGGCATGCAGGCGCAGACACAGATCCCGGTGGACATCGTCACGGTCCTCCAGTCGCTCATCGTCCTTTTCGTGGCGGCGCCGCCGCTCATGCGGGAGGTCTTCCGGCTCCGCTCGACCAGGGCTGCCGGACAGCTGGAAGCAAGGGGGTGGAGCGGGTGAGCATCCAGACAGCAGTCCTGACAGCACGCCGGAGCATCACCGTCGAGCGCCGGCACGTGCTCGCCGGCCTGCTCGTGTTCCTCGGACTCATCGACGCCCTCGTCTTCGGCTACCTGGCCTCGAAGGGCGATGCCGTGTTCACCTTCACACTGACGGGCGCCAAGGTGAACGTGCCGAACCTCGTGCTGGCGCCGGGGCCGGTCGACGAGGGCCTCGGTGCGCTCTCGGTGCTGCTCGGCATCGTCTATGCCACCTTCGACCTCGCCAGAGTGCCCAGGCGGCTGATCGCCGCCACCTGCCTCGTCGGCTTCGTCGTCTCCTTCCTCGTCTGGTCGGACGCAGGGCGGATCCCCCTTCCTTTCGTCTCGCTTCTTGCGACGACGATGTCGTCCTCGATCCCGCTCATGCTCGGCGCCCTTGCCGGCTGCCTGTGCGAGCGGTCCGGAGTGATCAACGTGGCGATCGAGGGCCAGCTCCTCCTTGGCGCCTTCGGGGCGGCGGTCGTGGCGAGCGCCTTCGGCAACCTCTGGCTCGGGCTGATCACCGGCGCGCTCTGCGGTGGCCTCATCGCCCTGTTGCTCGGAGCCTTCGCCATCCGCTACCGGGTCGACCAGATCGTGCTCGGCATCGTCTTGAACGTCTTCGCCTCCGGGCTCACCGGCTACCTGTACGACGCGGCCCTCGTCCCGTACGAGAACCGGCTCAACTCGCCACAGACGTTCAACCCGATCAAGATCCCTCTTCTCGGCGACATCCCGATCCTCGGGCCGGTGCTGTTCGACTCGACGGTCTTCCTCTACATCACCTACATCGTGATCGCCCTGGTACAGGTCGGGCTCTTCTCGACCCGGTGGGGTCTCAGGGTCCGTGCCGTCGGGGAGCATCCCGAGGCAGCCGACACCGTCGGCATCAACGTGCTCGCCACGCGCTGGCGCAACGTCATCCTCGGCGGCCTCGTTGCCGGCATCGGCGGCGCCTACCTCACGATCGGCTCGGTCGGTTCCTTCGGAAAGGACATGTCGTCGGGCCAGGGTTTCATCGCCCTCGCTGCGATGATCTTCGGTCGCTGGACGCCGCTCGGCGCGGTCGGGGCGGCACTCCTCTTCGGCTTCACGACGGCGGTCGCCAACGTGCTCGGCACGCTCGGTGCCCCGATCCCCTCAGACATCCTTCTCATGCTGCCCTATGTAGCGACGATCGTCGCCGTGGCCGGCCTCGTCGGCCGGGGGAGACCCCCGAAGGCAGATGGACAGCCGTACGTGAAGGCGTGAGCAACGGCCCGTACCTGGCAGCGCGGGCCTCGGCGGAGGTCCTCGCCGAGCGGACCGGCAAGGCCCGCCACGACGTCGCCGTCGTGCTCGGCTCCGGTTGGGCGCCGGCGGTCGAGGCGCTCGGCCGACCGAGCCACACCATGGCGGCCGGCGAGCTCGGCGGCTTCCCGGCGCCGACCGTGGCCGGGCATCCGGGGACGGTGCTCTCGGCGGAGGTTGCCGGCCTCGCCGTCCTCGTCTTCCTCGGCCGGCTGCACCTCTACGAGGGCCATCATGTCGAGACCGTCGTTCACGCAGTGCGCGTTTCCGCCGAGGCCGGCTGCCGGACGATCGTGCTCACGAACGCCGCAGGCGGGGTCAACCCTTCCTACGCGGTCGGCCAGCCGGTGCTCATCGCCGACCACCTGAACCTGACCGGGGCCTCGCCGCTTGCCGGGCTGCCTCCGCCTGATGGCTACGCAGCACGCTTCGTCGACCTGACCGACCTCTACAGCTCACGGTTGCGGGCCGTCGCCCGCACTGTGGACCCGTCGCTCGCCGAGGGCACCTATGCCGCGCTTCGCGGTCCCCATTACGAGACCCCCTCGGAGGTCGCCATGCTCGCCGGTCTCGGGGCCGACCTCGTCGGGATGTCCACAGCGCTCGAGGCCATTGCTGCGCGCCACCTCGGCATGGAGGTCCTCGGCATCTCGCTCGTCACGAACGTGGCGGCCGGCCTCGGGCACGAGGGCGTCGCCCATGAGGATGTGATCAAGGCGGGGACGGCTGCCGCCGCCTCGGTCGGCGCCCTCGTGGCGAACGTCGTGTCGCAGCTGTGAGCGACCTTTCCGCCCGCGTGCGGGACTGGATGGCTGAGGATCCCGATCCGAGGGACAGCAACGAGCTCTCGGTCCTGCTCGACAGGGCCGGAGGCGATGACGGCGCTCTGCGGGAGCTCGCCGATCGCTTCTCGGACCGTCTCCACTTCGGCACGGCGGGGTTGCGGGGCTCGATCGGCGCCGGTCCGAACCGCATGAACCGGGCGGTCGTCCGGGCGACGACCGCCGCCCTCGCCCGCTACCTCGCCGAGACCCGGCCTGGCGCAGCCGGGGAAGGAGTCGCCGTCGGATGCGATGCCCGTCACCGCTCGAGCGAGCTCGCAGATGAGGCGACCGCCGTGCTCGCGGGTGCCGGCTTCGCGGTCCACCGCCTGGAGGACCGCCTCCCGACGCCGCTCCTCGCCTTCGCCGTGCCCCATCTCGGGGCGGCCGCCGGCGTGATGATCACAGCCAGTCACAACCCACCGGGCGACAACGGCTACAAGCTCTACCTCGCCGATGGCGCCCAGGTCGTGCCGCCTGTCGATGGCGAGATCGAGGCGCTCATCGACGAGGTCGGCCCGCTGTCGTCCGTGCCGCTCGCCGCCGTCTCCGGTCCACTGGTCCGCCTTCACGGTGCCCACCTGGTCGAGGCCTACCTGGACGCCGTCGCGACCGATGAGCTCGCCCGACCTCCGGCGCACGCTTCTGGGGTGCTCCGGGTGGTGTACACACCGATGCACGGCGTTGCCGGTGCGGTCTTCGTGAAGGCGCTCGAGCGAGCGGGCTACTCCGCACCGCTCGTCGTAGCAGCTCAGGCAGAGCCCGATCCTGACTTTCCCACCGTGGCCTTCCCCAACCCGGAGGAGCCGGGCGCGCTGGACCTCGCCCTCGACGAGGCCCGCGCCGTCGGTGCCGACCTCGTCGTCGCGAACGACCCCGACGGCGACCGGCTCGCCGTCGCGGTGCCTGACCCTGGCGCAGTCGGCGGCTGGCGCCGGCTGAGCGGCGACGAGGTCGGCGTGCTGCTCG
>JAKATT010000212.1 GCA_021818615.1 Actinomycetes bacterium | reverse complement strand
GAGTAGTGCTTCAGTTCCCGGCTTCCGAAGCCCCAAGAGCGACGAACCGAAGGGGTCGTCTATGGAAAACATGGTAACTCACCACTTGGGTTCACGAACTGAATCGTTTGTCGTTTTCGAAGATGCGCGTGTAACGCTCCGCGCCGCCGACGCTGAGGCCGAACAGATCGCCGAGCAATCGGACGTCACCCCCGATGAGCGCCTCGTGGAGGATGCGGTCCTCACGGATCGCTTGGACGGGGAGCGCGTGGGTCGTGCTGATCCACGAACCGCTCACCGGCCCGAGGCGAACTGCGGTGTATTGGCTGACGAACAGGTGCGCGTTGATCGTGTCCGGAAAGCGACGGGCGCGTTCGTCGAGCCAGGCTGCAAGCAGTTCGCGCACGGGTGCCGCGAGCAGGATCGTCCGCCCGTTGAGCGCGAGCCGGCCGTCCACGATGTCACTGAGCAGGAGGGCGCGCAGTTCGCCGCTACGCAGCGCGTGGAAGACGACGAGTCCGGCGAGCGCGGCTTTGGCCGGGTCCGCACTGTTGAGGGCGTCCCGCAGGATCTTTGGATCGACGGGCATCGGGTAGCTGTCCTGGGGCCGCGGCGAGCGCATCCGGGCGGTGGGGTTGGCGAAGACGAGTCGCCGCCCTTTCAAGAAGCGGAAGAGGCTGCGCAGGCTCTCGAGCGTTCGTCGCCGTTGGTCGGGGTCGTTCGGGAGCGCGTCGACGATGTCCTCGCGGGTGATTTCGCGAAGCGACTGGTGGCCGGCCGCACCCCACGCTTCGAGCGCTGCGGTGACGGTGAAGATCCGGCGATACACGGTCCCGATGCTGCGTGGCCGCGTGCGCGGCGCGGCCTCGCTGCCGTCGCGGAGCGCGTGGAACCACTCTCGGACCTCCGTCCGCATCGAATCGGGGAGATCGAGGACGCGGCGCTCGAACCAGACCTCGAGCGGCGCCGGCCGGTCGTCTTCGAGCATCCCTGCGGCGAGGAGCACTTCGAGGACGGGCTGGATCGTGGTGTTCGGCAACTGGGAGAGAACGGCGAGCTCGCTCGCCCGGATCGGCGCCCCCGGCGTGTCCTGGACGGCGAGCATCGCGTGGATCGCGCGGTAGGCCATGACGCGCATGTGCCTCTTCCAGCCGTGCGCCTCACCGTGCTCGTCGACGATGGAATCGAGGGCTCTCGCGAGCTCGGGCACGGGCGACGACGCCACGTCATAGGAACGAGCTGGGTCGAGGACCCGTGGGGTCTCGAACAGGACGAGCTGGCGGTGCCTGAGCGGGAAGCCGACGGGCCACGCGGCCTCGACGGTCGAGGTGACGGTCGCAGACGATGCCCAACGCCGTTGACGGAACATGTCGGCAAACCACAGCTGTTGTCCATTGCGGTTCGCGCCGAGCACGTCGCGCTTCTGGTGGGGAAGGCGGACGTCGCGAGCCTGCAGCCAACAGAGCCGGCAGTAGCCCTCGCGGTGGAGGACGAGGGATCGCCGGCAGCACCCGCACTCGGCGGTCGACTCGCCGAAGCGCACGTGCCAAGCTCGGCATGCCTCACAGAGCCACTTGTGGTGGCGCGTCACCGGCCACGCGAAGCAGTCGACGCAACTCGTGCGCAGCGGTCCTTGGCGGTGGCAGCGGCGGCAGAGCCCGTTCGTGAAGTAGTCCTTCTCCGAGCCGCAGCGCTTGCACCTGGCCGGTCGCTTCCAGACGCGAGGTACGCACCCGTAGCAGTACTCGCGACCGATGTAGGCAATGGGGTTGACGCCGCAGCCGGCACAGAGCCGGACGCGGGTCACGCGGGCGGCTTGGTCCGATTGCGCCCGAGACGGGGCGTGATCTGCGCGACTCCCGGCGACGACGACTCGGCCTTCTTCGGTCGTCGCGCTGCGACCTTGTCCGGCTCGGGGATGAGCAGGTCCAAGGGGGTGCAGTCGAGGACCGTACAGATGACGTCGAGTTCTTCGAGTCGGAGGCTGTTGGGCGTCTGGGTCCAGAGCGTCGACATCTTCCCGGCGCTGATCTCAAGGCCGGCATCCGCGAACTTGCGTCGCAGCTCGGAGCTCTTCCAGATGCCTCGCTCGGCAGCGGCCATCCGCAGGTTCCATCTCATCTCGTCACCTCGCCTCGTCGGTCAGCCGTTCGGCGACCCGGTCGTTGGCCTTCGCCCACGCATCTTCGATGTGCGTGTCGTGCACGTGGATGTAGCTCGTCGTGGTGGACAGCCACTCGTGGCCCAAGAGGTCTTGGATGGCCTTCAGGCTCATGCCTTGCATGTAGAGCGACGACGCGCAGTAGTGCCGAAGCACGTGCGGGCTGAGACGGCCGTTCCAATCGGGCAGCCACGTGCCGACCGCGATAGCCAGCCCGGAGCGCAGCGCGTCGTGGCCGACACGAAAGCAGGCATCGGTCTGCCGGTTGCGCCGCTCACTCGGCAGCAATGGCGCGTCGGGATCGCGGTAGTCGTCGCCGAACTGATGGCGCACGTCGGTGAACCACCACTCCATCAACGAGTCGACGGAATTGATCGCCGGCACGAGACGGACCTTCGGCCCACGACCCATGCTCCCCTTGCCGAAACGGATGTGGAGCTTGCCGTGTTCGCCGAGGTCCGGCCGCCAGTCGCGGATGTCGAGCATGACGGTCTCGCTTATGCGCAGCCCTGCCCGCCGCCACAACGACGCTGCCATGTAGTCCCGCGCCGCTGGGAGGTACTTGCGGGCAGAGGGCAACCACGCAGCCCACACCTCGAAGAAGGCGTCCACCTCCTCATCGCGGGGCGGGATGCGCTCGACGCCGGTGAGGTGCACGCGTCTCGGGCGGTTGAACTCGTCGATCGGCTGGACGACGACGTGGCCGTCGATGGCGAGGATGTCGCCTTGATAGCGGACGATGAGGAAGTCGAAGAAGCGACCGATCGCCCCGGCGTGGCCCTTCACGGTGCTTCTCGCGAGTCCGAGCGTCTTGCGCTGATGGGTCAAGAACCGGTCCGCGTCGTCGGCCGTTGCCGTCCAGATGCGCTGGCCCATGAACCGGGCAAACGCCACGATCGCGAAGCGTTCACTTGCGATCGAGTCGTCGGTCATGCCCGACCCGGCACCGGCAAGCGCGTACTGGTCGACCAGCTCCTGCTCGAAGTCGTCGAGCTCCGCCTCCGAACGCCCTCGCCGGCCGGAGTCGATCGAACGGACCGCGGCGAGCGTCACGAGAACGTCGGTTCGCTCAGATCAACCATCGGTCATGCCTATCACAAAAGCTTCAGCCAGCGTGACCAACCGTCAGAAACGCAGGGGCCGTGGACACGCCCCGAAGTCGCTGACCACCAGGCCGAACGGAGAGTCGTCGCGAAATCGCGGCAGACGAACCGAAGGGTGTTCCAACATAGCCAGCAACACCAGCAGAAAGAAGGCACTGACATGAAGGAGTCGCCGTGTTCCCCGAACTGACCATCCTCCGCCACCTCATTCAAACCCTCACCGTGCGATGGCAGGCGTTGCGGGCTGAGCCCGAGGCCGGCTACTCCACCGAAGCCGTCATCGTCACCGCGCTCCTCGCCGCGCTGGCGCTGACCGCGGTGGGGATCATCGTGGCGAAGGTGGTCTCCGCGGCGGGAAACATTTGGGTGCGGCTCCCCTGGAGTGACGCCGGGCCTCCCCTGATCCCGGCAGCCTGAAGGGCTCGCAGCGCGCCAGCATCCACCACCTACTGGGGCCGGACGGCTTGTCTATCTGTAGTGAGCGATAGCTACAGAGAGGAGCTACGATGCCTTGCATCGCACGCCGAGCCCGACCATTGGTGCTCCATGGCACCTTGACGACCTTCCGGCGCCGCTGCGGCAAGCCGGCCTGTAGGTGCGCGGCCGGTGAGCCCCACGAGAGCCCGGCGCTCACCTACACCGAGGACGGCCGGACCAAGACCCTCACGTTGAGCGCCGGGGAAGTGGAGGAGGTGAGGGCGGCACTCGTGCGCTACGAATCGGCAAGGGAGGAGCTCGAGGACGCGGCGAGAGAGGGGATCGCCGCACTTCGCAGCCGGAGAGGCGGCCGCACGTGAGCGCGGCGACGGTGGCAGAGCACTTCGAGGCTTCCCGCCAGTGCGCAGAGGAGATGTTCATCTGGCTCGAGGGGCCGGAGGCAGCGGCGCTCGCACATGCTGAGCTCGAGGACCAGCTCGACGCTCGCGGCCGCGAGCTTCTGCGCAGGATGCTCCAGGACCACCTCTCCTTGCGGGCCGTCTACGAGGTGCGCATGGAGGGCGTGGTCGATTCCGACGGCGTCGCGCATGGAGCGGTCGAAACCGGTCACCGCCGCCCGCTCGCGACGATCTTCGGCACCGTCGAAGTCCAACGCCTCGCCTACCGCCACCGCGGCCACCCGAACCTTCATCCGGCCGATGCACTGTTGAACCTGCCCACCGAGCGCCACTCCCACGGGCTGCGCCGTCTCGCCGCGGTCGAGGCGTCCCGGGGATCCTTCGAGGAGGCCGCCGCGGCGCTCGAGCGGGCGACCGGCCAGCACGTGGGCAAGCGCCAGGTGGAGAACCTCTCGGCAAGGAGCGCCACCGACGTCGAGGAGTTCTACGCGACGAGAGCCCGCACGGAGGTCGACGAGACCGACATCCTCGTGATCTCGGCCGACGGCAAGGGCATTGTCATGCGCCCCGACTCACTCCGGGAAGCGACCGCCAAGGCGGCCGCCGCGGCGACGAACAAGCTCACCACGCGTCTCTCCAAGGGCGAGAAGCGCAACCGCAAGCGCATGGCAGAGGTCGGTGCCGTCTACGACGTGACCCCCGTGCCCCGCAGCCCGCACGACGTCATGGCCTCCAAGGCAGCCGAAGATCCTCCGCCGGAGGCACCCAAGGCGAACAACAAGTGGGTGACCGCGAGCGTCGTCGAGGACGCCGCAGAGGTCGTGGGGCGTCTCTTCGACGAGGCGGAGCGGCGCGACCCCGGGCACCAGCGCAGATGGGTGGCCCTCGTCGACGGCAACAACCACCAGATCGGCCGCATCGGTGCCGAAGCGAAGGCACGAGGGGTCGAGGTGGCGATCGTGGTCGACCTCGTCCACGTGATCGAGTACCTCTGGGCGGCTGCGTGGTGCTTCTTCGCCGAAGGCGACACGGCCGCAGAGGAGTGGGTCCGTGACCGGGCGTTCTCGGTGCTCGAGGGGCGGGCCCGTGAGGTCGCCTCGGGCATCCGCAGGCGGGCGACGGCCGAGGGACTCGCCAAGTCGAAGCGCAAGAAGGCCGACGAGGCAGCCAGGTACTTGAAGAACAAGGCGCCCCACCTCGACTACCCGACGGCGCTTTCCTCCGGATGGCCCATTGCCACCGGGGTGATCGAAGGGGCGTGTCGCTATCTCGTGGCCGACCGGATGGACATCACCGGCGCACGCTGGAGCGTCAAGGGTGCAGAGGCGGTCCTCAAACTACGAGCGGTCCGGGCGAACGACGACTTCGACGACTACTGGCGCTTCCACCTCGACCACGAACGCCGACGTGTCCACGAGCTCCGCTACGACGAGGGCGTCCTCCCACTCGTCGCGTAGTCACTCCAGGGGAGCCGCACCCGAAACATTTCGACGGGACCCTGACCACCCCCTATGACCGGCCGCCGGTCACCGGAGATTGCACCGTCGCTGCGACGCCGCCGGCTCGGTGCCCTGCGCCGGGACGAGCGCGGCGCGGTGGCGGCCGAGCTGGTCATCGCCACCCCGTTGTTGCTGCTGTTGATCATGGGGGTGATCCAGTTCGCCCTCTGGCAGCACGCCGAGCACATCGCCTCCGCCGTCGCCCAACAAGGCGTTGCCGTCGGCCGCCTCCAAGGCGAGACCGCTGCGGCTGGCCAGAACGAAGCCCAAAGTGTGCTCGACCAGCTGGGTTCGACGGTGCTGGTCGGCTCGAACGTCACCGCCACGCGCACCAACGTCACCACCACCGTCACGGTGACCGGCCACGCCGAGAGCATCATCGGACTGTTCTCCCTGCCGGTCAAAGCGGTCGCCGCCGGGCCCACCGAGCCGGCCGTGGTCACCATCCCATGACCGGCTCCCGCACCCGACGGCGTGAACGGTTGCAGCGCGACGAGACCGGTAGCGTCGCCGCCGAGTTGGTCCTGCTGACCCCGCTGCTCATCTTGCTCCTACTGTTCGTCGTCGCCCTCGGCCGCCTCTCCGGCGCCCGATTGGAGGTCGACGGGGCCGCCGCCCAAGCCGCCCGGGCAGCGTCGATCGCCCGCGACCCTGCCACCGCTGTGGCCATGGCCACCCAGACCGCCACGGCCGCGCTCGGCTCAGATCACGTCACCTGTGCCCAGCTCACGGTCAGCACGAACACCGCCCAGTTTGCCCCCGGCGGCTCGGTGGCAGTCACGGTGACGTGTCATGTTGCCCTCTCGGACCTTACCGGGCTGCGCCTCCCCGCATCCGAGTCCGTCAGCTCGCAGGCCGTCGCGGTCATCGACACGTTTCGGAGCGTCCAATGATCGTCGCCCTCGGACGGCGGCGCGCCCGGCTCGACGACGCTGAGTCGGGGATGGTCACCGCCTTCGTGGTCATCTTCACGCTGGCGCTTGTGCTCATGGCCGGGCTCGTCCTCGACGGCGGGCTTGCCCTGGCCGCCAAGGTCCAAGCCATCGACGACGCCCAAGCCGCGGCTCGCTCCGGCGCCCAGGCCATCGACATCCCCACCTACCGAGCCAGCGGCCAGATCACCCTCGATCCCGCCCAGGCCACCGCCGATGCCGAGCGCTACCTCGCCGCCGCCGGGCGCACCGGCACCGTTTCGGTGAGCGGCGAGCAGGTGACGGTGACGGTCACCATCACCCAGCCCACCCAGATCCTCGACCTGGCCGGCATCGACCACCTCACCGAGACCGGCACCGGGACCGCCACCGCCGAACAAGGAAACGGCTAGAAAAGCCATGAGATCGGGATTCGTGATGGCTCGTGTCGGACGGGTGGTGAAGGGTCTCGGTGCGCTCGGGCTCCTGGTCGCCCTCGTCGGCGGCGTCCCGTGGGCGCTGTGGCACTTCATCGGCTGGCCCCTCCCACACCACGTCCCCTCCGTCGGCCAAGTCGGCCATGCCCTCAACCAGCGGGGCATCCCCGACCAGGCCCTCGTCGACGCCCTGGCGGTTGTCGTGTGGATCACCTGGGCGGTCCTCGTCGCTTCGATCGCCGTCGAGATCCCCGCCGCTCTCTCTGGACGCCACGCCCCCCGGCTCCCGCTCGCTGGCATCTTCCAACCTGTCACCGGACGCCTCGTCGCCGCCGTCATCGTCGCAGCCCTCACCCTCGCCCCCCGGCCCGCCCCCGGAAGCCCATCGGGATCGCTGAGCGGCAACCCGTCGTCCGCCACGGTGCGCCAGCCGGTCGCCGCCCTGGTCCTCAAGGACACAGCGCCCATCGACCCAACGTTCAAAGACGCGGTGCTCGCCCGGGCCACCCGCCCCCTCCCGATCCGGCCGCCATCGCCCGAAGCAATCGCCACTCCGTCGGGTGCGACTCCATCGGGCGCCCCGGTGGCGACCCAGCCAGCCGGCTCGCCGAGCACCTACGTCGTCCAACGCGGTGACACCCTCTGGGGCATCGCCGAGCGCCAGCTCGGCGACCCGCTGGAATGGCAAGCGATCTACCAGCTCAACGAAGGCCGATCCCAGCCCGGTGGGGCCACCCTCACCGACCCCCACTGGATCGACCCCGGCTGGACCCTCCTCCTGCCAGCCGCAACCTCGCCGCCGCCAGCCGGTCCAGCCGGTCCAGTGCCACTCCCGCCGCTCACCACACCGACGGGTCCCACCGCCGGGCCGCCTGCGACCACGCCGCCTCCGACCACGCTCCCTCCGACCACCACGCCGGGTGCGGCCATCCGCGCGATCCCGGCGACGCCGACCCCGGCGACCGGCACCGACCGGCACCGGGCCAGTCACGGAAGCGAGCCGGTCCGGCTGCCGTCGGGTTCGGTGGTCGCCGGCTCGTTCGCTACCGGGGTTCTCTCCGCTGTGGCGCTCGGGCGGCTGCGGCGCCGCCATGCCTACCGCTACCGGCCACCCGAGCCTGGCCGGACCCTCGGGCCTGATCCGTTGACGCCTACGCTCCGTCATCTGACCACGGTCGTCCGGGCACAAGAGACCAGCATCGATCCGGCCATCGCGGCCGAGGCGCCAGCGATGGCCGACGACGACGTCGAGCACCGGGAGCGTCCCGACGTCATCGAGATCGGGACACGCGACGGCGATCCGGTGAGCATGGCGCTCAGCGAAATGGCCGGGATCACGCTCGGCGGCCCGGACGCCGATGACGTCGTGCGAGCCTGGATCGCCGCACTGATGGTGCGTGCCGGCCCGATCGCAGCCGAGGTGCTCACGACCCAGGCCGTCCTCGACCGACTGGTTCCCGGCGTCGGACCGGCCTTCGGGAACAGCGCCGATAGCCAGATGGTCGCAGTGCCGGGCCTGCGGACCGTACCCGGCGCCGAGACGGTGCTGCGGGTCTTCGAGTCCGAGGTGCTCGCCCGCACCCGGCATCTCGACGCCAACGAGGCCGCCGACATCGTCGCCTACCGCCAAGCCAATCCCTGGGAACCGGTCCCCACCATCGTTGCGGTGCTCGAAGCGATCCCCGCCGACAAGGCCGCCCGCTGGGAGCCGACTCTGGCGGCGGGAGCGCGCCTCGGCCTTGGCGTGATCGTGCTCGACCCGGACGGCGCCACGAGGGTCCGCCTCGACCTCGACCCCGAGCGTCTGGTCGTCTCGGCCGCCCCGGACGACCTCGCCACCCGACTGGTCGGTGTCCGCCTGTTCGGTCTGGCGAGCACCGAGGCCCTCGACGTGCTCACCACCCTCGCCGAGACCGAGCGACGCCTCGACAGCGAGGACGAGGGGGCGGCCTGGGTCGAACAGGTAGACGGTCGCCAGGTCTCGGCCGCCGTGGCAGAGGTGGCATCGGCGCCCGAGCCGTGGCCGGACAACCCCCCGGTGGCCGACACCACCGACACCCCGATCACCGTCCGGCTCCTCGGCCCCTACGAGATCCACGTCGGCGACCAGCCGGTCGCCACCGGGCTTCGCAGCGCAGCGAAGGAGCTGCTCGCCTGGTACCTGCTGCGCCCCGAAGGCGCCACCATCGAGGCCGCCGTCGACGCCCTGTGGCCCGACACCGATCCCGCCCGGGTCCACAAGCAGTTCTGGACCGGGGCCGCCAACTTGCGTACCCGCCTCGGCACGACGAGCGAGCCCCCGACCAAAGTGCTCATCCAGACCGGCGAGGTCTACCGCCTCGATGCCGATGCCATCGCCTGTGACCTCTGGCAGTTCCAGGCCGCGCTTCGTGACGCGGCGCGCTCAGGCACTGACACCATGGCGCGTGATGCGCTGCGCCGGGCCGTCGAGGTCTGTGCGGGTGATCTCGTCCAAGGTGCCGACTACCGCTGGGTCGAGCCGGTCCGCCAGGACCTGCACCGCCGGGTCCTCGACGCCCACCTCCGCCTGGCCGAGCTCGAGGAGCAGCTGGGCGCGCCCGATGCCGCCGAAGCGGTCCTCGAACGAGCGGTCGAGCTCGATCGCTACGCCGAGGAGCCCTACCGGCGTCTCCTGTCCCTCCACGGGCGGAGGCGACGGCCCGAGGCCGTCGCCTCGACGTTCCGGCTGCTGCAACGCCGGCTCGAGGAGATCGACGTCGACCCCGAGCCGGCCACGCTGCGCCTCCACCGTTCGCTCACCGCGACTGACACCATGCCGATGAGCGGTCCCCGACCGAGGCGGCTGTCGTCGTGACCGTGGTCGGTGCGGCGAGCGTCTTCGGCGCTCGCCGCCAGTGCCTTGGCGCCGGTCTCATCGGCGCCGCGGTCGAGGGAGTCGTGGTGTGGCGGGTCGGGTGGGCCCCGGCCTTTCCGGCGTTCCTCTTCCTGGGGGCGGTCGGCACCGTTGCGTCGCTCATCGACCTGCGCACCCGCCGGATCCCCAACGCGCTGCTCTGGCCGTCCTACCCCCTGGGTGCAGCCCTGCTGGCTCTCGCATCAGCTGTCGGCGACCGCTGGGGGATGCTCGGCCGCGCCGGCATCGCCATGGGCCTTGTTGCCGGCTTCTACCTGGTGCTCGCTCTTGGGTTCCCGGGCCAGCTCGGCATGGCCGACGTCCGCCTCGGTGGGCTCCTCGGCCTGTTCGTCGGCTGGCTGGGCTGGCCGGAGGTCGCCGCCAGCGTTCTCGCCGGTTGGCTCTCGGCCGCCCTCGCCGTTGCCTGGGGGCGCGCCCGGCGGAGGAGCGGTGGTGGTCAGCGGTCTCTACCCATCCCTCTCGGGCCGTACCTGTGCCTCGGCGCGCTGGTGGCCATCCTGGCTCGCTGAGCGCCAGCCCGCGACCCAGACGGCACGGAGGCAACGGTGAAGGACCGCTCCCCCGTACGATGCCGACACCATCCGCCACCGAGTGCTTATGGGCACCCCACAGCTCCACGTCGCCGATGTCCAGCCCGTCTTTCACGCGCCGGCCTGGCCAGGAGATCTCGTCTCGGCCTTCCGATCGGTGGTTTCGACGCACAGATCGCTTCCATCTGTCGAACCCACGATGCGGGGCTGGCGGCGCGCAACGCCAAGGACTTCGAGCACACCGGTGTCGACGTTGTCGATCCGTGGCAACCGTGACCTTCGGGCGGTCGGGGCAGCCCGAGCGCGGGCCTCCAGGAGCGTTGGAGGGGAGTCCCACGGATGGGTGTCCCGTTTCCGCTGATGGATGAGTGTTGCTCGAGATGCCAACACCGCTTTCAGAGCCCTGGCCGGGTGGCGCCGACGTAGACGTCCCCTCCACCCCATTGGGCACCGACGGTGGTTGGGAACGGCTCGACCCGGACGTCGGCGCCGGTGTGGGGGGCGTCGACCATCATCGTTTGAGCGCCCTCGGTGCCGACGTAGATCCCGACGTGGCCGACCGTCGAGCTCGATCCTCCGAAGAAGACGAGGTCGCCCGGTTCGAGCGGCGTACCGGGCGGGAGTTGTGGACCCGCGTCGAACTGGTCCTGGGCCACCCGGGGCAGGGTGATACCCGCCACCTGGTAGGCGGCCTGCACCAGGCCGGAGCAGTCGAAGCCGACCCCGGGTGTCTCGCCGCCCCAGATGTAGGGGGTGCCGACCTGGGCGAGCGCCCAGTCGACGGCGATCCCGCCGGCCGTGCCGGCGGCCACGGTCTGGGCTTGGGCCTGCCCGTAGGACTGGGCGAGGGAGAGGACCTGGGCGACGTAGGAGTCGGAGTGGTTGAAGGCGAACACGGCAGCCGGGAGGTCGGCGCCGCCCTCCGCCCCGTTGGCGCAGAGCAGCCGGGCGGCCGCGTACGCGGCGTCGGTCGGGTCGTAGATGTCGGGCGGGGACACCCCGCCGGGCGGCACCGGCTCGTCGTATTGAGCGAACGTGGCCGGCTCGAACTGGAGGGGGCCGGCGGCGAGCCCGGCGAAATTGATACCCGAGTGGACACCGGGGAGGGTGGATAGGCCGTTGTCGGACTCGACGGTCCCGATGGCCGCCAGCACGGTCCAGGGCAGCCCTGGACACGTGGTGGCGGC
>JAKATT010000127.1:7424-11744 GCA_021818615.1 Actinomycetes bacterium | reverse complement strand
GGTGAGAGGTGATGGCCATAGATGGCCGTCCCGCGCCGGAGCATCACAGCCGACGACGACCCGAACTCGAGGTAGCTGCCCGAGATCGGCGCTCCGCAGTGCCAGCAGGACCGGGTCCCTTCGGAGGGGTCGAGCGGATCGAGGTAGTTGTCGGCCACACCGCACGCCGAGCAGGTGACTACGCAGTCACGGAGCCGGGCCATGGCTGTTCGCCACTCGCTCTCACGGACCCTCCCAGTGACCGGGTCGTAGATCCCCTCCGTGAAGGAACGGGTGAAGAGTTCTCGGATGAAGGGAGGATAGAACGGCCAGAGGACGATGGCGTTGCGGTGCAGCGTCGGATGCGGCCGGTTGCTCTCGTCGCGCGGGTCGAAGATGAACACGGGCCTGTCTCCGTACAGCTCGCGTGCCGCGGTGAGCTCGCTCAGCGACGGCAGCTCGAGCTCGCGCAGGCCCTCGAGAGGGTGGTGGAGGCAGAGCACGGAGAACAGCAGGACCGCGAGCGACCACAGGTCGGTTCGAGAGCTCGGCAACGCCTCGCGGCGGACGACCTCGGGTGCCATGAACCGGGGCGTGCCGAGCACTCCGCCGTCGATCGTGCCGTCGATACCGACGTTGTCGTTGTCGCAGATGAGAATGTCGGCCGACTCCGGATCGAAGAAGACGTTACGAGGTGAGATGTCCCGGTAGCAAAGTCCCTCGCTGTGCAAGCGCAAGAAGGCGTCGCTCAGGTTCATCCCAAGCGTCGCGAGAGTGGTGAGCGGCAGCTCGACCTCGCGACGCAGGACCGCGTTCAAGTCCCTGTGGCTTGGTGGGCGTAACGCCATGACGTAGCCGAAGCCGGGCGCCCGATCGGAGTCGGCCAGATCGAGCGGCCAGAGGAACGCGGTGCTGGGAGCGGGCCGCCGCACGAGCTGGCCGAGTGCCAGCCGTTGGCTCTCGGTGCTCGCCGTCGGGAAGTACCACTTCACGGCGATGTCGCTCCGGCCGAGCATGGCCCGGTAAACCTCCCCCTGACCTCCTCCGCCGATGAACTCCAAGATCTCGCACGGCTGCCTCGCGCGCTTGGTGACCACGATGTCGCCTTGAGCCAGCAGCTCGCCGCTCATCGCCCTTGGACCGCCGATCGGCGCCGGTCGACGAGCAGAGCCATCGACGCATCGTCACCGCTGCCATCCCTGCTCGTGGTCTCGAGCCACTCCGGCAGTGATCGTGCCACGCTCTCCGGGCCCGCTTCGCGAAGAAGGAGGAGGAGGTCCCGGCCAACGGCCAGGAAGCCCGCCTCCACGGCGAAGGAGTTCACGTAGCCATCGGTCGCAAGGACGATGAGCGCAGGCGAGTTGCCGTCGGCTCCGAGAAGAGCCGACCGGAACTCGCCGACAGCGCTCGGCGACGCGAGCGACGTCGTGTTGGAGCCGACCAGGCGGGAGTCGCCCGGGACGGGCCTTGCGACCGTGCCGGCTTCGTCGACTGACAGGACTTCCCCATCGCCGATTTGGCTCACCAGGGTGAGTCCGCCTCCGGCGATGGCGAGCAGGAGGGTGGTCCCGTGGGCGACCAAGGGGTGCCGGTCGAGAGCCTGGCGTTCGGAGCCGAGGCCATCGAGCTCCGCCTTGGTGAGCGGTGCCTCCTCCATCCGGCGCTCGATCGCCTGAGCCCATGCCGCGACCAGGCGAGCCGGCAGCTCGGCCAGCTCGTCTTCCACCCGGGAGGTCGCAACGTCACCCGACGAGAGCTCGTCGCCGATCCCGCTCGCCAGCTGAACGGCGACAGAGACGGCGAGCCGGGCGCCCTCTGCTGCTCGCACGGCGAGCGCATGGCCATGACCGTCCGCCACGCAGGCGGCTCCCCATCGGCCGTCTCGGGCAGTGCGCCAAGCGGCGGCATCCTCGTTGGGAGAGCCGGTCCGAAGATGGTTGACACCCTGGACGCTCGCCCCGCAGGCCCACCACTCGGGTGCATGTGCCTTGACCCCTGTCGTCCGCTTGCTCACCAGATCTCGATCTCACGCGCGGATTGCGTCGACCGCCCGAGAGGCGACGGCATGCTGAGAACAACTCCCTGCTCCCTGTCCACCATCCCGACGCGCGGTGCAGAGGCAGTGTCGAGCCCGACGGTCGACGCCCAGCGGATCTGCCGTGCGAGCACCTCTGGGGAGTTGGCCACGAGCGGCGCCACTTTCGGGTCGTCGATGAACTGACGCAGGATGTCTCCGTCAGCGTCGCGGCCTATCGCCACTGCCAGGCGGACGGCCCGGCGGCCCCACGGCTCGTCGAGCAGCTGCCGCAACCCCGTTCCGAAATCATCGGTGGGCCGGCCGTCAGAAAGCAGGACGATCACAGGCGAGAGGGCCCGCTGCGGCATCGCCGCCGCGCGCAGTTGGGCGGCGAGCAGGCCGAGGGCGGCACCGAGGTCGGTGACGCCACCCGCCTCCAGGCGCGGCCAGACGAACGAGCGGAGCGGGGTGGGAGCCGCCTGGAGCCATTCGGCACCGGAGGCGAAACGGAGCACTCGTACGAGCACCTCGACGTTCGGGTTCTCGGATGCGACGCGGCGCATGTGGGGCAGGGCCTCCTCGACCGCGTTGTTGAGGGCCTGGATACGACCCTCACGCGACATGGAGCCGGAGCAGTCAGCCAGCCAGAAGAAGTGGAGAGGTCTCGCCGAGACCGTCCCGCCAGGGCGCGTGAGCTCCGAGAGCGGAGAGATCGCGGCCTCTCCGGCCCCGCCGGGCAATCCGGCGTCAATGGCTCCCTCCCGAGCTGCGACACCTTCCTCAGAATCCATCACCGACAGCCTACGAGGTTGCTCCCGAGCAAGGGTTTGCTTGCCTGATACGTCTGTTCGCTTCACCGGCGCGGCTATGGGATCAGGGCCGCTGCCCACTCAGAGTTGGTGCATAGGAGGCAGTCCGGGTGACCTCGGATGCGAAGAGCACACAGCAAGGAGTGGAGGAGCGAGATGAGCAAGCAGGCACCGGCAGGACATGAGAACCACGAAGGGCCATGGCCCGTGCGCCCTGAGCGCGCCGGCGGCGGAGAGGCAGTCGGCGGAGCTGGGCGGGCCCCACGCCCCGGCACGAAGCTCTGCGCCGCGGTGGCTGCAATAGGGCTGTGCCTTGCCGTGGTCGTCGTGCACGAGGGGGCCGGCCGTCACACGACCAGCGCAACGCGGGTCGCTCTGCGACAGGAGCGAGCAGCCTGGAACTCGATTAGCAACAACTGGTCCGGCTATATGGAGACCAGCGCACAGACCGGCGAACGTTACCGCGAGGCGTCGGCCACCTTCGTGGTGCCCCTTGTTCGGGGAGCCGCCTACGGCTGCGCGTCCGACTGGGTGGGAATCGGTGGTGCGACGACCTCGGATCTCATCCAGCTGGGGGCCGACTCCTGCGCGAGTGCCCACGGCACGTACTACTACGCGTGGTACGAGTTGCTGCCGGCGTCCGAGTCGCCCATCTCCGGCGTGCGGATCCAGCCAGGTGATCAGGTCGCCGTATCAGTCCGTGAGCTGCCTGGACCTGTGGCCCCGCCGGGCGGGTCGCCCTATCGCAGCGCGGCTTCGAGCATCGGGCGGCTCGTGCGCTCTCACGCCTTCTCGGAGCTGGTGGCGTTGGCGCGCCGCGCCGGTGTGAAGCTCGGAGGAAAGGCCGTCATCGAGCACCTCCGCCAGTGGCTCGCGACCGCCGGGCCTGAGCTGCGGCGGGCGCACCTGTGGGCCGAGCTCACCCGTGACCTGTTTCACCCTGGCACCCAGCTGACCTCCGGGCCCCAGGACTTCCTGCTGGCGATGCGGGTGACGAGCCCGAACGGCGCGACCGAGACGTGGAGCCGGACTGTCTCGTACCGATCGTCGTTCAGTTCGGTCGAGTGGATCACCGAAGCTCCGACCTCGTCTGCTGGCATCGAGGCACTCCCAGACTTCGGCGTGACTCACTTCAGAACGATCGCCGCCAACGGCGCCGCCCCGGCGCTCTCGGCTGCAGACGCCGTCCTGCTTGCCGACCGGACTGGACAGGCATCTGTGCCGTCGCCGCCGAGCGGTCCGAACGACGCGTTCAACACCTGCTGGTTCCCGACCCATTCAGTAACGGGCTGCCCTGCGCCGTGAGCCGACGCGCCTTCGAGGCAAGCCGTAGGCGGTGCAGCGCGAGGACTCTGCAGCGCGGCCAGCTGGGCATCGTGCACCGGTCGCAGGGCCGGTGCACGATCACGTCTGACCGGCTGCGCGGCCTTCCTCCTGCCGCGCACGTTCGACTATCAACGACTGGCCACGGAACAGGGAGGTGTCCTTTACCTCTGCCTCGATCTCCGGCGCGAA
>JAKATT010000127.1:0-6633 GCA_021818615.1 Actinomycetes bacterium | reverse complement strand
CGGGTATGAGGATCCCGAGCGCTCTTTTCAGCTCGGCCGTGTCGAGCGTCGCGGCGACACCGGGTCGAGGGCCGCTGCCGAGGCGATGTGCTGGCGACCCCATTGGACGTGCCGGAAGCCCCGAAGGGAGTAAGCCGGCACGCCGTGCAGGCTCCGGCTCCAACTCGGCCATGCGCGCCGGCGTGGCGGGGGCGGAGGTGCCAGGGGCGGCGGCTGTGACGGCGCTCGAGCGCGCCTCGACGGTCAGATCGTCCCCGGCAGGGGGCACGATGAGGCGGATCCATGGCCCCGAGGGTGATGCGAGATGGAGCCGTGTCTCCTGCGTGAGGACGAGGCGCGAGACAGGAAGGCCGTCCTCGCCGAAGGTCCTGCCGTTGCTCAGGTCTTCGAGCACCCATTGGCCGGCCTCGAAGCGGATGACGGCATGGCCGCGGGAGACCGTCGGATCCGGGATGACCACCAGGTTGTCCGTGCGCCGCCCGAGGGTGACGAGCTCCTCCTCCGAGAAGCTGTACGTCTGCTCAGCCGTGACTACCTCAACCTCAGGCATCGAAGAGCCCCCCTTCGTGCTTGACGGTCAGGGCACTCCTGCCCCTCTCTCGCGCGCCATTGTCGCACAGCGGGCCTCTCCGGCCCACCCTTTCCTCAGGTTGCGCCAGGTCCAAGGTCGCCGTACGCAACGGCACCGCGGGCGACGGCGTCGTTCGCGAGCTGGATCCGCCGCCGCTCGGAGGCGCCATAGATCCCAAATTTGTCGTAGAGGTGCAGCAGATGTTGCTTCACCGCAGCCTCTGAGACCGTGAGGGCGGCGGCGATCTCCTTCGTCGACGCCGGCTCGCGAAAGACGCCTCCTGTCACGAGCGGTCTGCACAGGGCTACGAGGACGTCGTGCTCGCGCCGGGTCAGCTCCGGCAGGCGATCGCCGCGCCGGGTCTCAGACTCAGGCTCCCGGCCGCCGGTCACGCGGAGCACAAGGCGGGTACGGCCGACCCGGATCTCGTCGCCGGGATGCAGCGCCTGTTGGGCGGTCACTCGTTTGCCGTTCACCGACGTTCCGTTCCGGCTGCCGAGGTCGCGGATGCACCAGATCAGTCCCAGCTGCTCGATCACGGCGTGCGCGCGCGACAGTGCCGGATCGGTCTCGATCCGCAGCGTGTTCGCTTCGCTCTTGCCGATCGTGACCACGCGGCCGGTCAGCGGAACCAACCGAACACCCGAAGGTTGCCAGACCTCGAGGTAGCTGTCACCTGCCTCGACACTCACGGCGCCTCCCCGTGGTTCGGAGTGACTTCGTCCGAACGCCTCAGGCGTAACTACGGCCCGAGGCTACAGCGGAGCCTGTCAGCTGGCGAGTCCTCGCCCGTGGGCGGCGTAGAGGGCACGGGCCGACGCTGCCTGGTGATCGGAGCGGTCGGAGGCCTGTCAGCGGTCGGAGGCCTGTCAGCGGGCAAAGACGTGCCAGCCGAGCCATGCCCAGGCGAGCAGGAGCACAACCGTGCCGAGGCGGCGAGAGACGACCGCTCTCGAGACCATCCCGAGCCGGGCGACGCGACCGCCCGATCGGGCGAGCATCTCGCAAGCGGCTCCCGCCGCCAGCAGTACGACCCATGCACCGATGACGAGGCCAGCCGTCACCGCATCCTCCCCCTCGCCACGAGCCACGCTCCGGCGAGCAGCCAGCAGGCGAAAAGGACGCCCCTGCCGGCGCTGTACCTCGTCAAGGCGTCGATCAGCGAGCTGAGCGTTGGGTGCGAGCTCCGGGGTGAGCTGGCGAACTGCCAGAGCTCGAGACCGGCGCCAAGGAGCAGGATCACCATCCATCCGCTCGCTGAGCGGAGGCGGACCGGTGCAGGGGCGATCCCTCGCCTGGACCTGAGCGCCAGACCACCGGCGACAGCGGCGAGGGCGATCGCAGTCGTCGCCTCCGAGCCGGCGGTGAACGGTCGGCTGGCGGCTGCCGCTGCCGACAGAGCGGCCACGGCGAGCCCGAGCCCGAGTCCGAGCGCGAGCTGGCTCAACCTGGCGGCTGCAGCACGGGGAGATGGAGGCCGTATGACGAGTTCATCTTGGCAACCACGGCGGCTGCGAGCAGGTCGCCGCCTGCGGAGTCGAGGTGGATGCCGTCCGGGTCCCGCAGGGTATAGGTCTGGCCGTTGGGTCCGGTGGTGGTAGAGGTGTACTGGCCCGCCGCGTTGGTGAACAGGTTCCACGACGGCAGGTAGGCGACGCCGGGATGGGACGCTGCTTCCCTCTCGAAGATGGAGTTCATGAGCTTGACGTTGGACGACAACGTTGGGTCCTGCATGATCGGCATGCCAACCCAGATGACTCTCGCTCCCGCCGAGGTCGCCTCGGACATGATCTGAGCGACTCGCTGGCCGTAGGTCGTCATCCAGGCGGGCGTCCCGAAGGCCTCGACGCCGGAGCTCGTCGAGAAGCCTTGGGAGTCGTTGGCGCCCAGGAACACGACGACGATCTGGGGATGGGAGGCGGCGAGCTCGCTTCGGAGATGGGCCGGCCAGTCGTAGTAGTCCGAGCGGACAAGGCCCGTGTCGCCGACGGCATCAGCGAGGAGATGCACGTTGTGGTCGTTGGCGAGCTCGTAGGCCAGCCCGAAGCCGAGGTCCTCGCCGAGCGAGTCGCCGATCTCGAGCACCGTCACGTGGCCGCTCAGCCGCACCGTGGTCGAAGTGGTCGTGGAGCTCGTCGAGCTCGTGGAGCTCGTGGAGCTCGTCGGCAGCGACGACGTCGTCGAATCGGAGCCTGTGGAGGTGCTACCGGTCCGCTCCGAGGTGCTGTTCGGGCCGGCATGCGCGCTCGAGCCGCACGCTGCCAACGTCGCTGCAAGGACGACACCAGCCCCAACCGCCCCGAGCCGGCTCGCCGCACTCTTCCGCATCGCGCTCGTAGGCTTCCCTTCGGCCCGGAAACGAAGATGTGACGTTAGACGCTGCGGGCGCGCGCTTTGTTGCACTCCCGGCAGGCTCGAAACGGTGAGGAAACGGCCGAGCCCGGCGACTTGAGCTGCCTCAGCGGCCGGCACCCATCCGCTTGCGCTCGCTCCTCGGCGCCCGCGGCACCTTCCGGCTGACGACCGGAACTGCAGTGTAGTCCTCCTCGTCCTCGAGCCCGTCCTCCTCCTCGTCCTCCGGCTGGCCGGCGTCGTACGCCGCCACGAAGCGGGACCAGCCGGTGTCCGCCCACCCGGTCGTCACGACGATGAAGAGCGCGAACATGATGAGGTGCACGCCTGTGCAGTAGATGCAGATCTTGCGCACCGCGAGCAGCTCGACCGCGACCAGGTACACGACGAAGGCGATGCCGGTGGCGCTGGCTGCGAGGCGCAGCCGAGCCACCCAGATGGAGGGTGAGCGCCACGCCGGCGGTGAGTTGATCGCCACCATGAAGACGAAGAAGATGGCGCCCCAGAGCGCCACCGGCACGCCGAGGATCATCGACCACGAGCTCGTCGTGACCGCTCCGCAGTCGATCGCCCCGCCGCTCACCGCGCCGAAGGCTCCCTTGCACGAGTTGGAGATGGCGCCCTGGTCGAAGTAGTGGCCCCAGGTGAGAAAGCCTGCCAGGCCGAGGCCGGCGAGAGAAAGGAGGAGCGTAGTGCTCACCCGCCAGCCGAGGCCCCGCAGGCTCACTGGATCGTCTTCTCCACCGCCGTCACGATGGCTGCGTGGCAGATCGCAGGCTTGCTGCCCGAGATGAGATTGCAGAATGCCGCTATGTAGTGGTTGGCAGCACCGAGGATCGCCTGCCCGGGGCTGCCCGAGATCGGCGCGCTCAATGTGTCGACGATCTGTTGCCAGGAGAGGCCGCTGAGGCTGGACGGTGGCACGCCGGTCGAGCCTGCATAGGGCGCACCTGCCTCGATCCATCGGTTGCCGATGTCGATGAAGGGGATCGCCCCGGCATTGGCCTGCCCGACGTAGCGGGCGCTGTCGTAGGTGGAAAGGAGCCGCGACTGGGCCGCGTCCGGCCGCTGGAGGGTCTGGTAGTCGGCCAGGCTGTTGCACACGTATGGCGGTGGCGGGTTCGGGTTCCGCGAGACGGAGCTACAGGAGTTCCCGAGCTCCTCGATGCTCTCGAAGGCGAGGTACTGGCTGTGGTACTTGGCGTGCACGAAGCTGAGAGTGTGGGTGTTCGGCGCGAAGTCGACCGGTGACGAGGCCGTGACGTCGAGGCCGCTGAAGCTGCCGAACTTGTCCAGGGCGACGACGAGCGCCCAGCGGGTGGCGGCGCAGAAGGGGCAGTACTCGGCTCCGACGTAGAGCACGAGCGGCTTGCCGTTCGCGCTGAGCGGTGAAGCTTTGATCGGGAAGACAGGGCCGCTCGAGCTCGTGAAGGCGACCTGCGAACCGCCGGAGGCAGCCTCCGTGAGCTCGGCGGTCGTCACGTTCGCAAGGCCGCTCACGATCGAGGCGGGCGCAACGCGGGTCGTTATGCCGGTGCCCGCACCCCGCGGCGCCTTGCCGCCGCCGAGGGTGGCGATGACGACGATGATGATGACGGCGAGCACCACGAAGGCCGAGCCGAAGATCGTCGCGTTGCGCGTCGTCTGGCTCATGCCGCCCCGCCGTCCCCGGTCGCGCACCCGCCGGTTCGGGCGCCCCTGCGGCCGCGGGGCCCCGCGGCTGAGCTGCCGGGCGTTTGCCTTGTCGCCGCTCTGGCTGTTGGCAGCGGAACGCCCGCTCCCGCCGGGACGGCCGCTCTCGCCGGAACGCCCGCTCTCGCCGGAACGCCCGCTCCCGCCGGAACGCCCGCTCCCGCCGCTCTGAGGGCGTCCCGGCCGGCCGGTGGCGCTGCGCGCACCGCCCCGACCTCCGGCTGCCCGCTGGCGCTCGAGGCGCTCGCGGGCTCGCTGCTCGGCGGAGGACATCTTCGACTGGCCCCGCTCGTCGCCGCCGGCGTCTCCTGGACGACGGCCGCTGCCGCTGTTCGCCATTGTCGATGTCATCCCTTTCTTGAACTGGTGGGCCGCATGCGGCCGCCGCACCCAAGTCGTCGCCGGACGGAAAGAGGCTACAGGTAGGGCCGCAGGGGGCGGGATCGTCCTCCTGGTTGACAGTGCGCCGGTGGGCCATGCCCTTTGCCAGTCACTGCAGGAACGGCCCGTGCCGGCCGAAGTGGATCCGGGCGAGCGCGATAGGCCGATACGTGCGGCCGAGATAGCCGGCGTACCAAGGCGAGTAGGCGATCCACCATCGCCCGGCCCCTTCCTCGAACAGGGACTCCTCCCCGGGCCCCTCCCCCTGCCTGTCAGAGCCGATGAAGGGGCGCCTCGCCGACAGGTTTCGGCACGGCCCGACAGGCCCGGCGCACACGGCCACGCCGATCCCGTAGGTCGGTTGGTTGAACCACGACCCGGAGTAGAACAGGTAGTAACGCGAGCCCGCCCGGACCATCTGTGGCGCCTCGACGATGTGGGACTCCCAACCTGCGACGGCCGCCAGGAGGAGGTGGGGGGGTCCGGCGAGCGCGAGCCCGTTGCGAGTGAGCGCTTCTGCGTAGATCCGGGTAGGCGGGAAGGGCGCCGGCGTCGCGGCGTTGCCGTCGGACTTCCAGTCCAGCCAGACCTGTCCGTCCGGCCCGACGAAGGTCCGCGGGTCGATCGCACCGTGGTGCGCGAAGTCGCAGATGAGCGGGGACGGCGCGGCCCGAAACGGGCCTGAGGCGTCAGCCGAGGTGGCGACGCCGATGCACTGGGCGCGGCGCGAGAAATTGGTCGGGGCGGCGGCGTCGAAGTAGAGCCAGCGATTCGCCATGGCGTCGAAGTACATGACGAAGCGCCCCTCGATCCTGCGCACGTCGGGAGCCCAGGTGAACCCGGCGGTGGCCCACGGCGGGGTCCCGGCCAGGGCCGCGCCGACATGGCTCCAGGCCCCGAGGTGCCTCGAGAAGGCAACCTGGATCTGGGCTCCCCCGAGCCCCGTCTGGCTGGCGTAGAGCTCGTAGCCCCCCGCGACGGGGAGGATGAAGGGATCCGGGAAGCTCCTACCGGGAGTGATGATTCGTCCTGGCTCGCTCGGTTGGCGCGAGGGCAGAGTGGCGGGTGGCAGCGGGGCAGTCGTGGTAGTTGTCGTCGTCGTGGCGGGCGCCGCGTCCTTTGTCGGGCTGAGTGCCGTCGCCGGGTGGCCCGGCAGAGCGAACAGGGCGGCGAGCCCAGCTGCCAGCGCGACTGCGGCTGCGGTGGTTCCCCCCACCGCTGTCCTGTGGCGCCGGTAGCGTCCTTGCTGGTCGCGCCCTGTCACGGCGTCACCGGCTGCCCTGCAGTGTCCCGGCCCGGGCACCTGCCTGCACGGGGGAAGCTTATTGACGCCCCGCCCCTACAGTTGCGCCCATCGTCGGGGTCATGTACGTCGAGCTCCACCTGCCAGAGGCGCGCTCGTTGAAGGACAAGCGCGCCTCTCTGCGGCCGATTCTCGATCTCTCTCGCCGGCGCTATCGCGTGGCCATCGCCGAGGTCGGCCATCAGGACCTTCACCGGCGGGCGGCGCTCGAGGTGGCGGCCGTCGCGTCGTCACAGCGAGTGGTGACAGAGGTCCTCGACGCCGTCGAGCGCCTCATCTGGGCAGGCACCGGGATCGAGGTCCTCGAGGCACGGCGCGGCTACTACGAGGACGA
>JAKATT010000054.1 GCA_021818615.1 Actinomycetes bacterium | reverse complement strand
GACGACCGCCCGGGAGACGCCGGCGCGCGCCCACTCGTCGGCGAGCGTGGCGCAGAACGCCGCCGCAACGCTGCCCGGTAGCCTCACGACCCGTGCGGGTCGTTCTGGTTCACGGCTTCACCCAGTCGGCCTCGTCGTGGGAGCCGGTCGTCGCGTCGATCCGGGCCGCAGGCGGCGAGGACCTCGAGATCGTCACCTGGACGCTGCCGGGACACGGTGGGGCGAGCGCCCTCGGCGCGGCATGCGACCTGCCGGCGGCGGCCGCGGCACTCGGCGAGGCCTGCGGCAAGGCGATGTACGTCGGCTACTCGATGGGGGGGCGCCTGGCGCTCCAGCTGGCGCTCGATCGGCCCGAGCTCGTGAGCCGTCTGCTTCTCGTCTCGGCGACCGCCGGCATCGAGGACCTCGACGAGCGAGCCGCCCGCCGGCTCTCCGACGAGGCGCTCGCCCGGCGAATCGAGGCAGGCGGCGACGCAGGCCTGCCGGCGTTCCTCGACGAATGGCTCGCCGGGCCGCTCTTCTCGGACCTCGGCGACGCCGGGGCCGGCCGCGCCGCGCGCCTCGTCAATTCCGCGTCGGGGCTCGCCTCGGCCCTGCGCGCCCTCGGCACGGGCGCCCAGCTGCCGAGCTGGGAGCGCCTCGGCGAGCTCGCGGTCCCGGTCCTCGTCCTTGCAGGCGAGCGCGACGAGAAGTTCGTCGCTCTCGGCCAGCGTCTGGCGAGCGCCTCGGGCGGCCACGGCCGCTTCGTGCTCGTGCCCGGGGCGGGCCACGCGGCCTGCTTCGAGCAGCCCGAGAGCTTCTCGCGCCTCCTCGTGGCCTTCGCCCACGGGCAGCTCCCCGGCGTGAGCGGCGAGGTCGGCTGAGCTGGCCGGCGACCCGCTCACCACACGAGCCCGACCGACAGGAGCAGCCCGAAGACAAGGAGCAGCCGGCTCGTCATGGCGAGCACCCGGACGAGTGCCGCGCCCTCGGCTCCCCGTGTGACGAGGCGCACCGGGCCGGCGGCCACCAGCACGGCGCCCACGGCCAGCACCGCCAGCGGCCGGGTGAAGGCAATGCCGAGAACGGAGGCGAAGGCGCCTGCGACACAGGCCGTGTACAGGTCGCGGGTGCGTTGCGCGCCGAGGCGCACCGCGAGCGTTCGCTTCCCGGCGGCGGCGTCCGTCGTGATGTCGCGCAGGTTGTTCACGACGAGGAGCGCCACCGAGAGCAGCCCGATCGGGATCCCCGCCGCGATCTCGAGGCCGCTCAGGCGCTGCAGGCTCACATAGGCGGTGCCGGCGACGGCGACGAGCCCGAAGAAGACGAACACGAAGAGCTCGCCGAGCCCGGCGTAACCGTACGGACGGGGCCCGTCGGTGTACAGCCAGGCCGCCGCGATGCAAAGCGCCCCGACGAGCAGCAGCCACAGGCTCGTGGCGAGCGCCAGCGCGAGCCCTCCGGCGGCGGCGACAGAGAAGCTCCACAGCGCCGCCCGGCGCACCGCTTTGGGGTCGACGCCAGCCGCGACGAGCCTCTTCGGCCCGACTCGCTCGTTGTCTGTTCCGCGCACCCCGTCGGAGTAGTCGTTGGCATAGTTGACGCCGATCTGGAGGGCGAGCGCGACGAGACAGGCAACCGCCGACCTCCACCAGATCAGCTGACCCCCGGCGGCTGCAACGGCCGTCCCGACGCCGGCTGGGACGATTGCCGCCGGGAGCGTGCGCGGGCGGGCGCCGGCCACCCACCTGCCGGCGCTCGGCACGGGGCGCTCAGGGGCGGCGCGGGAAGCGGGAGAAGTCAGGACTGCGTTTCTCGTTGTACGCGTTGCGCCCCTCCTGGCCTTCCTCTGTCATGTAGAAGAGCATCGTCGCGTCTCCGGCGAGCTGCTGGATGCCTGCGAGCCCATCGTCGGCCGCATTGAACCCGCCCTTCAACATCCGAAGCGCTATGGGCGACAGCTCGAGCATGCGGCGGCACCACTGCAGCGTCTCCTCCTCGAGCTGCTCGAGCGGCACGACGGCGTTGACGAGCCCCCAGCCGAGCGCCGTCTCGGCGTCGTACTGGCGGCAGAGGAACCAGATCTCCTTGGCCCGCTTGAGACCGATCGTACGGGCGAGCAGCCCGGCGCCGTACCCGCCGTCGAAGCTGCCGACCTTCGGCCCGGTCTGGCCGAAGCGGGCGTTGTCCGCCGCGATGGTGAGGTCGCATACGAGGTGCAGCACGTGGCCGCCGCCGATGGCGTAGCCGGCGACCATCGCCACCACCGGTTTCGGCAGGCGGCGGATCTGCACCTGCAGGTCGAGCACGTTGAGCCGCCCGATACCGCGCCTCGAGACGGCGTCGTCGCCGAGGTAGCCGTCCTTGCCTCGGATGCGCTGGTCGCCGCCGGAGCAAAAGGCGTCCGGTCCCTCGCCGGTGAGGATGACGACGCCGACCTCCGGGTCGTCCCTCGCCGTGTCGAAGGCCCGCTGCAGCTCGGAGAGGGTCTGGGGCCGGAAGGCGTTGCGGACCTCCGGCCGGCAGATCGTGATCTTCGCCATCCCCTCTGCGGTCTCATAGGAGATGTCCTGATAGTCGCCCGCGGCGGCCCATGTCACCGGCATTGCGACGAGGCTAGTCACGCCTTGGGCGGCCCGGTCCAATCCGCTCGGCCGGGGCGCGCAGGCTTCCTAACGTGGGCCGTCGTGCGAAGGCTGATAGCTCTCGAGATGCCCGCCGGGCCGAGCTTCGTCGAGGAGATGCTGCGCGCCTTCGACGACGGCGACGCCGTCTGGCCGGTCGACAACCGCCTCGCCGGCGAGGCCCGAGCCCGGCTCTTCGCCGCCATGAGGCCGGCCTGTCTCGTCGGCGAGCGTGGCGAGCGGTGCGATCTCGAGGGTGCCGAGCCGGTCGAGGACGGCGACGCGCTCGTGATGGCGACGAGCGGCAGCACCGGCAGGGAGAAAGGCGCCGTGCTCACCCATCGCGCCGTCGAAGCCTCCGCCCGTGCGACGAGCGCCCGCCTCGGCGCCGACCCGGGCACGGACCGCTGGTGGGCATGCCTCCCGCTCAGCCATGTCGGTGGCCTCTCAGTCGTGACGAGGTCCCTCGTCACAGGAGTCGGGTGCGAGGTTGCGGCGGGTGTCGACCGGGAAAGGGCTCTCGAGGCGCTCGAAGGCGGCGCCACGCTGACCTCCCTCGTCCCGAGCGCGCTTCGGCGGCTCGGAGATGCGCTCGTCGGGCGCTGGCGGCGGATCGTGCTCGGCGGGCAGGCTCCGCCCGCCGCACTCCCGCCGAACGTCGTCGCCACCTACGGGATGACCGAGACGGGAAGCGGGGTCGTCTACGACGGGGTGCCGCTCGACGGGGTCGAGGTGAGGATTGAGGACGGCGAGATCCTTCTCCGCTGCCCGATGCTGCTGAGGGCGTACCGCGACGGCTCGGACCCACGAGGTGCCGAGGGATGGTTCCCGACCGGAGACGCCGGCGAGCTCGCCCCCGACGGCCGCCTCGTCGTGCACGGCAGGATGGGGGAGCTCGTCATCACCGGCGGCGAGAACGTCTGGCCATCTGCGGTCGAGCCGCTCTTGCGCCGGCACCCGGCAGTGCTCGACGCCGCGGTCGGCGGCCGGGCCGACCCGGAATGGGGCGAGCGGGTCGTCGCCTACGTCGTCGTGAGCCATCTCGAGGTCTTGGCGCCGGCGCTGCTCGCCGAGCTGCGGGAGCTCGTGAGGGGCGACCTGGCCGGCTTCGCCGCGCCGCGGGAGGTGGTCGTCGTCGAGTCGATCCCGCGAACGGCGCTCGGCAAGATCCGCAGGGAGGCGCTCGCCAGCCTCAGCGGTCCCTCGGCGTCACTATGAACGAGAGCGGTGCGAGGACAGCCCGCCGGGGCACCACCGGATCAGTCGAAGACGATGACGCCCCTCAGGTTCTTGCCGTCGCGCATGTCCTGGTAGCCCTCGTTGACCTCCTCGAGGGCGTAGGCCTTCGTGATGAGCTCGTCGAGCTGCAGGGTCCCGTCCTTGTAGAAGCTGAGCAGCTGAGGGATGTCGACGCGCGGGTTGCCGCCTCCGAAGAGCGAGCCGCGCACCTCCTTGTGCCAGAGAGTGAGCTCGAAGAGGCTCAGGTTCACCTCGGACTGCGAGAACGGGCCGATCGCCGTCACGACGACGGCTCCGCCCTTGCGGACGAGCGCCATCGTCGGGCCGAGCAGGTCGCCGCGGGCGACGTCAGTAGTAAGGATGGCGGAATCGGCGAGCTGCCCGGAGGTGAGGTCGTTCACGAGAGCGAAGGCCTGAAAGACGTCCTCGGCGGCATGCGTCGCCCCGAAGCGTTTGCCCGCCTCGCGCTTGGACTCGAGCGGGTCGACGGCCACGATCCAGCGGGCACCGGCCATCCGGGCCCCCTGCACGGCATTGCTGCCGATACCGCCGATGCCGACGACCACGACGACGTCGCCGGGGCGGACGTTCGCGCTGTGGACGGCCGATCCCCAGCCGGTGGTGACTCCGCAGCTCACGAGCGCCGCCTTGTCCAGGGGCAGGTCGGGCTCGATCTTGACGAGCGATGCCTCGTTCATCACCTGGTGGGTTGCAAAACAGCCGACGAGCGACATGGGTGACACGGGCTGGCCCTTGGCCCGCATGCGCGGCACGCCGTTGGCGATCGATCCGAGCATGAGGTACCGGCCGAGGTCGCACAGCGTCTGGTGACCGCTCGCGCACCAGCGGCAGCGCCCGCAGCTCGGTATGAAGCTCATGACCACGTGGTCGCCCGGCACGAGGCTCGTGACGCGGCTCCCCACCTTCTCGACGATGCCGGAGCCCTCGTGCCCGCCGACAGCCGGCAACGCGATCGGGATGTCGCCGGTGCGGATGTGCTCGTCGGAGTGGCACAGGCCCGCCGCCACCATCTTCACGAGGGCCTCGTCGGGCTCGGGATCGTCGAGCTCGACCTCCTCGACCTGCCAGTCCTCCCCGAGGCCCCAGAGGACTGCAGCCCTGCCTTCCATCGCAGCTCTCCTCCCAGTGATCGAACGTCGCCGCACGGTCTTTTGGACCGTACCACCGGTTGGCAGCGGGCCCTCCCCGCGGCCGGCGCCCCGGGCGCCACCGTCAGCGCGAAGTCATGCCGGCATCGACTGCAAGCACTGCCCCGGTGACGCCGCTCGACGCCGGGCTGCAGAGCCAGGCGACCGCCTCGGCGATCTCCTCGGGTTCGAGCAGCCTCTGGTCGAGATGGTGCCGGGAGAGCTCGCCCGGGTCCTCGAGCTCGTAGAGAGCTGCGCTCGCGCTCAGCATCTCGGTCCTCGTCGACCCGGGCGCCACCACGTTGGCCGTGATCCCTTCCGGCCCGAGATCGGCCGCCAGGCTGCGCACGTACCCGACGACGCCATGCTTCGATGCGCTGTAGGCGGCAAGGAGCGGCAGGCCCACGACGGATGCCGCCGAGGCGACCGCCACGAAGCGCCCGGACCGGGGCGGCGGGCGCTCGAGCAGCGCCGGCACGGCCGCCGCGGCGAGGCGGTGCACTCCGACGAGGTTCACCTCGAGGAGGGCGGCCCACAGGTCGTCGGGCGTCTCCCAGGCGGGCCGGCCGCCGCCGATGAGCCCGGCTACGGCGACGGCCGCGTCGACGCCGCCGAACCGGGCCCGGGCGAGCTCCACCGCATCGTGCAGCGCAGCAGCTGCGCGCACGTCGGCGACGACCGGGACGGCCGCGCCCTCGCCCCCGCAGGCGGCGGCAACGGCATCGAGCTCCTCGGGCGTCGCCATCTGGTAGGGCACCGCCGGATCGTCGGCGCACCTGTCGACGAGCACGAGCCGCCAGCCGGCCGCGGCGAGCCGGCGGGAGACTGCAGCGCCGATGCCGCGTGCAGCCCCCGTGACGACCGCCACCCTCACGACGGGGCCCCGCCCGGCTCCTCGAGGGAGATCACCGCCCGGTCGAGATCGCTGACGAGCTCCTCGAGCAGCTCCTCGCCACGACCTCTCGAGGCCGCAAGCGGGTCGCCGAGGACTCCGTTCGCTGAGACCGACGAGATGCCGCCGGCGCGCAGAGCTGCCATCAGCTCGGAGAGGGGAGCGGTCTGCCCGCGCCGTAGCCGGCCGAGCCGTACCAGCTCCGGCGCTATCGCGAGGAGGAGCGAGGTCTCGGTCTCGCCGGCATGGGCATCCCCGCCGGCCACCCGCGGCCACCAGGCCGCCACCCTGCGACCCTCGGAGGAAAGGAGCGACACCGCTGCCATGACCGCATCATGGTTCCCGCCGTGGGCCGATGCGAGGACGGCTCCGGCGAAGCGGTCGGCCGACCTGACGAGCTCGACGAGCATCGAGCACAGCGCCTCGGTGCCGATCGAGAGGGTCCCGGCAAAGTGGGCGTGCTCGCCGCTCGCCCCGTAGGGCACCGCCGGCGCGACCACCCGGCGGCGGCGGGGCACGCCGCTGCTGTCTGGCACCAGCTGCCTGGAGAGGGCGGCCGCCCGCTCGCACAGCGCGACGGCGATCCGGGTGTCGGTGTCGAGAGGCAGGTGCGGGCCGTGCTGCTCGGTAGAGCCGATCGGCACGAGCAGCAGAGCCCGACGGCACCACGCCGAGACCTCGGCCGTCGTGGCGGTGCCGAGGCGCTCCGACGTCACGCGAGCTCGTCCCACTCGCGCAGCTGGGCGAGGAGCGCATCGGCCGCTCGGCCCGGGTCGAGGCGGAGCAGCCGGGCGGGCGTCCGCTCGTCCAGCGTGCCATTCAGGCGGAGGATGCGCTCACGGGCGGGCAGGGACGCCGGCGGGCCGGCCACGACATGGGTGCGCGGGCGCCATGGCCCCACCTCGCGCACCTCGACCCGTGAGGTCATCGTGGCGCTCGCGTCGGCCACCATCGCCTCGACCGGTGCCCTGCGGGCCTGCAGGACTCCCTCGAGCGACGAGCGGCGCAGTCGGGCGGCACCTGCCTCCACCGAGACGACGGCGCCCATGCCGCTCGCCCGGAGCGTCCTCGCCAGCTCCCGGCGCCCGCGCTCGAGACGGCGCTCGGCCTCGAGCTCACCGGGACTGTCCCCGAACCGGACCCCGAGCACGCCGAGGAGCTGGGCGGCAGCAAGCTCGGCAGCGAGGAAGGCCGGCACCGAGCCGCTCCCCCGGTCGACGCTCGCATCGCCGCAGAACACGGCGAGCAGCGGCGCACCGAGCCTGCGTAGAGCACAGGCGAGCAGCGAGGCGACCGCTTCGCTCGGGGCCTCCAGCGTGCCGGTGTCCCCCTCGGGGCGCCGGCGGGCGTGCCCGGTGCCGCCGATCGCCGGGTGGACGAGGATCGCCCGGGTGGCACCGCAGGCGAGCGCCCCGCGCAGCATCGCCTCGGCGCGCAGGTCACCCGACGCGCTCACGACGGCCACCGAGGCCCCCCACCGCTCGGCGGCGCGAAGGGCCAGCTCGAGCGCCGCCTCGTCTGCAGGTGAGGCGGCCGCCGAGACAGGATCGGCCGTCACGGAGCCGTCGAGCGGGTCGACCGAGGCTTGCAGCTCGACGAGCTTCCAGCAGGCCGCGACGACCGCGCGGGGCGAGGCGGCGCTCACGACCGCCGGTACACGACGCCGGCGCCGCCCTCCGGGTAGCGCCAGGTGATGGCACCCCCCTCGTTGCAGACGAGGTAGCACGTCCCGCACTCGAAGCACTGCTCGTAGCTGAAGAGGATCCCGCCGTCGCTCGTCGGGACGAACAGCCCGGCCGGGCAGGCGGTGATGCACGCCTTGGTGCTGCATCCCCTGCAGCCGTCGCCGTCGACGACGATGTGCGCCTCCGGCGCGACCCGGAACTCGGCGGTCGCCATCCGGTCCTCGAAAGCGAGCGCCGGCAGCTCGCTTTGGGTCCAGGAGCTCACCCGAAGGTCCTGACCGTGGCCCACGCATCGCGGACCACGTCTCGCCACCGCACGCCCGATCGGCGGAGCTCGTTGCGGGTGAGGCGAACAAAGCCCTGTTTCGGAAGGGGATTCGTGACCGTGAGGAGCTGCTCGGCGAGGTTGCAGACGATCTGCGGGTAGTGATGCTGCAGGCGCTCGGACAAGACAAGACCTGGGGCGGCTCTCAGCCGGCGGTGGTCTGCCAGCACGAACCCTGCCTCGAGGCGCGAGGCGTACGCAAGGCGCAGGGCCGTCTCGCTCACGTCCCCGCGGGCGAGCGCCTCGACCGCCGCCTCGCCTGCCGCCTCGCCCGAGGCGATGGCGAAGTTGACGCCCTCGAGCCATATCCCAGCCGCCAGGCACATCCCGGCGGCGTCGCCGGCGACGACCATCCCGTCGGTGGCGAGCTTCGGCATCATGGCGAGTCCCCCCTCGGGGATGAGATGGGCGCCGTACTCGAGGAGCTCGCCCCCGGCGACGAACGGTGCGATCGCCGGGTGGGCCTTGAACCGCTCCAGCAGCTCCTCGGGACGCCGCTTGGACTCGGTGAGCGACGGCAGGCTGAGCACGAGGCCGACCGATACCGTGTCGGAGTTCGTGTAGACGAACCCGCCGCCCGCCACGCCGCCCGTGCCGCCGAGAACCTCGAAGTCCGCCCCCTCTCCTGGCGGCAGCGCGAACCGCTTCTCGATCTCCTCCGGCGAGAAGGCGAGGACCTCTTTCACGCCCAGGCTGTAGTGGGCGGGGTCGGCCACCGGCGCGCAACCGGCCTCCTTGGCGAGGAGGGAGTTGACGCCGTCGCAGGCGATCACGACGCCGGCCGAGAGGTCGCCGCCTGGCCTGTCGGTCGTGACGCCGCTCACCGCTGCGGAGTGGCTGCGCAAAAGCGCCGTCGCCGTCGTCGAGGGGACGAGCACGGCGCCGGCTTCCTCCGCCTTGGCGGCGAACCAGGCGTCGAAGCGGGGCCGCAGCGCCGTCGCCCCGTTGTACGGCTCTTCGCCCCACGCCGTCGAGCGGAAGTCGATCGAGAGGGACTGGGTGTCGGTCAGCACCATCGTCGCCCGCCGCGTCACCATGCGCTCGAGGGGCGCCTCTTCACGCCATCTCGGTACGAGCCCGTCGAGCACGCCTGCATAGACGACGCCACCGTAGAGGTTCTTCGAGCCCGGAAAGGGCCCCCTCTCGAGGAGGCAGACCGACAGGCCGGACCTGGCAACGCTGAGGGCGGCTGCCGAGCCGGCAGGCCCCGCCCCGACGACGACGACGTCGAAGCGCCGATCCGGCACCGGCAAGGGCTCAGCCATCGCCCAGCCCGGCGGCGCCGAGACGGTCGTCGAGGGCCCGCAGCAGCTCGCGAGCGTCGGTCACAAGGGCGAGATCGGCCATCGCCATCATCGGGCAGCTCGGGTCCAAGTTGGCGGCGACGATCCGCTCCGCTGCGACGCCCCCCACATGTTGTGCGGCGCCGGAGATGCCGAGCGCGACGTACCAGCGCGGCCGGACCGAGACACCGGTCGTGCCTATCTGGCGGTCGTGGGGAAGCAAGCCGGCATCGGTCACGACCCTCGTCCCCCCGACCGAGGCGCCGAGGCGCGAGGCGACCCGTTGCAGCAGCTCGAGCTCGGCCCGCCCTCCGATCCCGGCGCCGGCGGCGATGATCCTCGACGACTCGGCGAGGTCGATGACCGAGGGATCGGCCTCGACGACTCGCACCGGGTCGGCGTCGGGCCGACCCCCGAAGGCGGCTTGCACGGCGGCGTCGCGTAGCGGGGCCGCCGAGACCGGGACCGCCTCGGCCTCGGCCCGCACGTCCGCCGGGTCCGGACGGGGGACGGGAACCGAGCGCGAGCCCGGGAGGAGCGTCGCCACGAAGCCGCCGCCGGCGGCGAGGCGGACGCTCAGGCGGCCCTGGCGCCACACGACGGTGGCGCCCGACTCGTCGACGGCGATGGCCCCGGCCAACAACGGGCGGTCGAGCTCGCGGGCGAGGCGGGGGGCGAGGTCCCGGCCGTCCGGCGAGGCGGGCAGGACGACGGTGCCGCGGCCTTCGAGGAGCGGCGCGAGGCGTGCTGCCCACGACGCTGGGCGGAATGCGCCGAGCTCCACCCAGGAGATCTCCCGCGAGAGACCCCTTGTCCGCTCGGCGAGGACCGAGGCGGCCTGTTCGGCGTGCTCGCCTACCACCACGGCACGGCCCGAGCACTCGGCAACCGCCTCCTCGGACCCGGCGACCGGCTCGCCCAGCCGTGCGGGCACGAGGGCGATCATGCGAGCGCTCCTGCCCGCTCGCCCTCGAGCACCGCGGCGTGAGCCCGCCGAGGTGCCAGGCAGTCCCCGACCCTCAGCAGGCGAAGATCGCCCCTCGCCAGCAGGCGACCGTAAAGGAGGTCGTCCGGCTCGCCCGGCAGGGCGAGCACCACCCAGTCGACCTCGCGGCGCTCCATCGTGCCCGTCGGGTGGAAGAGCACATCGAGCGCGCCGTCGGAGGCGCCCGTCACGACCCGGTCGCTCGACTGGACGATCGCCTTGGCGGCCGCCCGGAAGTTGAAGCCTTCGAGATCGAGCGTGATGCCGAGATCCTGGCCGACCACCATTGCCGGCGTGACGACCTCGACTTCGGCTCCTCGGTCGGCGAGCAGCTCGGCCACGCTCGTAGCCTGGTGGAACCCCACCTCGTCGACGACGACGACCCGGCCGCGAGGCTCCGCCGAGCCGTCGAGCACCTCGCGGACGTCGGCGACGCCGATCCCCTCGGACTGGGCGGCCGCCTTCCAGCGCGGCCAGCGGGGCCGCGATCCCGTGGCGAGGATGACGCAGTCGGGGGCGGCCTCGGCCAGCTCGTCAGCGCTGGCCTCTCTTTCGAACAGCAGGCTCACGCCGAGGCGGCGCACCTCCCGGAGCTGGTTACGTACGAGGTCGCCGAGCTCGGCCCGGTTCGGCACCGAAGCAGCCAGGCGGACGAGGCCTCCCGGCGCCGCCTCGCGCTCGTAGACGACGACGTCGTGGCCATGGCGGGCGGCGCTGATCGCGCTCTGCAGGCCACCTGGGCCAGCGCCGACGACGGCGACGCGCTTGGCACGCCGCCGGGGGAGATGCCCGGCACGGCTCCCGGCGCGGTCGTGGCGGGCGGCCTCCTCGGCCGCCTCCCGGCCGGCAGCCGGGTTCTCGATACAGCCGAGCGAGGCGTTGAGGCCCATGCGCCCGACGCACTCCTGGTTGCAGGACAAGCAGAGACGGATCGAGTCGGCCGCGCCGGCCCGAGCCTTTGCCGCGAAGTCCGGATCGGCGATCTGGCCCCGCACGATCCCGACGAGGTCGCAGTGGCCCTGCTCGAGCGCCCTCTCCGCCTGGAGCGGGTCCTTGAAACGGCCCACCCCGACGACAGGCAGCGACACGGCCTCACGGATCGCCGAGGGGATGAAGCTCGCGTAGCCGGGCGGAACGTGCATCGAGGCCTCGATCATGAACAGCGTCGCCGTGGCGACCCCGATCGAGGTGTTGACGTAGTCGGCGCAGCCCTGTGCTTCGACCATCTTCGCGACGGCGACCGCCTCTTCGATGCCAGAGCCACCCTCGACGAGCTCGTCCCCGCACAGCCGGACTCCGAGCGCCATCCCGGGGCCGATCGCGCTCCGGACGGCCTCGAGGAGCTCGAGCAGCAACCGGGCGCGGCCCTCGAGGGAGCCGCCCCAGCGGTCGGTTCGCAGGTTCGTCGCCGGGGAGAGGAAGCCGCGGACGATGGAGCTGTGCGAGCACTGCAGCTCGACCCCGTCGAAGCCGCCGAGACGGCAGTTCGTCGCGACGGTGACGTAGGCGGCGACTATCTCGGCGATCTGGGCCTCGTCCACGGCGTGCGGGACCTCCCTGAAGAGCGGGTCGGCCACAGGGGAAGGCGCCCATAGAGGGAGTCGTGAGTACATGCCCGATCCCTGGCCGCCGTTGTGGTTGACCTGGGCGAAGATCGGCGTGCCGTAACGGTGGACCGCCTCGGTGATTCGGCGGTAGCCGGGCAGCACCTCACTGCGGAAGGCGTGGATCAGCTTCTCGTACGGCCAGTCGGTCGGGTGCGTCGAATGCTC
>JAKATT010000168.1:6469-12039 GCA_021818615.1 Actinomycetes bacterium | reverse complement strand
TGCAACCAAAGCAGGTTGGCCATACGGCCCCCTTTCAGTCGAACGGCGCTCTGCGTCATTGATACGGGTAGCGAAAAGTTGCCGCAATAGAGGAAAAACCCAACTATCGACCGCAGGACCCCTTGCCGCTACAGTCGCAGGATCGAAGCGAGCAGCGAATGGCCCCCTCCTGATTGGGAGGTGGCTCCCGGGGACCGCTCGCCCGCCGGGTGGCTGCACCTCGGCTACAGCGACCTCGCCTGGCAGCTGCGCCCCGATGACGACGAGCTGTTCGGGAAGTGGTGCCGGCGCTGCGAGGGACTCTGGTTCGGCCTCGCTCTCGAGGTCGCCTGCCCCTGCTGCCAGGGTCGAACAGGCTGACGCCCGGCGGAGGCGGCAGGCCGGCTGTTTCGCGCCACGACACCGGGACGCCCGCGAACATGCAGGTCACGGGCCTGGTGGGGACGGAGGGACTCGAACCCTCACTGGAGGCGTTTTAAGCGCCCTGCCTCTGCCGTTGGGCTACGTCCCCGTCCCACAGGTCCCGGTCCCGGTCCCTTCTGCTCTGGAGGCTCGGACACCTCCTCCCTGCTGCAAGGTGAGCGTCTCGGCCTGCCCGTACGGTCCGAGCGCCCGATCGAGCCAGGCCCGCTCCTCCTCCCGCGGGGCGTGCACCACCTCGACGACCGGGCCGAGCCGCATCGTCGCCCGTCGCGACGGCTCGTAGACCGGCCACTCGCCGACCTCCTCGCAGGAGGGGTCGCCCGAGGCGGCGAAGGCGACCCAGGCTGCCTGCATCCGGTCCGACAGCTGCTCGGCCCCGGGCCCGCCGCCGGCGAAGGCGGCCACGATGGGGTTCTTCACGGTGCCGAAGACGAAGGGCAGCTCGAGCGCGTGGCACGAGCCGAGTGCTCCCCCTCCAAAAGGCGCCTCCCAGTCGAAGAGATACGAGAAGCTGCGGCCGTGAGCCGTGCCGTGCCCTTCGGCCAGGCGCAGGGAGGGCAGCCGGAACGCCCAGTCCGTGGCGATCGCGGTGTAGAGGTCCGCCGGCCCGAGCGACTCGCCCCGCCGGCGCCGGGCGCGCTTCACCACCTCGATGAGCTCTTCGGTCGAGACGAGGTCCTCGAGCCCGGCGAAGGCCACGTGGCGGCCGACGAGCCTGCCGAGACGGGCCTCGTCGATCGCCTTCGACGCCGCCGTCGTGAAGGTGAAGAACGCCCACTCGTCACGGTTCGTCCCGACGAGCACGTCGACTCCCGCCGCACAGCCGGCGGCGATCTCGACAGCAGGGTGCCTCTTCAGCATGGCGCCGTCCACGACGGGCTGGAACGGGAGCCCGATTCCCTCGTAATCGCCGACGACCGCCCGCTGCGCGTCGAGGATCCGCTCCGCCGGCACGCTCCGCAGCGCCCCGGCCGAGATCGAGGAGAGCCCGAGCTCGCCGGCAAGCGCCTCGGCGAGACCGGCGGCGGCATCGAGGCCGGCGGCGGCGGCGGCCCCGCTCTGCAGGATCGCCCGGCGAATCGTCGGGCGGGCTGCGTCGGTCGCGAGGAGCGCCGCCACCGACATGGCGCCGGCCGACTCGCCGAAGACGGTCACGTTCCCCGGGTCGCCACCGAAGGCAGCTATGTTGTCGCGCACCCAGGCGAGCGCCGCCACCTGGTCCGAGAGGCCCCAGTTGGCACAGGCGCCCTCCTCGTCGGCGAGCCCGGGGTGAGCGAGCCAGCCAAGGGCGCCGAGGCGGTAGTTGAAAGTGACGAGGACTACGCCGCGGCGGGCAAGCTGCTCCCCCCGGTAAAGGCCGACCGCCCCGGACCCCCCGGCGAAACCCCCTCCGTGCACGAAGACCATCACCGGCCGCCCAGGACCGTGCCTCTCGGGAGAAGAAGGCGCCCAGATGTTCAAGGCGAGGCAGTCCTCGGACGTCTCCGTCGGGTCGCCGGGGAGCGAGCCCGCCGGCGACGGGGGCGGCTGGGGGCAGATCGGCGAGAAGGCGACGCAGTCGAGCGGCTCGCGCCAGCCCGGATGAGGTTCGGCTCGGGCAAAGCGGCGTCGGCCCGATGGCGGGGATGCATATGGCACGCCGAGGAAGCATGCGACGGAGCCGCTCGCGCTCCCTCGGACCGGTCCGCTCAGCGTCTCGACCACGACATCGCCCACTTCAGCAACCTACCGCCTCTCGACCGGCGGGAGAGATGTTGACAATTGTGCTTGGTGTGGCCAAAGTGAGGGAATGCACCGGTGCTCCCGCCGCCCAGCGCGAGCGGCCGCGGCCGTGATCGCAGCAGGCGCCGCCCTGCTCTCGGCGCTCGTCGTGCCAGGAACGGCGGCATCCGCCTCTGGTGCTCCCACGGTCCGCCAGATCGTCACCATGCGGCAGCGGGCGGCGGCGCTCGCCGCCCAGCTGACCAGGGACCAGGCTGCGATCAGCGTCGCGGCCGAGCGCTACGACGAGAGCATGATCGCTCTCGGCGCGGCGCGGGCGCGCCTCGAGGGGACCGGGCAGCGCCTCGCCCGGCTGCAGGCTCATCTCGGCACCGAACGCCTGCAGCTTCGTAGGACGGCCATCGAGGCCTACGTCACCGGCGACGGCGCCGAGGCGCAGGTGAGCGCTCTTCTCAGCGCCAACGCCAACGACGCTGTCAGCATCGCGACCTATGCCAGCTCGGTCGCCGATCAGCTGGACGCGAGAGTCCAGGAGCTGCTCGCGACGCGGGTGCAGCTCGTGCGCACCCAGGCCGTGCAGGCCCGTGAGGCGCTCGCCGCCACATCAGCGCTACGTGCTGCAGCGGCGGCGAGAACCGCAGCCGAGCGGAAGAGCGCTCAGGTCACGGCGATCCTGCGCGAGGTACGCGGCCAGCTGGCGGCGATGATCATCGAGCACGAGCGGGTCGTCGCGGCTGCAGCGGCCGCCAGGGCGCGCAGGATCCGTGCGGAGAGGCTCGCCGCCAAGAAGGCGGCAGCTGCCGAGGCCGCCGCCGAGGCCGCTGCGGCTGCGGCCGCGGTCGCCGATGCGAACCCGACGCCCGGCAACGACGCCGGTGCGAGCGCCGCCGCCAGCTCAGCCGGCGACACAGGCGGCAGCCAGCCCATCACGCCGTCGGGCAGCAACTCGGCGGGGCTCATCGCCGTGAAGGCTGCCGAGTCCTACATCGGCGTGCCGTACCTCTGGGGCGGTGCGAGCCGCTCCGGCGTGGACTGCTCGGGGCTCACGATGCTCGCCTGGGAGGCCGCAGGCGTTCAGCTCGCCCACGGGGCGACCGCCCAATGGCAGGTCTCCCAGCCCGTCCCGACATCGCAGCTGCAGCCTGGCGACCTGCTCTTCTACCACTTCGCCAACGACGGCCCGTGGCCGATCACCCACGTGGCGATGTACGTCGGCTCGGGCCCCTACGGCGCCGAGACCATCATCCAGGCGGCCTCGACGGGCACCGACGTCGGCTTCTACCCCATGTACTGGAGCGGCCTGGTCGGGGCGGGACGGCCCTGACGCGAGCTCCTCGCCGATGGTGCGCCGGCGGGCGGCAACTACCATCGAGGTGATGCGCCAGCGCCCGCGAGACGTACCAGCAGAGGCGCAGCCGGGATCCTTCCGGGCGCCGCTCGTCGCCCTGCCCGACCGGGCCCGCCGACCCGGCACGGACGAGGACGACGCCCGGCTGTCCGACGTCGACGAGTGGGGCCGGTCCGAGAGGGTGCGGCGCGTCGTGCGCTCGGCCGGGCGCTTCTACTACCGGTACTGGTTCCGGGTCGAGTGGGAGCACCTCGAGCGGGTCCCGACGAGCGGCGGGGCGCTGCTCATCGCCAACCATGCGGGCGCCATCCCGCCGGACGCCCCGATGATCATGCATGGCATCGAGGAGGAGGTCGGCCGCCCCGTCTATGGCCTCGCCGACGACTGGTTCCGCACGGTCCCCTTCGTCGGGACGATCTGGAGCCGCGCCGGCGGCGTCGCCGCCCATCCCGACAATGCCCACCGCCTCCTTCACGACCAGCGACAGCTCGTGCTCGTCTTCCCCGAAGGGGAGAAGGGGCCCGCCAAGCACGTGAGTGAGCGATACAGGTTGAGGAGGTTCGGCCGGGGGGGTTTCGTGGAGACGGCCATGCGTGCCGGCGTCCCTGTCGTGCCCATCGCCGTCGTCGGAGCTGAGGAGGCAATGCCCATCCTGTACAAGGTCCCGGGAGCCCGCCGGGCGCTCGGCGTCCCGTACCTGCCGATCACGGCGAACCATCTCCTGTTCGGACCGCTGCTCGGCACCGTCGCCTACCTGCCGGCCAGGTTGCGCTTCCGGGTGCTCGATCCGGTGAGCTTCGGCCTCGAACCTGAGCAGCCGCACTACCCGCGCGGCCGGATCATGGACGAGGCCGAGACGATACGCCGCCGGCTGCAGGAGGAGCTCTTCGACATGCTCTCCCAGAGAAGGAGCATCTGGTTTGGGTAGGCGGGTGCTGCTCACCGGTCTCGACAACTTCTGGGGCGGCAAGGTCGCAGGCGCCCTCGAGCAGGATCGAGAGATCGAGATGCTGCTCGGCATGGGGACAGGGACTCCCACCGTCCCCCTCGAGCGGACAGAGTTCGTTCGGGCCGATCAGAGCTACTCATTGCTGTCGCGCATCGTGCGCGCGACGAAAGTCGACACGATCGTGCACACCTTCCTCGTCGTCGACTCCTCGTCGATGCGCGGCCGCGACCTCCACGAGGTGAACGTGATCGGCACGATGAACCTGCTGGCCGCAGCCGGCGCGGCGGGCTCTTCGGTCCGCCAGGTGATTGTGAAGTCGTCGTCGCTCGTCTACGGGTCGAACCCCGGCGACCCCACCTGGTTCGACGAGGGCACCCCCCGCTCCCGACCCGCCCGGACGAGGCTCGAGCGGTCGCTGACAGAGGTCGAGAGCTACGTGGCGGACTTTGCCGACGAGAACCCGGAGGTCACGGTCAGCCTGCTCCGCTTCGCCAACGTGCTCGGAGCGGACATCGACACACCGATCAGCCGGAACCTGTCGCGCGGCGTGATGCCGATGATCGCCGGTTTCGACCCGCTCATCCAGTTCGTCGAGGAGGACGACGTCGTACGGGTGCTCGAGGCGGCGGTCCGGTCTCGCCTCGACGGCGTGTTCAACGTCGCCGGCGCCGGGCGCCTCCCGGTGAGCGAAGTCGCGAAGATCGCCTCGGCGTGGCGCCTGCCTCTCTCGCCCGTGCTCACGAGGCAGCTGGCGGCTCCTCTCCTCCGCCTCGGCCTGCTCGACCTGCCGGCCGAGCTCGAAGGCCTGTTGCGCTACGGGCGCGGCATCGACACCTCCAAGCTCGAATCGACCGGCTTCGAGCTCCACCGGACCTCCGCCGGCACGATCGAGCACTTCGCCGAGGCGAGCAGGCTGAGAAGGACGATCGGCGACGAGAGGCCGAAGTACCGCTACGAGGCCGACGTCGAGGCCTTCTTCAGGCACTCCCCCGCAGTCGTGGGCCCGATCGAGGATGCGGCAGGCTCAGAGAGCTGACGGCTCGCCGGCGAGCCACTGGCGGTGGTAGCGGTCCCTCCGCTCCACCCACTCCTCTGCCGTGATGGCGTAGCGGACGTGGTCCTCCCAGC
>JAKATT010000168.1:0-6028 GCA_021818615.1 Actinomycetes bacterium | reverse complement strand
CCTCGAAGTCACCCTCCCTGAGCGGCCGGAGCCGGACGCGGCGACCGACGAGCTCGGTCGAGGTGCTCGGCATCACCACTTCGGCCGCGCCTCCCCCCAGGCCGGCGCCACGCTTGCCATCGCCCTATCGTCGCAGATCCGACATCTGGCCGCCCACTACTATTCGCGCTGCCTCCCCTCCTCCTGCCATGCCGCCCACTGACTCGACGCCCCCGCCCGCCGAGGGCCAGCCCTATTGCGTCCTCGTCGTCGGCATGCACCGCGCAGGCACCTCGGCGGTGGCTTCGGCGCTCGGGGAGCTCGGCCTTGCGCTTCCACGGGCCGGCGATCTCGTCGGGCCAGGCTTCGGTAACGAGCTCGGCCATTTCGAGAGCCACTCGCTCATGGCGATCTGCGACGAGGTCCTCGCCTGCCTCGGCGGCACGTGGGACCTGCCGCCCGCCCAGGCGCTCGGACCGGAGGAGTGCTGGGACGAGGAGCTGCGACTCCTTGTCGCCAAGGCGGCGCAGGGCTTCGAGGCAGCCTTCGACGCCCGGGACAGGGCAATATGTTGGAAGGACCCGCGAAGCGCGCTCCTGCTGCCCTTCTGGCGCCGGGCCATCAGCCGCCCGATGGCGGCCGTGCTCGCGGTCCGGGACCCTCTCGAGGTGGCCATGTCCCTCGACCGGCGCAACGCCCTCGGGCTGCCGACCGGTCTCGCCCTCTGGGAGCGGTACTATCGCCGGGCGCTCGCCGGCCTCGAGGGGCTGCCCGTGTACGTCTCGTGGTTCGAGGAGGCGATCGGCGAGCCCGACGCCTGGAAGGCGGAGCTCGCAGGATGGCTGCGCTCACTTGCCGTCGCGGTGACCGAGGCCGAGCTTCCATTCCGGAAAGGCCTGCGCCACGAGGTCCGTTCGGCGGCGCCGAGCGGCGTCCTGCTGGAGCCGCAACAGCGGCTGGCCGACGAGCTGGCCGCCATGACGGGCTCCCACGAGCGCTTCTCTCACGAACCCTCCTGCGAGGAGTCGCCCTGGACGGCCAAGCTGCTGCAGGACCGCCACGACCTCGAGCGGCTCTGGCGCGGTCTCGAGTGGCTGGGCGAGGAGCTCCTCGACGGGCTGCCGGCGAGCTCACGGCTGCACCCGCCCGGTGTCCTCGGGCACTTGCCTCGAGACGGCGCGCTGGAGCCCGGGACAGGAGAGCGCCCCTACCCGCTCGACGCCACCTCCGACCGCGCCCGCTACGCAACGTGGCTTGGAGAGCGAGGAGACCCCGTTCGTCTCCCGCCGCTGCCGGGACCGCTCAGAGCTGCCACCAATCCCCCCAAGAGGAGGGGCCTGGCGCCACCTCGCTTCAGCGTCGTCGTGCCGTGCTACCGGCCGGCGATATGGGCCTTCGAGCGCTGCGTCGCCTCCGTCCTCGGGCAGGACTTCGACGACTGGGAGCTCTTGATCTGCGACGACGCCTCGGCCGACGCGCTGCTCACCCGCCGGCTGGGCGAGCTCGCCGGCCTCGACCGCCGCATCAGGGTGACGACCAGGGCGAGCAACGGAGGGATCTCGGCCGCGACGAACGACGCCGCCGCACTTGGCACCGGCCGGTTCCTCGTCTTCCTCGACCAGGACGACGAGCTGGCTGCCGGGACGCTGCGCCGCCTGGCCGAGGTGGCCGACGAGCAACCCGGCGCAGCACTCCTCTACTCCGACGAGGACAAGATCGACGAGCACGGGATGCGGTTCATGCCGAGCTTCAAGCCCGACTGGTCGCCGGACCTCCTCCTTTCCAACGCCTTCATGTGCCACGTCCTCGTCGTGCGCCGGAGCCTCGTCGACGAGCTCGGCGGCCTGCGGTCCGACTATGACGGCGCGCAGGACTACGACCTCATGCTGCGGGCGACCGAGCAGCTCGGCGATGCCGGCATCGTGCACGTCCCAGAAGTCCTCTACCACTGGCGCACGATGGCCGGCAGCGCCTCGGGCGACGCGTCAGCCAAACCCTGGGCCTTTGCAGCCGGGCACCGCGCCCTTGCCGACGCGCTCGTCCGGCGCGGCATCGCCGCCGAGGTGGTCGACCATCCTTCGGTCCCGGGGAGCTACCACGTGCTGCGCCGGCCGGCAAGCGGCCATCTGGTGAGCGCCGTCATCCCGTTCCGGGACGAGCCTGCCCTCCTCGCAGACTGCTACCGCTCCTTTGTGAGGGACCCCGGCTACGAGGACTTCGAGCTGCTCCTCGTGGACAACGACAGCGCGCTGCCCGAGACCCGCGCCCTGCTCGGCGAGCTCTCGGGCGACCAGCGAGTCCGCCTCCTCGAAGCTCCCGGGCCCTTCGACTGGGTGCGGATCAACAACGAAGCGGCCGGCAAGGCGCGCGGCGACATCCTCCTTTTTCTCAACAACGACATTGAAGCGACCTCGCCCGGATGGCTGGCCGCGATGATCGCCCAGGCCGAGCGTGAGGACGTCGGAGCGGTCGGTGCCCGCCTGCTGTTCCCCGATGGGACGATCCAGCACGCCGGCGTGGCGGTCGGGCTGTGCTTCGGCGCCGGCCACCTGCTGCAGGGCGCGAGCGGCAGCGCTCCCGGGTACCTGTCGCTCGCCAGCCTGACGAGGAACACCTCGGCGGTCACGGGCGCCTGCCTGATGACGAGGCGGGCGGCGTTCGAAGAGCTCGGCGGCTTTGACCGGCAGCTGCCCATCGCCTTCAGCGACATCGACTACTGCCTGCGTGCCCGGGAACGCGGCCTGCTCGTGGTGTACACGCCGCTCGCCGAGCTCGTGCACCACGAGTCGAAGAGCCGAGGCCACAGCGACGATGCCGCCGAGCTGCCCTACTTCCGGAATCGCTGGCGCTCGCTCATGCTGGCCGGCGACCCGTACTACAACCCGAACCTGGGCCGGTTCGACTGTCACTGCCGGCTCCCGACCGAGGAGGAGGAAGAGAATTGGGTGAGGTTCCGCTCGATGCTCGGCGTGTCGTCGAAGAGCTGAGGGCCGCTCGCCGCAAGGCGGCGTCGTCCGCTCCGAGGTCGTGGCTGCCGTCCGACTCCTTCGAGTCGACGCTCTCCTCGACGCTCAAACCGCCCGCTCACCTCAACGAGCACCTGCAGTGGCTCCATCACAACTGGGACCTGCGCGCCCTGCTCGCGCCACGACCCGCCCGCGGCATGAAGGGTCTCGCCCGGCGGTTGGCCCACCGGGCGGTCATGGCGGTCCTCGGTCCGTACCTCGACCGCCTGCAGGACTACCTCGGCGTCAACGTGCGAGCGATCGACACGATCGCCAAGAGGGTCGACGACGCGACCATCGCCCAGCAGCGGCTGCTCGGCGCCGTCCGGGCGGACCTCGTCGACTTCGCCCGGCACGTGGACGAACGCCTGGATGGGTGAGCCTGAGCGCCAGCACGTCGTCGTAGTCGCCGCGGGGTGGGGCGCCTCGTCGGGTGAGGCCGCTTCGGTCACGCGGCTCATGGCCGGAGCCGTCGCCTTGCACGCTCGAGTGTCGGTCGTGAGCCTCGACGACCGGGCCGGCCGTCCGGGCGCACCCCCGAGGAGGCGCCGGGACGGCCCGTTCACCGTGCACTCGGCACAGGCTCCTGCCTCGAGGCGCCAGCTCGCTGATCTGCTCGAGACGTCGATCAGGCGTCAGCCCCATGGCGAGCTCCCCGACGCCGCCGTGCGCGGCCTGCTTCGCCTGTCGTCGAGGCCCTCGAGAGAGGCACTCGGAGCCGTGCTCGATCTCGAACCCGACACTGTCGTGCTCGCCGGGCCGGAGACGTTCTTCATGGGCGAGCCGCTCCCCGTTGGCACCGGCCGGCCCCGGGTCGTCGTGCTGCCGCTCGGGGGGCGCCCCGAGCTCCTCGGCTCGCACGCCCTGCGTCCGCTCGTCGCGGCGGCCGACGCGGTGGTCGCGGTCTCAGAGACGGAACGTTCACGGCTGGCGCCGCTGCTGCCGGCGGGCCGTGAGGACAGGCTGCGGCTCGTGCGGCCCGTCTATCCGGTGAACCGGGGGGCGGCTGCCGCCGGGATGGCAGGCATGGCGTCCTTCGGTCGGTACCTGCTGGTCCTCTCCGGCTTTCCCCCTGACGAGCCGTCGTCAGGCCGCTGCCCGGCTCACGACTACCTGCGCCAGGTGCTCGGTCCCATCTCGGTCGTCGAGGTCTGCCACGGCCGGTGGCGGGTGACGGACGCCGAGCGGCGCCACGACGTCGTCTGGCCCGCCAACCGGATGAACCTGTGGCGGCTCATGGCTCGCGCCGCCGCGACCCTCGAGGTCCGCCCGGCGGGACCGGTCGGGAGGGAGGCGATCGAGTCGCTCCTCTTTGCCACGCCGGTCGTCGTCCCGGCCGGCACTGTGGCCGCAGAGCACGCGGCGGCGTCGAACGGCGGGCTCTGGTACCGCGACCCGGGCGAGATGCTCGACGCCCTGAAGGCGCTGCTCGATGACGGGGCGCTTCGCGACGCCATCGGCTCGCAGGGCCGGCGCTGGGCCGAGCGGCAGCACGGCGACATGGCGGCGTTCGCCGAGGAGGCGACAGTGGCGGTGCTCGGCTGACGGGCTCGTCCCGGCCATGGCGGGAGCGGGAGGCGTCTCAGGGCGAAGGAGACGGCCGCCCTGCGTCGCGGCCCTCGCGGAGGGCGCCGACCATGCCGTCGAGGATGTCGGACTCCGAGACGAGGAGCTCGTCGTGGCCGAGCAGCTCCATCACCGTCACCAGCACGAGCGCCCCGCCGACGATGACGTCGGCGCGCTCTTTTTCCATCCCGGGCCGCTCACGTCGCTCGGCGAGCGGCTCGCCGGAGAGCTCCTCGAAGAGGCGCCGAGTCGCCGAGCGGCTGAGGCGGGCGTGGTGCACCTTCTCGCGGTCGTAGCCGGACAGCCCGAGCTCGAGCACCGCAAGAGCAGACACCGTGCCGGCGACCCCGACCATGAGGCGGGCGGCGGCGAGCTCCGGGTGCGCCCCGACGGCACCCCTCACGAGTGCCGCCACGTGCTCGTGGGCCGACGCCTCCTCCTCCTCCCGGGGAGGGTCGGAGACGAGGAAGCGCTCGCTCACCCGCACACACCCGACGTCGAGGGAGACCGCGACGATCTCGCCGGCGCCGCCAGCCGTGACGAGCTCGGTCGAGCCGCCTCCCACGTCGACGAGCAGGAACGGACCGTCTTTTTCTGCCAGCTCTCCCGTCGCCCCTCTGTAGGAGAGCGCTCCCTCCTCGGAGCCCTGCAGGACACGGGGCGCCGTCCCGAGCACCTCGGTCGCCGGCGTGAGGAAGTCGGCGGCGTTCGAGGCGTCGCGGACGGCCGAGGTGGCCGATGCGAAGACGTCCCCGACGCCGTAGCGGTCCATCACGCGGCGAAACTCTCGCAAGGTCGTGATCGTGCGCCCGATCGCCACCGTATCGAGCCGGCCGCGTCGGTCGACGCCGGCGCCGAGGCGGGTGATCCGCATCCGCCGTTCGAGCGGGGCTCCGTGCAGGTCGGCGACGAGGAGGCGGGTCGAGTTCGTGCCGCAGTCGACTGCCGCCAGGGCGCCGGTGCCTGGCTCACCCATGCCGAAGAGCACCGAGCTGCCGGGCGACCCAGCGGCCGACCGGATCGTCGCCCCCGGCGAGGTACCAGGCGTAATGGGCGTGAAGGCACTTCACGCCCGTCCTCGTACCCCCGACACCTCCAAAGGGCGCCGGCCCGGCGTGATCGGCGGGCAGAGCGGCGCTCCGCTCTGCTGCGTAGCGGGCGTGGGCGCCCGCCAGCTCGTCGGAGCCGACCTCCCGTTCTGCCCGCCTCACACCCCCGGCTGCCTCGAGGCGGCTGACCGCTTCGACCTCCCGCCGGCCGACCAGCCAGTACCTCGTCGGCATGGGCGTGCCATCGCCGAGGAGCGGGTCGTTGCGGATGACGACGGGCACATCGCCTTCATCCCTCGCCACTACGACGAAACCCCCCCTGGGTGCTCTCCCGAGCAGCTCTTCGACCTGGGCCTTGTCGTGTGGCGCAATCACTTTCTTCGGCGCTTCAGGGCGTAGACCACGATGCGGATCAGCACGAGGATGCCG
>JAKATT010000029.1 GCA_021818615.1 Actinomycetes bacterium | reverse complement strand
CTGGACGCCGAGGTCCGAGAGCATCGATGCGAACTCGCAGCCGATCGCACCGCCGCCGATCACGGCGGCCGATCGCGGGAGCTCGCTCAGCGAGAGGACCTCGTCTGAGGTGAGCACGAGCTTGCCATCCACCTCGAACCCGGGGATGTTGCGCGGCACGGATCCCGTCGCCAGCACGATGTCGCGCCCCGTCACGCGCCTGGACGATCCGTCGGGCGCGCTGACCTCGACCACTTTGCCGGCGAGCAGCCGGCCGGTTCCTTCGAGAACCTCGTTCTTCCGGTGCTTCATGACGCCGGACAGCCCACGGTGCAGCTGGTCGACCACCTTCTTCTTGCGGTCCTGGCTCACGGCGAAGTCCACCGAAGGCTGGCTCGCCAGGACCCCGAACTCCTTCGCGCCGGAGACCGTGCGGTACACCGCGGCTGTCTCGAGGAGCTCCTTTGCCGGGATGCAACCGCGGTGCAGGCAGGTGCCGCCGATCTTCTCTTTCTCGACGACGGCCACCGACAATCCGGCCGCTCCTGCGTACAAGGAGGTCGCGTAACCTGCCGGTCCGCCGCCGATGACGACGATGTCGAAGCTCGAGGACTGCTCTGGCCCTATGGATTCACCTTGAGGAGCGCTCACGTGCCCGGAGCCTAATGGCCTCTTGCTGCCTTCTCGCCCCGCTGCCGCCTGCTACAGGAGGTGCCACAGCCCATGTGAGCGCGCGGCGACGAGCCCGCGCGACTCGAGCAGGGCGAGGACGTCGGACGCCGACTCCTCCGGTGTCCGGTCCGTCGTCTGGACGGCGAGGTCGGGGGCGTCGGGGGCCTCGTAGGGCGAGCTCACGCCCGTGAAGCTCGGGACCTCTCCCCGCCGTGCCCGCGCGTAGAGCCCCTTCGGGTCCCGCTGCTCGCACACCGCGAGCGGGGTCGCCACGTGCACCTCGAGGAAGGTGACACCCGCCGCGTCATGCCTCGCCCGCACCTCGGCGCGGCCGGCCGCGAACGGGCTGATCACCGTGACGAGCGAGAGATGCCCGGCCGTCGAGAACAGCAGCGCCACCTCGCCCACTCGGCGGATGTTCTCGACGCGGTCCTCCTCGGAGAAGGAGAGATCGGCGCTCAGCCCGGCGCGAAGGTCGTCGCCGTCGAGGAGAAGGGCTGGCACCGACAGCTCGTCGAGCATCGACTTGAGCGTCGCCGCGACGGTCGTCTTCCCGGCTCCCGAGAGCCCGGTGAACCAGACAGTCGCTCGCAGCACGCCCGGGCTCGTCACGTCGGTCGGCGGCGCCGGTCAGTCGTTCGCCCGCAGCAGCATCCCCGCCGCGACGGTGGCGTTCGTCGCCTCGTCGACGAGGATGAAGCTGCCGGTAGCCCGATTGACCCGGTACTCGTCGTAGAAGAGCGGCACCGTCGTGCGCAGGTCGAGCCGGCCGATGTCGTTCAGCTCGAGCCCGTCGGCTGAGCGATCGCGGTGCAGCGTGTTCACGTCGAGGCGGTAGGTGACGTCCTTCACCAGTGCGCGTGCCCAGCGCGTCGTGTGCTTGAGGGCGAGCTTCGCGCCCTTGCGCAATGGCCTGTCCGCCATCCAGCAGACCATCGCCGAGAGGTCCTGCCCGCTCGTCGGGCGGTTGCGCGGGCGGCACAGCATGTCGCCGCGCGAGATGTCGAGCTCGTCGGCGAGCCGGACGACGACCGAGGCCGGCGGGTAGGCCTCCTTGCGGGGACCGTCGGCCGTCTCGATCGCTTCGACGGTGGTGCTGAAGCCTGACGGCAGGACCATGACCTCGTCGCCGACCTCGAGCACGCCGCTCGCCACTTCGCCCGCGTAGCCGCGGTAGTCGCGAAGCTCGCTCGAGGCGATCGGCCGGACCACGCGCTGGACCGGGAAGCGCAGGTCGATGAGGTTGCGGTCAGAGCCGATGTGGACCTGCTCGAGGTGGTGGAGAAGCGATGGTCCGTCGTACCACTTCATCTCGCTCGAGCGGTCGACGACGTTGTCGCCCTCGAGCGCCGACATCGGGATACAAGTGACGTCGGTCACCTCGAGGCGGGCGGCGAAGTCCTCGAACTCGCGCCTGACCGCCTCGAAACGGGTCCTCTCGAACTCCACGAGGTCCATCTTGTTGATACAGAGCACGAGGTGGCGGATGCCGAGCAGCGATGCCACGGTCGCGTGACGGCGGGTCTGTTCGGTCGGGCCCACCCTCGCGTCCACAAGGAGCACGACGAGGTCCGCGGTCGAGCAGCCGGTCACCATGTTGCGGGTGTGCTGAGTGTGCCCGGGCGTGTCGGCGATGATGAACTTGCGCCTCGGGGTGGCGAAGTAGCGGTAGGCGACGTCGATCGTGATGCCCTGCTCGCGCTCGGCCCGCAGCCCGTCGGTGAGCAATGCCAAGTTCGTGAACTCGTCGCCGCGAGCGAGGCTGGAACGCTCGATCGCCTCGAGCTGGTCCTCGAAGACCTGCTTGGAGTCGTAGAGGAGGCGGCCGATGAGCGTCGACTTGCCGTCGTCGACCGAGCCTGCTGTGGCGAAACGGAGCAGCTCCACTAGAAGTACCCCTCCCGCTTGCGGTCCTCCATCGCCGCCTCGGAGAAGCGGTCGTCGGCCCTCGTCGCCCCACGCTCGGAGACACGGCTCATGGCCGTCTCGATGATCACCTCGCCGGTCGTCGTCGCCTTGGACTCAACGGCCGCGGTACAGGTCATGTCCCCGACGGTGCGGTAGCGGACCGTCGCGCTGAACGCCGACTCGCCGTGGTCGGCACGGGGCTTCGAGTACGGGCCGACGGCGAGCAGCAGCCCGCCGCGCCGGAAGACCTCACGCTCGTGCGCGAAGTAGATCTCTGGGAGCGGGACCGACTCGCGCTCGATGTACTGCCAGATGTCGAGCTCGGTCCAGTTGGAGAGCGGGAACACCCTGAAGTGCTCTCCCGACTGGTGGCGCGTGTTGTACAGGTGCCAGAGCTCCGGCCGCTGCGCTCGCGGGTCCCACTGGCCGAACTCGTCTCGAAGCGAGAAGACCCGCTCTTTCGCCCGTGCCTTCTCCTCGTCGCGCCGGCCTCCCCCGAGCACCGCGTCGTAGCCGCCCTCCTCGATCACGCGAAGCAGCGTGAAGGTCTGGAGCCGGTTGCGCGTGGCTCCTGGAGCAGGGTGCTCGACGATGGCGCCCCGGTCGATGTCCTCTTGGACCGAGCCGACCACGAGGTGCACGCCGAGCGACTCGACCTGGTGATCCCTGTAGTCGAGTACCTCGGGGAAGTTGTGGCCGGTGTCGACGTGCACAATTTGGAAGGGCACGCGCTGAGGCCAGCATGCCTTCACCGCTAGGCGGAGGAGCACGGCCGAGTCCTTGCCGCCCGAGAAGAGCAGTGCCGGCTTCTCGAACTCGGCGACCACTTCTCGCATGATGAAGATGGCCTCGGACTCGAGCACGTCGAGGTGGGAGAGTCGGTAGGTCATTGAAGGATGATCACTTTAGTCAGATATGCCTGGCCACCCGGGGTGAGGCTGGCCTCGGCCGCGAGCCGGCCGCCTCAGGGATGGACGGCCGGCACGCGCATGCTCCAGGGGGCGGCCTGCTCCAGCTGGGAGGCCACCTGGATGAGCACGTCCTCTCGGCCGTAGGCGGCGACGAGCTGCACGCCGATCGGCAGTCCCTCGTCGCTCCAGCTGAGCGGGAGCGAGATCGCAGGCTGCCCTGTCACGTTGAACTCGGCCGTGAACTGGAGGGTCTCGATCACTCGCTGCTGGCCTACCCCCGGCTCGGACAGCTCGCCGATGCGCGCCGGCGGGAAGGCGAGAACTGGCGTGCAGAGCAGGTCGTAGCCGTCGTCGGCCCAGAAAGCCGCCATGGCCCGGCGCCAGGCCTCGAAGAACAGGACGGACTCGAGGTAGGTGGAGGCGGGGATCGACGAGCCAAGAGCGTGGAAGACCGTGTTGTCAGGCTCCAGCTCGTCAGGCGAGAGGCGGCGTCCGAGCAGCGAGCTCCAGTGGTCGAGGTCCGAGACGACGGCCGTCGATACGAGGACCATGAAGTTGCGCTGGAAGTCCGGCTCCGCCATCGCGGCGGGATGCGCCTCCTCTACCTCGTGGCCGAGCGACTCGAGGAGAGAGGCGGCCTGCCTCGCTGCCCTCGCGGTGTCGGGATGCCCGACGGCACTCTCCCGCGCCGGCTCGTCCAGCCATCCGATCCGCAGCGTGCCGGGCGGGGCGCCGACCTCCTCGGCGAAGGGCCGGCGCGCTCTGGGGGCGACGAAGAGATCGCCTGGCATCTCGCCAGCCAGCACGTCGAGCACGGCCGCCGAGTCGCGAACCGAGCGAGTGAGGACATGATCGATCGTGGCCCCGGCCCAGGATGCCTCGCCGGGCTCCGGCCCGGGGCTCACCCGCCCACGGCTCGGCTTCAGCCCGACGAGGCCGCAGCAGCTCGCCGGGATGCGGATGGAGCCGCCCCCGTCGTTGCCATGCGCCACGGGGACCATTCCGGACGCCACCGCCGCGGCCGAGCCGCCCGAGGAGCCCCCAGTCGTGTGCTCGGGCGCGTAGGGGTTCAGCGACGGGCCATAGGCGAGCGGCTCGGTCGTGATGGTCGTGCCGAGCTCCGGGCAGTTCGTGCGCCCGAGGATGACGAAACCGGCGCCCTGCAGCTTGTCGACGATGAAGCTGTTGCGGGGGGCGCGGTAGCCCGCCTCCTTCGCAACCCGCAGGCCGGCGTTGAGCGGTTCGCCCGCCATCGGGGCGCCGAGGTCCTTCAACAGGATCGGGACCCCGCGAAACGGCCCGGGCGGCGTAGCCGGCGCCTCCCTTCGCGCCGCCTCGAAGCGTTCGTGGATCACGGCATTCAACTGCCCGTTCACCGCTTCGACGCGCGAGATCGCCTCGTCGACCAGCTCCGCCGGCGACGCCTCGCCGGATACGACGAGCGAGGCCTGGGCCGTCGCGTCCATAAAGGTCAAGCGGTCGTCCACAGCAGCCCTCCTTGCCGGCTCACGGATCTTCTCAGAGTTGTGCTCGAGGCGGCGAGCGCCAGCCTGCTCGTGAGAAGGGCCCCGTTAGAACGTAGCGGTCATGCTGGTTGTGCCGACGAGCTGGCGGTCCGGTGCCCCTCCCGGCGCCGCGGCCCCGAAGGACGGGCTCGCTTCCTCCCCGCCGCGACCGGCACCGCCGAAGCTCGGTGACAGACCCTGCCTGACGGGTCTGCGCGCTCTCGCCTGGGCACTCGTCTTCCTCGCTCACGCCGGCCTGCTCGCCTTCGGCCGGCTGGCCGAGGCGGCCATGTTCCTCTTCTTCGCGCTGAGCGGCTTCCTCATAACGGCCCTCCTCGCCGAGGAGCACGCCGCCACCGGACACGTGTCGCTGCGGCGGTTCTTCGCCCGCAGGGGCCTCCGTCTCCTCCCGGCGCTGACAACCTTTCTCGCCGTCTGGGTGATCGTTGTCACCCTCTTCGGCTCGCGCCACTGGATCTCCTCGGTGCCCGGCGGCGGTTCCGGCGGTCACGTGACGGTGCTCAGCGCGCTCGGCGGCTCGGGCCTGGCGCTCGCATACGTCTTCAACTGGACCACCCTCAGCCACGTGATGTCGAGCTATGTGCCGATCGGCCACCTGTGGTCCCTCTCGGTGGAAGAGCAGTTCTACCTGTTCTGGGCACCGATCGTGGCTGCCGTCCTCGCCTCGCGCAGGCGGAGCGCTCTCACGGCGCTCGCCGCAGTCCTCGCGGCCGGCTCCTTCCTCGAGGTGGCGCTCCTCTGGTCGGGAACCGGCGCCGGCGCAAGCGCCCGGCTCGTCTTCGGGACCGACGTGCGCTCCGGCGCGTTCCTCGCCGGAGGGGTCGCGGCCCTCCTGTGGCGCCCTGCGCGTGCAAGGTGGGCCTCGCGCCATGGCGCCCGCTCCGGCGAGCCCGCCGGGCTCGCCTTCGCGGCATGGGTCGACCGGGTGATGCTCGTCTCTCTCGTGGTGCTTGTTCTCGCCGCCCGCCTCACGACCCACGTCAGCTCCACCTCCGGCGAAGCCCTCTCTTGGGCCGTCGCCTCGATCGCCGCTGCCGTCACCGTCGTGTGCGCCGTCGTCGCGAGCGGGGGTCTCACGGCACGGCTCTTCGACAACCGCCTCATGGCCTACCTCGGGCGCCGCTCCTATGCCCTCTACCTGTGGCACTACGTCTTTCTCACCTGGTTCGCCCATGCCGGCGATCTCAAGATCCCGCTCGCGCTTGCAGGGAGCCTTCTCTCGGCCGAGCTGTCCTGGCGCCTCGTGGAGCGGCCGGCGCTGCGCATGAAGCGCCGCTTCGAGCCCGCCTGCCCAGCGGTCGAGGCCGGTGGGCTCGACGTGGCTCGACGTGGCGGGCCGGCGCCGGCGAGCCTACTTCGGCGGCATGCGCAGGCCGCCGTCGAGGCGGATGGTCTCCCCGTTCAGGTAGCCGTTCTCGGCGATGGACACGACCAACTGGGCGAACTCGGCCGGATAGCCGAGCCGCCTCGGGAAGAGGACCCCGGAACCGAGCGCCCGCCGCTGCTCCTCGGGCAGCAGCCCGAGGAGCGGAGTGTCCATTAGCCCGGGAGCGATCGTGCACACCCGGATGCCGACCGGAGCCAGGTCTCGGGCGGCCGGGACGGTCATGGCGACGATCCCGCCCTTGGACGCCGAATAGGAGATCTGGCCGATCTGGCCCTCGAAGGCGGCGACCGAGGCCGTGTTGACGATCACTCCGCGCTCACCGTCATCGAGCGGGACGGTCTTCGAGATGGCGCCCGCTGCGATGCGCATCACGTTGAAGGTCCCGGTCAAGTTGACGGCCACGACGGTCTTGAACGCCTCGAGGTCGTGCGGCTCTCCCTGCCGGCCGATGGTGCGCTGGGCCCAGCCGATTCCGGCACAGTTCACGACGATGCGGAACGTCCCGGCTTCGGTCGCCTTGGCGACGGCGTCCTCGACCGCCGCAGCGTCGCCGACGTCGCCCGCCGCGTAGCCTGTCGCCCCGCCCAGCTCCTCGGCAAGCACCCTCGCCCTCGCCTCGTCACGGTCGAAGATCGTGCACGCGGCCCCCTTTCTCACAAGCGCCCGGACCGTCGCTTCGCCGAGGCCCGAGGCGCCGCCGGTCACGAGCGCGGAGGTGTTGTCGATGAGCATGGCGAAACGATACGAGAGGCGCTCGGCTGCGGCCCAATCGGGCGAGCGCACCACGAGCCGAGAGCGGCACTCAGCCGACGAGGTTGCGGGAGTCGCCCCGCTGGGTCGCAGCCGCCTCGACAGCGAGCCGGTCGACGAGGTCGTTCAGGCGGTGGCCGCCGTGGCCCTTCACCCAGGCGAGCTCGATCTCGCCGGGGCGGCGGTCGACCACCTCCTCGATTATCGGCCGCCACAGGTCCTGGTTGGCCACCGGCTCACCCTTCGAGTTGCGCCATCCCTTGGCACGCCATCCGGCCCACCACCGCTGGCGAAAGCAGTTGACGACATAGGTCGAGTCGCTCACGACGGTCACCGTCGCCGGGGGCGGGAAGGCTTCGATCGCCCGGAGGACGGCGGTCAGCTCCATGCGCTGGTTGGTGGTGTGCGGCTCCGCCCCGCTCTCGAACCAGTCCTCGCTCACGGCCCACGCCCAGCCTCCGGGCCCGGGGTTCCCCCGGCAGGCACCATCGGTGTACACGGCCAGGCGCTGGGCGAGCTGCATGCCGGCGAGGATAGGTGGGAGGAAGGCGGCGAGCCGCGCCGGAGCGCCGGCCGGTTCGACGGCGCGAAGGCGCGACAATCGAGGTGTGATCTTCGACGGCTACTCGCACCAGGTTCCAGACATCGACCAGTTCGAGACGGGAGAATGGCTCGACTCCTTCGACGCGATCGTCGAGCAGCGCGGCAAGGAAAGGGCGCGCTTTTTGCTCATGAAGCTTCTCGAGCGGGCTCGGGACCAGCAGATCGGCTTCCCGGCGACGGTCTCCACCCCCTACGTGAACACCATCCCGGCCGGGCGCGAGCCGTGGTTCCCAGGCGACGAGCACCTCGAACGCCGCATCCGCGCCTACATCCGCTGGAACGCCGCCGTGATGGTCACCCGGGCCAATTCGAAGGACCCTGGCATCGGCGGCCATCTCTCCACCTACGCAGCCTCTGCCTCCCTTTATGAGGTCGGCTTCAACCACTTCTTCAAGGGCAAGGACAGAGGGCTCCCCGGTGACCAGGTCTTCTTCCAGGGCCACGGATCGCCCGGCATCTACGCCCGCGCATTCGTCGAAGGGCGCCTCGACGAGGAGCAGCTCGACAACTTCCGTTTCGAGGTTGGGGGCAGGGGCCTTTCGAGCTACCCGCACCCCCGGCTCATGCCGGACTTCTGGGAGTTCCCGACCGTGTCGATGGGGCTCGGCCCGCTCTCGGCGATCTACCAGGCCCGCTTCAACCGGTACCTCTTGCACCGCCAGATCGTCGACACCTCCTCCTCGAGAGTGTGGTGCTTCGTCGGCGACGGCGAGATGGACGAGCCGGAGAGCCTGGCTGGCCTGCGCCTTGCCGCCCGGGAGGGCCTCGACAACCTCGTCTTCGTGGTCAACTGCAACCTCCAGCGCCTCGACGGCCCTGTCCGCGGCAACGGCAAGATCATCCAGGAGCTCGAGGCGCTCTTCCGCGGCTGCGGCTGGAACGTCATCAAGGTCATCTGGGGGCGGAAGTGGGACGATCTGCTCGCCCGCGACGTCGACGGCGTCCTCGTGAACAAGATGAACACGACGCCCGACGGTGACTTCCAGACCTATGCCACCCAGTCCGGTGCCTACATCCGCGAGCACTTCTTCGGTCCCGACCCGCGCCTGCGCAAGCTCGTCGAGCACCTGTCCGACACCGAGCTGCAGCAGCTCCCCCGCGGCGGGCACGACTACCGCAAGCTGTACGCCGCCTACAAGATGGCGACCGAGCAGTCGGGTGCACCGACTGCGATCCTCGCCAAGACGATCAAGGGCTGGACCCTCGGTCCTGAGATCGAGGCGCGCAACGCCACTCACCAGATCAAGAAGATGACCCACGACCAGCTCCGCCTGTTGCGCGACCGCCTCTACCTGAACGACGAGATCCCCGACGAGACGCTCGACGCCGCAAGTCCTCCGTACTACCGACCACCGTCAGGCTCGCCCGAACGCCAGTATCTCGAAGCGCGCCTCGAGGCACTCGGCGGTTCGCTGCCGAAGCGGCTCGTCCGCAACAGGGGACGGGCGGGACTGCCACCTGTGGGCGAGCATGCCTTCGCCGAGTTCCTCTCCGGCTCGCGCGGCCAAGCGGTCTCGACCACGATGGCCTTCGCCCGCCTCCTGCGCAACCTCTTGCGGGACCCGGGTATCGGGCGCTACGTCGTGCCGATCATCCCCGACGAGGGTCGCACCTTCGGGCTCGACGCCCTCTTCGCCGAGGTGAAGATCTACGCCTCGGAAGGCCAGCGCTACACCTCGGTCGACGCCGGCCTCTTGCTGAACTACGCCGAGGACAGGGCCGGCCAGATCCTCGAGGAAGGCATCACCGAAGCCGGCGGCATGGCCAGCTTCCAGGCAGCCGCGACCGCTTACTCGACATGGTCGACACCCATGGTGCCGATCTACCTCTTCTACTCGATGTTCGGCTTCCAGCGGGTGGGCGACCTCATCTGGCAGTCCGCCGATGCGAGGGCCCGCGGGTTCCTCGTCGGCTGCACCGCTGGCCGCACGACGATGAGCGGCGAGGGCCTCCAGCACGAGGACGGGCATTCGCAGCTGCTCGCCACCGCCTATCCGAACGTGCTCGCCTGGGACCCTGCCTTCGCCTATGAGATGTCGATGATCGTCGAGGACGGGATCGCCCGCCTCACCGGCCCGGCAGCTGAGGATTGCCTCTACTACCTCACCTTGTACAACGAGAACTACCCGATGCCGGCTCTGCCCGAGGACGAGCAGGAGCGGCGCCGCATCCGCGACGGAGCTCTGAAGGGTTGCTACCGCTTCGCGGCTGCCCCGGAGCTCGAGGCTGGACGGGCGGCCGGCGCGAGCCGGTCCCAGCCCGGGCGCCATGTGACCCTGCTCTTCTCGGGCACTGCTTGGGCGGCCGCGATGCAGGCCCAGACGATGCTCGCCGACGAGTGGGGGGTGGCCGCCGACGTGTGGTCGGTGACGGGCTACAAGCAGCTGCGCGACGACGCCCTTCGAGCCGAGCGCTGGAACCGCCTGCATCCCGGCAGCGCCGGGCGCCAGCCCTACGTGGTCCGCACGCTCGGCGAGACGAGCGGGCCGATCGTGGCCGTCTCCGACTTCGTGAAGGCAGTGCCCGACCAGATCGCCCGCTTCCTCCCCGGGAGGCTCCTCAGCCTCGGGACCGACGGCTTCGGGCGCTCCGACAGCCGGGCGGCGCTGCGCAGGTACTTCGAGGTCGACGCGGCGCATGTCACCGTCGCCGCCCTGGCCGCACTTCGAGCCACAGGGACGGTGAAAGACGCCGAGGTCGCCGAGGCGATCGGCCGGTACGGCATCGACCCGGAGGCGCTCGACCCCCGCGCTGTCTGAACCCACCGGCGCGCCCTCAAGATTCGCCTGTCAGCTGCCGACAATTCCTGACGGAGCGACACAGGCTCCGAGGGTGGAACGCCCGGCGGCACGACGCCGCCGCGGCGCACCAAGGGAGCTCTCTTGGAAAAGCGGGAGACGGCCGGGCTCACGGTCCGGCTGATCATCGAGTATGTACGGGCGGCGCTCGGCGAGGAAGGCGTCGCCCGCCTCCTCGAGATGGCCGGCGAGGAGCGGCCGCTCGACGTGCTCGAGAACCCGCGGAACTGGTCGAGCTACGAGCACCGCATCGAACTGTTCGAGGCGGCCGCGGCGGTCACGAACGATCCGCGGGCGGCGCGCCGTATCGGCGCGTCGATCCTCGAGTCGGACGGCAGTGTGCTCCTGCGCTCGCTGCTGCTCCCGTTCCGCTCGCCGAAGTCGCTCATGCGAGCGCTCCCGATGGTGCACGCCAAGTTCGACGCGGCGGGCGAGAGCGACCTCGTAGAGCTGCGGCCCGGCTCGGCCCGCATCGCTTACCGGGTCCGTCCCCCGCACCTCCCGAGCCGGCACGACTGCCTTTACACCGAGGGGCTGCTCTCTCAGGTGAGCGCCCTCTTCGGCCTGCCAGCTGCCCGTGTCGTGCAGAGGACCTGTCAGTCCGACGGGGCGCCGAGCTGCGTCATCGACGTGAGCTGGCAGGCGCGATGGCGCTTCCGCTCGAGCCGGGCCGAGGATCGCGTGGAGCAGGCCGGGCTCGCCCGCCTGCAGCTCGACGAGCTCGAGGAGACGCTCGCCGAGCTGATGCAGATCGAGGACCCCGACGAGGTGCTCCGCCGCGTGATGCAGCATGCCGGCTCCTCGGTGGCAGCTCAGCGGCTGCTCCTCGCTGCAGCGCTCGGCGGGGCCGGCACGTTGAGCGTGCACTCCGAAGGGATCCCCCACGACGAGGCGGCCCGTATCGCCGCCGACCTCGTCGCCGGGCGGCAGGTATGCCTTGAGGACGGCAGCCACCACGTGCTCTGCTCGGCGGTCCGATCGCCTCGGCGCGAGTACGGCACGCTGGCGGCGTTCTCGAGCGGTCCCTTCGTCGAGGGCGAGCAGGGGCTGTTGGACTCCTATGCCCGATTGGCCGCCGTCACTCTCGACACAAGGTCGGCGCTCGAGGCGGCAAACGAGCGCCGGCGCTTTGCCGAGCTGCTCGGCGGCTTCGCCCGCCGCCTCATCGAGGTCAAAGACGTCGCCGAGCTGTCGCAGGCGACGGCGTCGGCTGCTCTCTCGGTCACCGGGGCCGGCCGGGCGCTCCTCGCAGTGCACAACGAGAAAGCCGGCTCGATGACGGCGGCGGCCCATGCCGGCTACTCCGAGGAGCAGCGGGCGCTCGCCGACGCCTTCGCCGTCCTGCCCGCGGACACCCCCGGGCTCGCCCGCGTGATCGCCGAGCCAGAGCTGCCGCGGGTTCTCGACCGGTCGTCCGACGACGAGCTCGTGAGGACGACGCTCAGCACCTTCGGGCTGCGGGCAGCCGCCATCGTTCCGGTCCGCTCCGATCAGCGCCTCTTCGGCCTCCTCGTCGCTGGGTTCACCGACGACAGACCTCCTCCGCAGATCGACGAGGAGCTCCTCGCCAGGCTCGCCGCCGTCGCCGACCAGGCGGCCGGAGCTTGGCAGAAGGCACTCCTCTCCGAGCAGCTGCGCCGGCAGGCCGATCTCGACCCGCTCACCGGGCTCGTCAACCGCCGGGTCTTCACCGACCTGCTCGCCGACCTGCTGAGGTGGGAGGCCGACCGACGCTTCGCCGTGCTCTTCTGCGACCTCGACGACTTCAAGCGGGTCA
>JAKATT010000077.1 GCA_021818615.1 Actinomycetes bacterium | reverse complement strand
GGCGGCGTGCGCAAAGGAGAAGAGCGGCGCCGGCCAGATCCCGAACACGAGCGTGACCCCGAGGGTGAGGACGAGCCCGAGCTGGGTTCCTGGGGCAAGCGAGAAACGACCAGAGCTGAGCTGCCCATCGGGCAGTGCCGCCTCCCCGCCCAGATCGTCTCTCAGCTCGCTGCCGGGCTCCTCCTCGTCGCTGCCGGGCTCCTCCTCCTCGCCGCCCCCCCGCTCATCGGCGAAGCCCGATCCAGTCCCTAACCCCGCGAAGGCCAACGGCCCCGCACCGGCCGGCGATGGGACGACCAACCCGGCACGCCCGGCCCCGCTGACTTCACCAACGCCTGCGCCGGCAAGCCGAACGCCGCCTGCCGCGGCCCCCGTCCCGGCAGCCTCCGTCCCGGCAGCCCCCGTCCCGTACATGAGGAAGACGACTCGCAGGTAGAAGGCCGCTGCCACTGCCCCCGACAACATCGCAACGACTGCAAGGGCGTAGGAGTGCGCCTCGACCGCCGCCTGCACGACGTACAGCTTGGCGAGGAACCCGGTGGTGAACGGAGCACCGGCCTGAGCGAGCAGCAGGACTGCAAAGGCGAGTGCCAGCACCGGCTGGCGCCGGCCGAGGCCCCTGTAGGCATCGATGCTGTGGTCGGAGTCGCCGCGCTTGCCGACGACAGCTATCACCGTGAAAGACCCGAGCACGAGGAAGGAGTACGTGAACACGTAATAGAGGCTCGCTGCGATCCCCGCCGCCGTCGCCGCCTGGAGCCCGAGCAGCACGAAACCGGCATGATTGATCGACGAGTAGGCGAGCATCCGCTTCACGTCCCGCTGCACGAGACCGAGCACGGCGCCCGTGAGGGTGGTGAGGATCACGACGACCCAGAGGATCGGCTGCCAGGACGGGGCGAGCACGTCGAAGCTCGAGAAGAAGACCCGCAGCAAGGCGGCAAAACCGCCCACCTTCGCAATAGCCGCCATGAACCCCGTCACCGGGGTGGGCGCTCCCTGGTACACGTCCGGCGTCCACATGTGGAACGGCACGGCCGCCACCTTGAACCCGAAGCCGACGAGCAGCAGAGCCAGACCCGCCAGCAGCAGGCCCTCGTTCGTGCTGACGTTCTCTGCAAGGTAGGCGGCGATCTGGGCGAGGTTGGTCGAGCCCGTGGCCCCGTAGACGAGCGCGATCCCGTAGACGAACACGGCAGAGGAGAATGCCCCGAGCAGGAAGTACTTGAGGGCCGCCTCACCTGACTCCCGCCGCCGCTGATCGAGACCCGTGAGCACATAGAGAGGGATCGACATGATCTCGAGCCCGAGGAAGACGACGATGAGGTCGTTCGCCGCCGCCATGAACATCGCTCCCGAACCGCCGAGGAGGGCGAGGGCGTAGTACTCCGGCCCGGTGATCCCCTCCCGCTGCAGGTAGCCGTCGGCGACAAGGGCGGCGATCACGAGGATGCAGCAGGAAAGGATGACGAAGGCGACCGAGAAGCCATCGATGGCAAGCGAGTTGGCGATCGCCGTGAAGCTTCCGTGGTGCTGCACGTCCCGCCAGAGAACGAGCGAGGCGACGAGCGCCGCTCCGGCCGTGAGGACGGTCGCCGCCGTGTAGACCGGCGTAGGGATCTGCCGCACCCGCAAGGCGCCCGCCGTGATGAGGACGAGGGCTCCTCCGAGACAGATCAGCTCCGGCAGGATCGCCGTGTAGTCGATCTGCGGGATTCTGAGGCCGCCTGGGCCGGCGGCACCCGATCCGAGGGCCGCGAGGATGCCGCCGAGGGACGCCAGCATCAGCGCGGGCCTCCGCTGGTCACCTTGGCCGCCACCCGGACGTGGGTCGGCTGCCCGGGGACGGGGATGGTCGGGTGAGCCACCTGCTCGACGTGCGCCACGAGCTCGTCGACCGAGGGCGTGATCCGGTTGAGCACGGGCCCCGGGTAGACGCCGAGGAACACGATGACGGCGATGAGCGGCGCCATGAAGGCGCCCTCCCGCCAGGTGATCTCCTTGAAGCTGGCAAGGGCGGCAGTCGGGCGGCCGTGGAAGACCTGCTGGTAAGCCCACAGCAGGTACACGGCTGCGACGACGACGCCGGCCGTGGCGACGACGGCCCACCAGCGGTGGGTGAGGAAGGTCCCGGACAGTATGAGGAACTCGCCGACGAAGCCGTTCAGCCCGGGCACGCCGATCGACGCCAGCATCGTGACGGTGAACAGCCCTGCGAGCACGGGCGCCTTCGACTGCAGCCCCGTCAGGTCGCGGGTCGAGAAGCTGCCCGAGCGCCGGTAGATCATCGCCACGAGCAGGAAGAGCGCTGCCGTGTAGATGCCGTGGTTCACCATCTGCAGCACCGCCCCTGACAGCGCCGGGCCAGTGAGGGCGAAGGCGCCGATGATGATGAAGCCGATGTGGGCGAGGGACGAGTAGGCGATCAGCCGCTTGAGGTCCCGTTGAACGGCCGCGACGATCCCGCCGTAGATGATGCCGATCACGCCCAAGGTGAGAAGCAGTGGTGCCAGCACCACGACGGCATGGGGGAAGAGCTCGAGGTCGAAACGCACGATTCCGTACGTTCCGAGCTTGGCCATCACCCCGGCGAGGACGACGGCGCCCGCAGCCGGTGACTCGCGGTAGGCGTCGGGTGACCAGGTGTGGAACGGGAAGATCGGCGCCTTCACCGCGAAGGCGGCGGTGAAGGCCAGAAAGAGCAGGACACCGGTGGTCCCCGAGAGCTTCGTCGAGGCCAGCGCTCGCACGTCGAACGTGGTCACATGCGTCTGCCCGGCATGGATGGCGACGACCGACAGGATGCCGACGAGGAGGAACGCCGAGGCGCCGAGGGTGTAGAGGAAGAACTTGGTGGCGGCATAGCCGCGCCTCTCGTGGCCCCACCCGGCGATGATGAAGTAGATCGGCACCAGCGTGAGCTCGAAGAAGAGGAAGAAGACCAGGAGATCGAGGGCGAGGAAGCTCCCGAGACAGCCCGCCTCGAGCACGAGCAGCCAGGCGACGAAGGACTTGTCGCCGCTGCGGGCTCCCGCCCCGGCGAGGGCTATCGGGAAGAGCACCGCAGTCATGAGGACAAGGAAGAGCGAGATGCCGTCGATGCCGAGGCTCCAGGACACCCCGAGCGAGCTGATCCACGGGTGGACGGTGACCATCTGAAAGGCGCCCTGTCCAGCCTGGAACTGCGCCAGCACCGCCGCAGCGATACCCAGCGCCGCCAGCGTCCCGAGCCCCCCGACCACCTGCACGAGGCGCCGGTTGGCCGCAGGCACCAGGCCAGCCACGATCGCAGCCCCGGCGGGCACGAGCACGAGGACGGTCAGGTAGGGGAAGTGCGGGTTCACGACACCGTCCTCGAGAGCACGTAGGCGAGCACGATCACGAGCCCGGCCATCACGCCGAGGGCGTAATTGCGCACGTACCCGCTCTGGACCTTTCGAAGCTGGCCACCCGCGCGGCGCACGAGCCCTGCGAAACCGTTGACGGCGCCATCGATGAGGTCCCTCTCGACCTTCGTGGCCGTCGCGTCGGACAGCTCAGTCGAGGAGCGGGCGAGATAGCGGTCGTAAGCCCAGTCGATGAACCAGGCCCGCTGGAGGAAGGCGGGCTCCACAGCAGGTCGGTTGACCGCGTTGCGCCAGAGCACGACCGAGATGGTCACGCCGACGGCGGCAAAGACGGCGTCCGCGGCGGCAAAGGCCCACTCGGCCCCAATGCTCCAGTGGTGGGCGAGCAGCTGGGCTCCGACCACCGGGTTGAGCCAGCGCTCGAGGAAGACCCAGCTCGGGTGGAACGGCAGGTTGATGACCCCTGCGACAACAGAGGCGACGGCGAGCACGACGAGGGGGAGCGTCATGACCCAGCTCGGGTCGTGAGGGTGAAGGGCGCGGCCGTGCCGGCGGCCGTCCCCCGGGATGCCCGCTTCGGACCAGCGCGCCTCTCCCCGGAAGACGAGCATGTAGCAACGGCCGATGTAGTAGGCGGTGAGCACGGCCGTCAGGGCGCCGACCGCCCAGAGGGCCGGGCTCAACACCCAGGCGTTCTCGAGCACGTCGCCCTTCGACCAGAAACCGGAGAAGGGCGGTACGCCGCCGATCGAGAGCCAGGCGACGAGGAAGGTGACGCCGGTGATCGGCATGAACCTGACGAGGGCGCCCATCGTCTTTACGTCCTGATCGTCGTTCATGGCGTGGATGACCGAGCCGGCGCCGAGGAAGAGCAGGGCCTTGTAGAAGGCGTGCGTGAGCATGAGGAAGATCGCCGCCACGTAGGCGCCCGTGCCGGCGGCAAGGAACATGTAGCCGAGCTGAGAGATCGTGGAGTAGGCGAGGATCTTCTTTATGTCGTTCTGGCCGCAGGCGATGGTCGCTCCGAGGAACGCCGTGGCTGCACCGATGATCGCGACCACATGGGCGGCGTCGGGCGCAAGGTGCAGGATCGGGCTGATCCGGCACATGAGGTAGACGCCGGCGGTGACCATGGTCGCCGCGTGGATGAGCGCCGAGACCGGAGTCGGGCCCTCCATGGCGTCAGCGAGCCACGGGTAGAGAGGGATCTGGGCGGACTTGCCGCACGCTGCGAGGAAGAGCAGCAGCGCGATGGCAACGAGCGACGGTGTGCCGACGTGGCCCAGGCGGGCGAAGACGGTGTGGTACCCGAGGCTGCCGGTCCGCTCGAAGATCAGGAACATGGCGATGAGGAAGCCGGCATCGCCGATGCGGTTGTAGATCATCGCCTTCTTGCCGGCGCTCGCAGCGCTCGGGCGGTCGAACCAGAAGGAGATGAGGAAGTAGGAGCAGACGCCGACTCCCTCCCAGCCGAGGAAAGTCTCGAGGAAGTTGCTCGCGAGGACAAGCAGGAGCATCGACGCCACGAACAAGTTGAGGTAGAGGAAGAACTTCGGGAACTGCTCGTCGTGCTCCATATAGCCGATCGAGTAGAGGTGGATGAGCGTGCTCACCCCCGTCACGAAGGCCGCCATCGTCATCGACAGCGGGTCGATCAGCAGGCCGGCCGTCACCTGCAGCCTGTCGGCGGGTAACCACGTGAACCACGTCTCGACGACGGAGCGGGCGGCGGGCTGGCGCTCGAAGAGCAGTACGAACACCACGACCGTCGTGACGAAGCTGGCAAGAACCATCGCGGTCGCGAGCCAGCCCGAGCGCGGGTTGCCGATCCGTCGCCCGAAGGCGGCGAGCACGAGGAAGCCGACGAGGGGGAAGAGCGGTATGAGGAAGGCGGCGTGCACGGTGGTGGATCAGCCCTTCAGCATGTGGACGTCGTCGGCCGTGGCACCGACCCGGCGGCGGAAGATGGCGACGATGACACCGAGGCCGACCACCACCTCGGCAGCTGCCACGACGAGCACGAAGAACACTGCCACCTGGCCACCCGTGTCGTTCAGCTCACGGGCGAAGGTCACGAACGTCAGGTTGGCGGCGTTCAGCATGAGCTCGATGCACATGAACATCACGAGGACGTTTCGCCTCACGAGCAGACCGACGGCGCCGATCGTGAAGAGGACCGCGCCGAGCGTCAGGTACCAGCTTGCGTGGATGGTCACGGATCGCTCCTCTCAAACGAGCTCTTGTCGAGCTCCTCGTGGACGTCGCTCGAGCCCGTCGCCTCCTCGATCTCCGGCCTGATGAGGCTGTCCGGCCCGAGAACGTCAGCCGTGATGATGTCGCCCCCACCGATCTGAGGCTGCTCTCGGTCACCGGCCTGCCGCGGCCGGCGGGCGAGCACGACGGCGCCGATGACAGCGATCACGAGGAGGGCGGACGTGATCTCGAATGGAAGCAGGTAAGTCGTGAAGACGGCATCACCGAGCAGCGCGACGTTGCTGCGGCCCGTCACGTTGATGGCGCCGGCCGCCGAGTGAGCCCCGGTCGGCCACTTCCCCCCGGCGAGCAGGATGACCTCGACGAGGCCGAGAATCCCGAGCAGAAGGGCTACGGCCCGCTGACCGCGCAGAGGGTCCCGTTCTGTCACCTCTCGCCGGTCGACCCCGAGCAGCATGATCACAAAGAGGAACAGCACGACGATGGCGCCGGCGTACACGATGACCTGGACGGCGGCGAGGAACTGGGCGTTCTCCTCGACGAAGAGCACGGCGACGCCGAACAGCGTCATCACGAGCATGAGGGCCGAGTGCACCGGGTTGCGCGAGAGGACGACGCCGAGCGCCCCGATGACCGAGATTGCAGCCGCGATGGCGAAGGTGATCGAGTCCGGGATGGTGGCGGCGAGCACAGCGGGGTGGATGCTCATCGCACGCTCCCGCCGGAGCGCCGCGGGATCTTCGAGCGCGCGACCTGGCGCAGCGGGATACTGCCGGTCGCCTTGTCGTCCCGCTCGCCGACCTGGCCGCCCTCCGCCGGGCGGATGCCGTAGCCGAGCTCGCCCGACCACTGGACCTCGCCCTCGTAGGCGGCGTTGCCCGACGGCGACGTCGCCCGCATCCAGGCGGAGGTGTGGCGGTCGTCGCCCTCGCGCCAGTCCTCCCAGGGCAGCTGCTGCGGTCGACCGTCGTCGCCGACGACGAGCTCGCGCTTGGTATAGATGGCATCGGCGCGGTTGGTGAACGAGAACTCGAACATCTTCGACTCGGTGATCGCCTCGGTCGGGCAGGCCTCGACGCACATGTCGCAGTGGATGCAGCGGAGGTAGTTGATCTCATAGACGAAGCCGTACCGCTCCCCTGGCGACACCGGGTCGTCCGGCGGGTTGTCGAGCCCGCGCACGTAGATGCAGTCGGCGGGGCAGACGGCGGCGCACAGCTCGCAGCCGATGCACTTCTCCAGCCCGTCCTCGTAGCGGTTGAGGACATGGCGGCCGTGGAGGCGGGGCTGCTTTGGCGCCTTCTGCTTCGGGTACTCGTTCGTCACCCGCGGCTCGAGCACCTGTTTCAAGGTGACCTTGAAGCCACCGAAGAACCCTGGCAGGGTCACGACCCACCTCCCTCGGAGGTTCCGCCGCCGGTGACGACGGGTGCGCCGGGACCGTCCGGTACCGAGCGCAGCTGTACCTGGTGGGAGGCGAGCCGTCCGGCACGCCCGAGCCCGCCCTCCATGGCGAGCGCCTCCCGCCGGCGGCTGCTCACCCGGAGTGACTGGTAGAGGACGCCGGCTGCGACGATGCCGCCGCCGAGGACGGAGAACCCCCACACGGCATTGATCGAGGTGGCGGCTATCACGAGCAGCCAGCCGAGAGAGAGCGGGATGAGGCGCTTCCAGCCGAGGTCCATCAGCTGGTCGTAGCGGAGCCGCGGGAGCGCAGCCCGGATCCAGACATAACCATAGAGGAAGACCAGCGTCTTCCCGAGGAACCACAGGATCGGCCAGAGCCAGCGGACGAAGTGGAAGCCGGGCCCGTCGGGACCGCCGAAGAAGAGGGTCACCATGATCGCCGACATGGTGATGGCGTTCATGAACTCGGCGAGGAAGAAGAGGGCGAAACGGATGGACGAGTACTCGGTGTGGAACCCGCCCACCAGCTCCTGCTCGCCCTCAGTGAGGTCGAAAGGCGGCCGGTTCAGCTCGGCCGTCACCGCCACGAAGAACACGAGGAACGGCACGACGCCGGTACGAAAGACGCCCCAGTCCCAGAAGTGCGGCGCCTGGGCGGCGACGATGGCACGGGTCGAGAGCGAGTGCGACTCGAGGATGACGGCCGCCACGCTGAGGCCCATCGCCGCCTCGTAGGAGATCATCTGGGCGCTGGCGCGAACCGAGCCGAGGAGCGGGTACTTCGACCCCGACGACCAGCCGGCGAGCATGGTGCCGTACACCGCGACGCTCGAGAGAGCGAGCAGCAGCAGGATCCCCATGGGTGGGTCTGCCACCTGCAGCTCGACGACGTGGTGGGCGATCGTGACCACTCCGCCGACCGGGACGAGGGTGAAGATGAGGAACGCCGGGAGCACCGTCAGATAGGGCGCCAGCTTGAAGACGAACCGGTCGGCCTTGTCCGGCATGAGGTCTTCTTTGAAGAAGAGCTTGATACCGTCAGCCAGAGTCTGCAGGATGCCGAAGGGACCGGCCCTGTTCGGACCGATGCGGTTCTGCATGTCGGAGATGACCTTGCGCTCGAACCAGATCATCAGCATCACCGACACCATGAGGAAGCCGAATGCCAAGAGGACCTTCACGACGACGATGATCCAGACGGCGAGGCCGACCCCGTTCGAGAAGAGGGGATCGCCCATCAGCCCAGCGTCTCCACTCTGAGGTCGACGACTTGCGCCGCGCTGTCGAGGAGCAGGGCGGCGCCGGGCTCGTCCACCGGCACTGCACCGAGCGCGAGGACGGCGACGCCGGAGGGCACCGTCGCATCGCCAAGGACAGGGACCACGAGCTCGCCGCGGGGCGAGCGGGCACGCACGCGCTCGCCGTCACGCACCCCGAGCTGCTCGACGAGCTTCGGGTGTACGCGCAGCAGCTGGTTCGGAGCGAGCCCGGCGAGCGACGTGCACTCCTGGACGAGCGTCCCATGGTCGAACAGCGTCCGGCGCGTCACGAGGCGCACGCCGTAGCCGTCGGGACGCGGTGTCTCCGGCGCGCTGAAACGGCCGGACGAAAGCCCCATGAGCGGCGGGCGAGGAGGCTCGCCGGCCGGTGCCGGCCCGAGACTGCCGTTGCCCCCGGGCGGTACCTCGCCTGTTCCGGCGCCGCCCGCCCGGACGCTGCGCGCATCGAGAGGGCCGAGCGCCTCTGACAGGTCGCTGCCGGCTGGGACGCTGGCGCCGGCGAAGAGCGGCGCCCCCTGCTCGTCGGCCGAGGCGATGCCTGGCGTCGCCATCGGGTCGATCGGTCGCACGCCGTCGGCCCTCCAACCAGACGGTGGGGACCCGAGGCGGACCGGTGCCGCGCCGACGGGCACGACGACCCCGTCGTAGCCGCCCCGCAGCACGAGCGCGCCGAGCGTGCAGCCGCGGTGGACCGGCGAGAGCTGCTCGATCTCCTCCCAGATCCCCTCGAGGTGGTCGAAGCCGAGGTCGCCTCCGAGCCGCTCGGCGAGCTCGCTGGCGATGACCCAGTCGGCCCTCGCCGTGCCAGGCGGCACGACCTTCTGAGCCAGTCGCGTGACACGTCCCTCGATGTTCGTGGTCGTGCCGCCACGCTCAGAGTGGGCGGCGGCCGGCAGCACGACATCGGCGAGCTGGGCGGACGGGTTCGCCAGGACGTCGATCGAGAGGATGAAGGGCACCGTCTCGAGAGCGCTGCGCGCCAGGTCCCGGTCGGGGAAGTCAGCCAGCGGGTCGGCGCCAAGGAGAACGAGCGCGCCGAGCTCGCCGCACGCCGCCGCCCGCAGCATGCCCCCCGCGTCGAGCCCGCCGCCGGCTGGCAGCTCTGTAGCCCACCGGTCCTCGAACCACGCCCGCCCGTCCTCGAGCAAGACCCGTCCGGGCAGCACGCCTGGCGCCAGGCCGAGATCGAGGGCACCAAGGACGTTCGCCCTGCGCAGGGCGGGGAGGAAGCGGGCCGCCGGCCAGCGCTCAGAAAGGAGGGTGGCCGCTGCAGCGATCTGCTCGGCGCTCTCGGCGAGCGAGACCCGACCGAGAACCACCACCACTCCCTCCCCCTCCGGCGACGAGTCGAGCGCGTCAGCCAGCCCACGGCGCCCGGCGTCCACGTCGGCGGCCGTCGTTCCGGGCAGCTCCGAGGTGGCTTCGCCGAGGAGCGCCCGCACGGCGCCGAGAAGATAGCCGGGACGGTAGGGCACCAGGTAGGACAAGGACGAGAGGGCGGTCGGCACCGGCGAGACCTCGACGACCGGCACACCCTGCAGCGCGGCGCCGCGAAGGCGCAGGTGCAGGACGGGCAGCTCCTCGTGGAGATCGCCCGCCAGGCAGACGACCGCCTTGGCCGTCACGGCGTCCTCGATCGTCGCCCTCGGCAAGCCGAGGACGAGCTCTGCGGGGAGCCCGTCGCCGAGCTGGGCGTCGACATTGTCCGTGCCGATGACGGCGCGAGCGAGCTTCGACCAGGCGTAAGCGTCCTCGTTCGCAAGGCGCGCGCCGCCGAGGATCCCGACCGATCTGCCGCCCCCGCTGGACATCGCCCGGCGGATGCCGGCGGCGGCGAACCCGAGCGCCTCGTGCCACGCCGCCGGCTGCAGCTCTCCGTCGCGCCGGACGAGCGGCTCGACAAGGCGTCCGGCGGCGTTGACAGCTTCGAACCCGTACCGCCCGCGATCACACAGCCAGCTCTGGTTGACCGGCTCGGAGTCGATGCCGAGGAGCCTCACGAGCTTTCCTGCCGACGACTGCATGGCGACACGGCAGCCGACCGAGCAGTAGGTGCACGTCGTCTCGACCTGCTCGAGATCCCAGGGACGCGACCGGAAGCGGTACGGCGGTGAGGTGAGCGCACCGACCGGGCAGATCTGGATCGTGTTGCCGGCGAAGTAGCTCGTGAACGGCAGCTCGGGGAACGCCGCCACCTCGATACGGTCGCCGCGGGAGAGAAAGTCGATGAGCGGCTCACCGGCGACCTCCTCGGCGAAGCGGGTGCAGCGTGCGCACTGGATGCAGCGCTCGCGATCGAGCAGGACGAGCGGGCCGAGGGAGATGGGCTTTGCCCAGTGGCGTTTCTCCTCGACAAAGCGCGTCTCTCCCGGACCGTGCGACATCGCCTGGTCCTGCAGCGGGCACTCCCCGCCCTTGTCGCAGACCGGGCAGTCAAGGGGATGGTTGAGCAGCAGGAACTCGAGCACCCCTTCCTGCGCCTTGCGAGCGGCAGGCGACCTGGTGGCGATCTCCTGACCGTCGGACACCTGCACGTAGCATGCCGGCTGAAGGCTCGGGCCCCGCGGGCTCGAGACCTCGACGAGGCACATGCGGCACATGCCGACCGGCGCCATGCGCGGGTGGTAGCAGAAGCGGGGGATGTAGACCCCTGCTCGCTCGGCGGCCTCGATGACGAGCTCCCCCTTCGGCGCTGTGACCGCCATGCCGTCGATCGTGAGCGACACGCCGTCGGGAGGGGGAGCTGGGGGGGTGTCGGAACTGGAGCGCTCGGTGGCCGCCAGAGGCGCCGCCTTTTCAGAGACCATGGCGCACCTCGTCCGGCTCGAACGGGCAGGCACCGTCCTTCACATGGACGAGGAACTCGTCCCTGAACCGGTGGATGCCGGACACGATCGACGACGGGATCGATGGGCCGAGCACGCAGATCGTCGTCTGCTTGGGCGGCCAGGAGAGCCCGGGCGCGATGTTGTCGCAGGCGTCGAGGAGGAGCTCGATGTCCTCCTCGCGGCCATAACCGTCCTCGATCCGCCGGAGAATCTTCTCGACCCAGCCGCTGCCTTCGCGACACGGCGTGCACTGGCCGCACGACTCCCGCCAGAAGAAATGGCTGATCCGCCAGGCAGCCCTCACCACGCAGGTGGTCTCGTCCATGACGACGATAGAGCCCGAGCCGAGCATCGAACCGGCCCTGCCGACGGCGTCCTGGTCGAGCCCCATGTCGAGGTGCTCGGGGAAGAACCACGGGGCGGAGACGCCGCCAGGGATGAACGCCTTCAACTCGTTCCCGTTGCGGACCCCGCCGCCGAGCGACGGGTCGTAGATGACGTCCCTGAACGTCGTCTTCGACATCTCGAGCTCGTAGAAGCCCGGGCGGTTGACATGTCCGGAGAGGGCGAACAGGCGCGTGCCGGCCGAGCTGCCCTCGCCGAGAGCTGCGAAGGCAGCCCCGCCGTTCAGCACTATCCAGGGCAGGTTCGACATCGTCTCGACGTTGTTCACGACGGTCGGCTCACCGTAGAGCCCGACCGCAGCGGGAAAGTACGGCGGCTTGATACGCGGGAAGCCGCGCTTTCCCTCGAGCGACTCGAGCAGGGCGGTCTCCTCGCCGCAGATGTAGGCGCCGGCTCCCGGGTGGACGACGAGATCGAGGTTGAAGCCGGAGCCGAAGATGTCCCGGCCGAGAGCGCCATGGGCATACGCCTCGTTCACCGCCTGGGTGAGGCGCTCGAGGCCGAGGGCGAACTCGCCCCTGCAGAAGACGAAGGCCTGGGCGGCGCCGATCGCGTAGGCGGCGATGATCGTTCCCTCGACGATCTGATGCGGGTCGCGCTCGACGAGCAGGTGGTCCTTGAATGTCGCCGGCTCGCTCTCGTCGCCGTTCACGACGAGGTAGGTGGTGGGCGCCTTGCGCAGCATCGACCACTTTCGCCCGGCGGGGAAGCCCGCTCCCCCGCGGCCGAGCAGGCTCGCCTGGTTCACCTCCTCGTGGACCGCCTCCGGCGTCATCGACAGTGCCTTGGCAAGCCCGGCGTAGCCACCGGTCGCGAGGTAGCGCTCGAGGGTGTAGGAGTCCTCGTAG
>JAKATT010000201.1 GCA_021818615.1 Actinomycetes bacterium | reverse complement strand
CTGGCAGATTGCCGGAGCGGTCCTCGTCTGCCTCGGGCTCCTGCTCGCCGTCGGGCCGTCTCCCGGTGCTGCGGGCGGCAACGCCGCCGGACCGGTGGCCGCCGGACCGGTGGCCGCCGCAACTGAGGAGAGCGCGCAGCGCTACGAGCGCGCCACCGCCCCGGGGAGCTGACACCGTGAGCCATGCAGCGTCCGTCGCCAAGCGCCCAGGCGACATCTTCGCCGGCCTCTGCTCGGTGTCGGGCGGACTCGTCGCTGGCACTGCTGCGTGACGGCGTCTCGACGGCGCTCGCCGAGCGGGGGGGCGCCAGCGGCGACAGCGACAGGCTCCTGGAGCTCAAGCAGCACCTGAGCCGCACGCTCGCGGGTGCCGAGGCTCCGCGAGAGATCGTGTTCCTCGACGACCGGGGCCGCAACGCGGCGGGAAAGACCATCAGGCGGGAGATGCGACAGAACGGCTGACGGTGTCGCCCGGGCCCCGGCCGCCGGCGGCACAAGTGGCACGGCGGATGTAGGTTGACCACAACGGGTCGAGGCCGCCCGGGGGAGCCGGGGTGTGAGATGGGATCAAGGCGCGTAATTGCCGGCATAGTCATGACTGTGTCGCTCCTCGGAGCGGCGCTGCTCGCCTCGGGAGGGGGCGCGGCTGCAGCCGAGTCGAACAAGGTGACGATCGTCACCGACTCCGCAGGCATCCCGCACATCTCTGCGTCCAACTTCGAGTCCCTCGGCTACGGCGAGGCCTACGCCTTCGCCGGGGACAACTTCTGCACGCTCGCGCAGGACTTCGTGACGGTGAACGGCGAGCGCTCCAAGTACTTCGGGCCGGCCGGCCTTGCCCTCGACTACTCCGCCGGCACCGACCCGAGCAATCTCGACTCCGACCTGTTCTGGCAGTCCGTCAAGCAGTCAGGTCTCTACCAGTCAGAGACGAAGGCTGCCCCGCCGATCGGACCGCTCCCCCAGGTCCTGCAGCTCTACGAGGGCTACGTCAAGGGCTACAACGCCTATCTGGCCTCGGGCAGGCTGACCGACCCTGCCTGTGCCGGCAAGTCCTGGGTCCGCCCGATCACGCTCGAGGACATGTTCCTTCGCGGTGTGCAGATCGCCACTGAGGCCTCCAGCCAGCAGTTCATCACCTATGAGGCAGGTGCCGCTCCGCCCTCCACAGGCTCGGCACGTGCTGCGGGCACCGTCGAGCACCCGACGACAGCAGAGCTCCGGGCGCTCCGCAACCTGGGCGAGAGCGGGAGCTCGACCAGGGGGTCGAACGGGATCGCCGTCGGCTCGAAGGACACCCAGAACGGCGGCGGCCTGGTGCTCGCCAACCCGCATTTCCCCTGGATAGGGACCGAGCGCTTCTGGGCTCTGCAGCTGACGGTACCGGGCAGCTACAACGTCGAGGGCGGCACGCTCATGGGCTTCCCGCTCGTCGGCATCGGCTTCAACTCCGACATCGCCTGGACCCACACCGTCTCGACCTCGAAGCGCTTCACGCTCTTCCAGCTGAAGCTCGTGCCGGGCCACCCGACCGAGTACTACGTGGACGGCAAGGCGGTCTCCATGGGCGAGGTGCAGGTGGCGGTCAACACCGGCAGGGTGATGGTGAGCCACACCTTCTACACGACCCGTTTCGGCACGGTTGTCGACGTGCCTCCCGCCGGCTACGGCTGGACCTCCACGACGGCCTACACGATGGACGACGTCGACATCGCCGACGTGTGGAGAGCGGCCGACCAGTACTTCGAGATGGGAAGGGCGACGTCGGTCGCGGCACTCCTTGGAGTCGAGTCTCGCTACCTCGCCATCCCGACTTTCAACACGATCGCAGCGGACAAGTACGGCCACGTTCTCTACGGAGACGTCGGCAACACCCCGAACGTCTCGGCCGCCCTCATCAAGAGGTGCCTGCCGGCCGGGCTCCCGACCCTCGTGTACGACGCGGCCGGGATCGTCACCCTCGACGGGGCGACGAGCAGCTGTGCCTGGGCTCACGCCAGGGGCACGCCCGTACCGGGCATCCTGCCCGCGAGCGAGGAGCCGCACACGATTCGAAGCGACTACGTCGAGAACTCGAACGACTCGTACTGGCTCGCCAACCCGAGCGCTCCGTTCCGTGCGTACTCGCCGATCGTCGGCAACATAGACGTCGAACAGGGGCTGCGGACCCGGCTCGGCAACTTGATGATCGCCGAGCGCCTCGCCGGGACCGACGGCCTCGGCAAGGCCAAGTTCTCGATCTCGACCATGCAGAAGATGTGGGAGAACGACCGCTCGCTCCTCGCCGAGCTCGTGCTCAAGCCGCTTGTCGCCGCCTGCAGGAAGTCGCCCGTCCAAAAGGCCACCGACGGCAAGACCGTCAACCTCACCGCTGCCTGCAAAGCTCTCGCCGGCTACGAGAAGTACGAGAACGGCGACCTCGACGCCTCAGGAGGGTGGCTCTTCGAGGTGTGGTACGCCGATGCACCGGGAAGCGGGTTCTGGAAGGTGCCCTTCGACGTCAAGCACCCCCTCACGACGCCTTACGGCCTCGACACCTCCAACCCGAAGCTGCTGCAGGCACTCGCCGACGCCGTCCAAGAGCTCGACGCCCACCACATCGCGCTCTCTGCATCCTACGGCCAGGTGCAGCACGTCACGAAGGGCCACCTCGTGATACCGATTCACGGCTGCTCGACCGGCTGCTTCAACGCCATCTATCCGAGCCGCGCCACGAACGACCCCTTCCTTCCGGGCAACTACGGAGAGGTCGGCGACGGCTCGTCGCTCGTGATGACGACGGCGCTCACGCCGTCCGGGCCTGTCTCGCAGGGCATCGTGACCTACTCGCAGGCCACGAACCCGGCGTCACCGTGGTACTCCAACATGACGAAGCTCTACTCGGCGAAGAGATGGGTCCACTTCCCCTACACGCCGTCGCAGCTCGCCGCGCAGCCGGGCAACACGGCGGTCGTGCTCACGACCTGAGGCCAACCCGGCACCGACCACCGCTGCGTGGAGGAGCCCGGTCAGGCGCCGTCGCCGTCCGGCGGCGCCACGAGCTGGTAGCCGATGCCCGGGCGGCTCGTGAGAAGCCGGCCGTCCTCGTCGCCGAGCTTGCGCCGGAGCCGGTAGGCGTACTCGCGCAGGTAACGGCTCGACGCTCCGTAGCCAACGCCCCAGACGGCGTCGAGCAGCATCTTGTGGGTACAGACCTTGCCGGCATGAAGGGCGAGGAAGGACAGGATCTGGAATTCCCGCTTCGTCAGCTCGACCGGCCTGCCTCGCATGCGGACCTCGTGAGCGAGAAGGTCGAGCTCGAGGGGGCCGACGCTGACAGACGACGCTTCGGCCGTTGAAGTGGCCCGGCTCCGGCGGAGCGCCACGCGCAGCCTCGCCTGCAGCTCTGACATCGAGAAGGGTTTCGTCACATAGTCGTCCGCCCCGAGATCGAGAGCCTCGACCTTGCTCTGCTCGCTCCCGTCGGCCGACAACACGATGATCGGCACGTCACTCCACTCCCGAACCCGACGGCACACCTCCACGCCGCCGAGGTCCGGCAGCCCAAGGTCGAGGACGATCGCATCAGGGCTGTGCAGCGCTGCCTCGGACAAGCCGGTCGCCCCGGTCGTGGCGGCGACCACCTCGTAGCCGAGCGCCTTGAGGGCGAGCCGCAGGACCCGCTGCAGCGCCGCATCGTCGTCGACCACGAGCACGGTCGCCGTCACTGCTCCTCGTCGGTCGCCACGACGCCTCCCGGCTCATAGGCCCCGAGCTCGATCGTCGCTCTGGTGCCGCCACCCGGCTCGTGCTCCAGCCGGATCACCCCGCCGTTCGCCTCGACGAAGGCGCGGGCGATCACCAAACCGAGGCCGGAGGCGCCCGGGCCGTTGCCCCGGCCGGTTTGCGGGCCCTCGAGAAGGCGGCCCGCCAGCCCCTCGGCGATTCCGGGCCCCCGGTCCACGACCGAGAGCGACACCGTCGATTCGCGCAGCGCGCCCACCACCCTCACCGCTGCCTCCGCCGGCGCGTAGCGCATCGCGTTGTCGATCAGGTTGACGACGGCCTCACTCACGAGCCCGGCGTCGACGTCGACGGCCGGAAGGCCGTCGAGCCCCTCGAGCACGACGGCTCCGGCCGGCGGACTGAGGAGGCCGAGAGCGTCGGTCACGAGTGCCCGGGGCGACACGGGCTCCCGCTTCAGCTCCAGCGCGCCTGCCCTCACCCGCGAGAGGTCGAGCAGGTTCGAGACCATACGAGAGAGGCGGTCCGACTGGCCCTCGATCAGTGCGAGCAGCTCGCCCGCATCATCGGCGGAGAGCGGCATCGCCCGGTCCCGCAAGGCCGAGGCTGAGGCCTTGATCGTCGCGAGCGGGGTCCGCAGGTCATGAGAGACCGCGCCGAGGAGCGCCTGGCGGAAACCGTCGACCTCCTCGAGAACCTGGGCGCGAAGCGCCTCTTCCCGCAGGGCTGCCCTCTCGAGGGCGACCGCGGTCTGGTTGGCGAAAGTGGAGAGCAGTTGAGCCCGGTGCGGGTCGAGCCACCCACCGACGGCGCCGAGCACGCCAACCGGTCGGCCAGCCACCTGCAAGATGACGGAAAACGGGCCCCCGGCGCCGTCCGCTCCCGAGAGCGCCGTCCGCACACCTCCTGCCGGACGGATGCTCGCCACCTCCTCGCTCGAGAGCGGGCGGCCCGCCGCAGCCGCCACAACGAGGTCGTCGCCCTCGGGAAGAAGGACCACGACCCCCTCGAAGCCGAACGCTTCTCGCAAGGTCGAGGCCACGACGGGCAAGAGCTCCCTCAACGGCCGACCACCGACCAGGAGCTCAGACATCTGAAAGAGCTGCTCTGCGTCCACCTGGCGCTGGCGTGCATCGGCCTGTGCCCTCGTCAGGTTGCTCGTCACGCGGCCGAGCAGGACGACCACGACGACATATACGCCGAGCGCAACCCAGTTCTGGCTGCTGCCGACCGCGAGAGTGCCGTACGGGGGGATGAATCCCACGTCATAGACGAGAAACCCCCCCAGCACCGCGACCGCTCCCGCGGCCGCCCCACCGGCGACCACGCCGACGACTACGGGGATGACGAGCACGAGCGCCACGGTTGCGATGCTGAGCTGCGGCCGGAGCGCGAACATGGCTGCGGACAGCGCCGCCATGACGGCGAGGGCAAGCAGGCTCCCCGTGATCGCCCTACGCCACGAGAGGGGGAGTGGCGACGAGGTGGTGACCTTGAGCACGCAGCCGGACAATACGTCTCCCACCGATCCAGCGGGAGGCGACGCGTCCGAGGTCGAGCCCACCGGCAGGTTCCGCATCTACCTCGGTGCCGCCGCCGGAGTCGGCAAGACATGCGCCATGCTGGACGAGGGGTTCCGCAGGCGCAGTCGTGGCACGGATGTCGTGGTCGGCTTCGTGGAGGCCCACGGGCGGCGCTTCACCGCCGACATGCTTCGCGACCTCGAGGTCGTGCCCCGCAAGCAGGTGGCATACCGCGGCGCCGCCTTCGAGGAGATGGACCTCGACGCCGTGCTCGCCCGGCACCCACAGGTAGCGCTCATAGACGAGCTGGCACACACGAACGTGCCCGGCTCGGGACGGAACGAGAAGCGCTGGCAGGACGTCCTCCAGCTCCTCGAGGCAGGCATCTCGGTGATCTCGACGGTGAACATCCAGCACCTCGAGTCGATCGCGGACACAGTCGAGCAGATGACGGGCACACAGGTGCGCGAGCGTGTGCCGGACTGGGTAGTGCGAAGGGCGGACCAGATCGAGCTGATCGACTCCTCGCCCGAGCAGCTCCGCCGGCGCATGGCGCACGGCCACATCTACCCTGCCGACAAGGTAGAGGCGGCGCTCACTCACTTCTTCCAGACCGACAACCTCGTCGCCCTGCGCGAGGTTGCACTTCGCTTCGTGGCGGACGAGACAGACGAGACGCTCCTCGAGCGCCTGCGCGCCAGGCAGGTCCACGACGTCTGGGACGTCACCGAGCGCATCATGGTCGGAGTCGACGGCACGCCCGGCACCGAGGGTGTGCTCCGCAGGGCCGCCCGGCTGGCTGCGAGGGTGCGCGGAGCCCTGCACGTCGTGCACGTGACCACCGAGGCGAAGAGCTCCAAGGCGGCGAGCGAACGCCTCTTGGAGCTGCGCCGGCTGACCGGTGATGTCGGCGGCACCTGGTACGAGGTCGCCGGCGATGATCCGGCACAGACCCTCGTCGACCTCGCGATGGAGCACCAGATCACCCAGATCGTGCTCGGAGCGAGTCGTCGGGGGCGTCTCGAGGAGCTCACCCGCGGCTCGATCGTCTCGAAGGTCATCCGGCTCTCGTCGACCAACAACGTGGACGTCCACGTGATCGCACGGCGCGAGGTGTCCCGCCCGACGGCTGCTCCGGTCGACGACCAGCTGGCGTCCTCCAACACATGACATGGGAGCGTTGACACGATATTGACGCCAACCGGCGTCTGTTGACGCCACCTCGGCGGCGCGCAGAGGCACCCTCGCCTCATGGCTGACGTGATCGCGGTACTCGGGACGCTCCTCTTCGTCGTTGTCATGCTCGGGTTGATCAAGGCGCTCGAGCACCTATGACACCGGTGCAGGGCCTGCTTCTCGGCCTCTCGATCCTCGTGTTCATCTACCTCGGGATCGCCATGTTCAAAGCTGAGTGGTTCTGATGAGCCTCACGTGGACGCTGGTCCTCCTGGTAGCTGCTCTCGCCATAGCGTGGCGATTCCTCGGCTCCTACATGGCTGCCGTCTTCGAGGGGCGCGTGCAGTTCCTCGGCTTTCTCGAGCGGCCCATCTACCGGCTGGCCGGTCTCGACAGGACACGGGAGCAGACCTGGCAGCGCTATGGCACATCGCTCGTCGTCTACTCGGGTGTCGCGATCCTCGTCGTCTACGGGATGATCCGGCTGCAGGGATCGCTGCCGCTCGATCCGCAGCACTTCGGAGCGGTGTCCCCCGCACTCTCGTGGAACACCGCGGTGTCGTTCGTCACCAACACCAACTGGCAGAACTACTCGGGCGAGTCGACGATGTCGTACCTCTCCCAGATGGGCGCCTTGGCGGTCCAGCAGTTCGTGAGCGCCTCGGTCGGCATCGCCGTCGCCATCGCCCTCGTGCGGGGCTTCTCCCGCAATGGCTCCCCAACGATCGGGAACTTCTGGGTCGATATCGTCCGCTGCACCTTCTACGTCTTGGTACCGATCGCAATCGCCTTCTCGATCGTGTTCATCGCCCAGGGTGCGGTGCAGACCTTCGCCGGGGCCGCCCAGGTCCATGACGTGATGAACGGCGCTCGCCAGAGCATCCCGAGGGGCCCGATCGCCTCGATGGAGGTCATCAAGCAGCTCGGGACGAACGGAGGCGGCGCACTCAATGCCAATGGCGCGGCTCCGCAGGAGAACCCGACCGGGCTCACGAACTTCCTCTCCTTCTTCCTGCTGCTTGTCATCCCGTTCGCCCTCACCTACACGTTCGGGAAGATGGTGGGCAGCATCCGCCAGGGCATCGCCCTCGTGGCGGCGATGGTGCTGCTCTTCGGCGTCTGGTTCGGCTTCACCTCGTGGGCGGAGTCGAGAGGCAACCCGGCCGTCGCGGCAGCAGGGGTGCGCTACCAGCCCGGCGGCAACATGGAGGGCAAGGAGGTCCGTTTCGGCGTGGCCCAGTCGGTCCTCTACGACGTCGCCTCCACGCAGACCTCGACCGGTAGCGTCGACGGGTCGAACGACTCCTACACCCCGATCGGCGGGATGGGCCTTCTCACCGGCATGATGCTCGGCGAGGTGACACCGGGCGGCGCCGGGAGCGGCCTCTACACGATCCTGCTCTTCGCCCTCATCGCCGTGTTCCTGGGCGGGCTCATGGTCGGGCGCACGCCCGAGTACCTCGGCAAGAAGATCCAGGCACGCGAGGTGAAGCTGGCGGCTCTCGGCGCACTCGTCATGCCCCTAGTCGTGCTCGTCACCACTGGCGTCGCCGTCTCGCTTCCCGCCGGCCGCGCTGGACCGCTCAACAAGGGACCGCACGGCTTCACCGAGATCCTCTATGCCCTCACGTCCCAAACGAACAACAACGGCTCGGCCTTTGCCGGCCTGTCGGGCAACACCGCCTTCTACAACGTCATAGGCGGCGTCGACATGCTGCTGGGCCGCTTCGCGATCATTGTCCCGGTACTGGCGCTGGCCGGCGTGCTGGCGGCAAAGCAGCCTGTGCCCTCCTCCGCAGGCACCTTCAAGACCGACACGCCGCTGTTCAGCGGACTCGTCGTCGGCGTCATCATCATCATCGGAGCCCTGACGTTCTTCCCGGCGCTCGCCCTCGGGCCCATCGTCGAGCAACTCGTGCACGGGAAGTTCTTCTGATGCCGAACGACACTCTGACCTCCGACGGCGGCGCCCTCGCGGCGCAGGCCAGCCCGCCGAGCCAGCCGAGAGGAGTCGCCACCTCACGGAGCCTCTTCGATCGCGAGATCCTCCTCGAGGCAACGGTGGCCTCGCTCAAGAAGCTGGACCCACGGGTCCAGTTCCGCAATCCAGTCATGTTCGTCGTGCTCGTCGGGACGGTCGTCACCTTCCTCGAGTCGATCGCCCACCCGGGGCTGTTCGACTGGAGCATCACGGTCTGGTTGCTCCTCACGGTCATCTTCGCCAACTTCGCCGAGGCCATGGCTGAGGGACGGGGCAAGGCTCAGGCTGACGCCCTCCGCCGGATGCGGTCCGAGACCGAAGCCCGGCAGCTGCTCGATGACGGCTCGGAACGCCGGGTCCTCGCCGGCGCTCTGCAGAAGGGGGACCTTGTCGTATGCGAGGCGGGCGACCTGATCCCGTCCGACGGGGAGATAACCGACGGCATCGCCTCGATCGACGAATCGGCCATCACGGGCGAGTCGGCGCCGGTGATACGTGAGTCGGGCGGTGACCGCTCGGCGGTGACGGGCGGGACCAAAGTGCTCTCGGACCGCATCGTCGTCCGCATCACAGCAGAGCGCGGCCACACCTTTCTCGACCGCATGATCCAGCTCGTCGAGGGGGCAAACCGCAAGAAGACGCCGAACGAGATCGCGCTCACGATCCTGCTGGCAGCGCTCACCATCATCTTCCTTCCCGTCGTCGTCGTCCTCCAGCCCTTCGGGCACTACTCGGGCGCGACCGTGTCGGTCGTCGTCCTCGTCGCACTTCTCGTCTGCCTCATCCCGACGACGATCGGAGCGCTCCTCTCCGCGATCGGCATTGCCGGAATGGACCGCCTCGTCCAGCGCAACGTGCTCGCGATGAGCGGGCGCGCCGTAGAGGCGGCCGGGGACACTCAGACCCTGCTGCTCGACAAGACGGGCACCATCACACTCGGCAACAGGATGGCCTCGGAGTTCTTGCCGGTCGCCGGGCACGACGAAGAGCAGCTCGCCGAGGCGGCCCAGCTCGCCTCACTCGCCGACGAGACGCCCGAAGGGCGCTCCATCGTCGTGCTCGCCAAGAACCGCTTCAACTTCCGGGAGCGGGACCTCGGCAGCGAGCACGCCTTCGTGCCCTTCTCGGCCCTCACCCGCATGTCCGGCCTCGACGTCGACGGCCGCAAGCTGCGCAAGGGCGCCGCCGAGGCCGTGAAGCTGTGGGTCGCAGCCGAAGGCGGCAGAACCCCAGGCGACCTCGACTCCATCGTGGAAAGGGTCTCGCGCGCGGGGTCGACTCCGCTCGTCGTGGCGGACGGCGCGACGGTGCTCGGCGTCATCGAGCTGAAGGACGTGGTGAAGCAGGGGATCCGTGAACGGTTCAACGAGATGCGGGCACTCGGCATCCGCACCGTCATGATCACAGGAGACAACCCGCTCACCGCCGCTGCGATCGCGTCCGAGGCCGGCGTCGACGACTTCCTCGCCGAGGCGACGCCGGAGGCCAAGCTGGCGCTCATACGCCAGGAGCAGGAGGACGGGAAGCTCGTCGCCATGACCGGGGACGGGACGAACGACGCTCCGGCGCTCGCCCAGGCCGACGTCGGAGTCGCCATGAACTCGGGGACGACGGCCGCCAAGGAGGCCGGCAACATGGTCGACCTCGACTCGAACCCGACCAAGCTCCTCGACATCGTCGAGATCGGCAAGCAGCTGCTCATCACCCGGGGAGCGCTCACGACGTTCTCGATCGCGAACGATGTCGCCAAGTACTTCGCAATTATCCCCGCGCTGTTCGCCGCCACGTACCACCAGCTCGGAGCCGTCGACGTCATGCGCCTCCACTCCCCGACGAGTGCGGTCCTCTCGGCGGTGATCTTCAACGCTCTCGTGATAATCGCCCTCATCCCGCTCGCGCTGCGCGGCGTCAAGTTCCGCCCGATGAGCGCCACACAGCTCCTGCGTCGCAATGTCTGGATCTACGGGATCGGCGGCCTCGTCGTCCCGTTCGTCTTCATCAAGCTGATCGATCTCTTCCTCACCGCGGTCAGGTGGTACTGATGCTGCTCAATCTCCGCCGCTCGGTCGTCATCTCCGTCGTCTTCTTCCTCCTGCTCGGTCTCGCCTACCCGGCACTGATGGTCGGCGTGGGACAGCTGTTTTTCAAGAGCGAGGCCAACGGCCAGATCACCAAGTACGGCTCACCGCTCATCGGCCAGCACTGGAGCGGGCCGAAGTGGTTCCAGGGCCGTCCGGACGCCGACAACCCGATGGCGACCGGAGCCCAGAACTACGGGCCGAAGTCGAAGCTGCTCCTCGACTTCTCCCACACCAGGGTCGTAGCCCTGGAGAAGGAGGGCATCACTCCGACGAACGACCTCGTAACCGGGTCCGGCTCGGGCGTCGACCCGGACATCGCACCGGCGGACGCCTATGCACAGGCTCGGGCTGTGGCAAGGGCGAACCACCTCTCCGTCGGGCAGGTGGATGCTCTCATCAAGTCGCACGTCACCGACGCCTACTGGGGCTTCCTCGGTGCTCCCTACATCGACGTCCTCCAGCTCAACGAGGCGCTGGCGACGCTTACCGGGACCCGATAGCCGTCGACGCCCATGTCGTGCGGGGCCCGGCTGAGAACAAGTCACGTGGCCGGATTGCGAGCCAGGCGCTCAGCGAGCACCACCGCCTCCCAGCAGACCTGCATGGAGGAAGGCCGCCCCCGTTTGGCGAGGAGCAGCTGATCGCTTTCTGAAGATCCGGCGCAGGCCCCCTGCTCACTAGGCTGCCGGTCTCATGGGGCGATTTGCCAGCGCGGCGCGGCGCGGCGCGGCCGAGCGGCAGAGCGCATGACGCACGACACGGACGCCGAGCCGGAGAGGCGCGCCACCGCTGGTGGGTGCTCGGGATAGTGCTCACAGGCCTTCTGTCGGTGAACTTCACTTTCACGATCTTCGCGGTCGCCCTCACCGGAACCGGCCAGACGTTCCACGCTTCGCAGGCCACGACCACCTGGGTGATGACCGCCCCCCTCCTCTCCTTCGGGGTTGTGGCACCGGTTCTTGGCACGGTCGGCGACCGCATCGGCCACCGGCGCCGCAGCCTACTCGGCACCGTGCTCACGATCGTGGCAGCCGTGCTGACAGCGACCGCTCTCTCCATCATCCTGCCCATCGTCGCTCGGGCACTCTCGGGCATCGTCGGGGCGGCGACAGGGACGGCCTCCGTGACACGCGACTCGGGCATCGCCCTCGCCGTCGTCGGCTCGTTCCACGACGCGTACCTCGCGGGTGCCGTGGCCGGGGTCCTCGCAACCCTGAGTGCTGCCGGTCTGCTCAGCCGCAGGTCCGAGGCGGCACAGGTGGAGCAGTTCGAGGCGCGTGAAGCTTCTGCTGGCAGCAAGCGCGAGCAGGCAGTCGCGCTCGCCGTCCTCACACGAGACGAGCCAGCAGGCGCGTGACCGAGATCGAAGCCTGGCCGGGACGGCCTGCTCCCCTCGGCGCCCGCTACGACGGAGCCGGGACCAACTTCTCGCTCTTCTCCGAAGTCGCCGAGGGCGTCGAGCTCTGCCTGTTCGACGAGGACGGCCTCGAGACGCGCCGTGTCGCCCTCGAAGAGGTCGACGCGTTCTGCTGGCACGTCTACCTGCCGACCGTCTCGCCGGGCCAGCGCTACGGCTACCGGGTGCACGGCGGATGGGCACCGGAAAGGGGGCTTCGCTGCAACCCCGCCAAGCTCCTCCTCGATCCGTACGCCACGGCGATCGAAGGCAACGTCGACTGGGCACAAGCGTGCTTCTCGTACCGCTTCGACGACGAGAACGCCCGCAACGACGAAGACTCCGCCGCGCACATACCGAAGTCGGTCGTGCACAACCCGTACTTCGACTGGGGCAACGACAGGCCGCCGGAGGTCCCCCGCCACGAGTCGATCATCTACGAGACGCACGTCAAGGGG
>JAKATT010000012.1 GCA_021818615.1 Actinomycetes bacterium | reverse complement strand
GGATCGTGTGCCCGTACCTCTGCCCCCTTCCTGCTCAGCTGCGAGGCGAGCGCCAGCCCGGGCGACTGGCGGGTGTCGTCGGTGCCCGCCTTGAAGGCGAGCCCGAGCACGGCGATCTTGCGGCCCTCGAGGCCGCCCAGCACCGAGTCGAGCGTCGAGACGAGGCGGTCGAGGACTCTGGCGTTGACGGCACGGGCTGCCCGGGCGACAAGCGCGGGCTGCTCGAGGGACTCGGCCACCGCGATGAGCCCGGAGAGGTCCTTTGGGAGGCAGGACCCGCCGAAGCCCGGCCCGGGAGAGAGGAACTGCGCCCCGATCCGGCCGTCGAGGCCGACGCCGGCGAGGACCCGTCCCGCATCGGCGCCGAGCGCCTCGCACAGTCCTGCAACCTCATTGGCAAAGGAGATCTTGACGGCAAGGAAGGTGTTGGCGGCGTACTTCACGAGCTCGGCGCTCCGGCGGTCGCAGATCAGCTTCGGCCACGCCTCGGGGTAGAGCTCGGCGACGACCTCGGCGAGCGCGGCGTTCTCCGCACCGATCACGAGGCGGTCGGGGTTGAAGAAGTCGAAGACCGCCCGTCCCTCTCGCAGGAACTCCGGGTTCGAGGCGATGCTCACCGTGACCCCCTCGGGGGCCTCCTCGGCCGCGAGCAGCTCGATGGCTTCGCAGCTTCCCGGTGGCACGGTGCTCTTCACGACGAGCACGAGGTCGCCCGAAGCCACCAAGGCCGCCCGGCGGGCCGCCTCAGCCAGCTGGCCCAGGTCCGGCTCGCCATCTGCCCGGGGAGGGGTTCCCACGCACAACAGCGCCACCCTTGCTCCCTCGAGCGCCTCGGCGATGTCGGCGGTGAACCTGAGGCGGCCCGCCGCCGCGCTGGCCGCGACGAGCTCGGGGAGCCCCTCCTCGAGGATCGGCACGCCGCCGCTCCACAGGCTGGCGAGCCTTGCCGGGTCCTTCTCCACGCAGGTGACGTCGTGACCGAGCTCGGCGAGGCAGGCGGCGGCGGTGAGGCCGACGTAGCCGGCGCCGACGACGGCTACGCGCTGCGGGTGCGAGGCTCGCTCGTGGGCGGCTGTCGTGACGGACTGCAACATCGGTTTCCCTCCTGATTCTTGATCGGCGGTACGACGCTCGGCCCTCATAGAGCTGCCGCGCCGGCGAGGTCGCCGCCCGCCTGCAAGCGGCTGAGGCGCCAGTACTTCTGCCGGCTCCCCATGAGCTCGTGGTGGGTTCCTGCCTCGGCGACACGGCCGTCGGAGAGGACGGCTATCTGGTCGGCGTTGCGCAGCCCGGAAAGCTGATGGCTCACGATGACGGTCGTCCTGCCTGCCGACAGCGCCTCGAGCGCGGCGAGCAGGACCGACTCGAGCTCGGCGTCGAGCCCGACGGTCGGCTCGTCGAGGAGCAGCACCGGAGCGTTCCTCGCCATCGCCCGGGCGACGACGACGCACTGGCGCTGGCCGCCCGAGAGCGTCGAGCCCCGCTCGGAGACCATCGTGTCGTAGCCGTTCGGGAAACAGGCGATGACGTCGTCGAGCCCGACGGAGCGGGCGGCGGCGACCGCGGCGCTACGCGAGAGGTTGGTCGTCCCGTACAAGATGTTCTCAGCCACGCTTGCGCGGAAGAGGTACGGCTCCTGAGGGACGAGGGCGATCTGGCGGCGCAGGTCCGAAAGGGCGAAGTCGAAGAGCTCGACGCCGTCGAGGCGGACCTGGCCCTCGCTCGGCTCGAGAAAGCGGGGCAGCAGGCGCACCAGCGTGCTCTTCCCCGACCCGGTCGAGCCCACGAGCGCGAGGCGAGAGCCGGCCGGCACCTCGAGGTCGACTCCGTCGAGCACCCGAGTGCCGTCGGGATAGGAAAAACCGACCCCGCTCAAGGTGATGCGACCGGTCGCTCGCCCGAGGCGCCTCGGGCTCGGGTGCTCGGGGACCGCCTCGTCGACGGACAGGATCTCGACGACGCGCTCGGCAGCGGCGTGGGCGCGGCCGAGGACGCCGGCGAGCTTGGCAAGTTGGCGGACCGGGCTGTACATGCCCCGCAAGTAGGCCATGAACACGAGCAGGTCGCCCGGAGTCAGGTGCCCGGTCAGCACGCTGCGGGCGCCGAAGTAGACGACGACGGCCGTGGCGGCTGCCATCGAGCCCGTCATGAGCGGGGTGAACTGCGACTGGGCCACGATGGCTCTCCGGTAGGCCGCCAACCCCTCGCCGGCGGCCGCCGCGAAGCGGTCGGCCTCGATCTCCTCGGCTCCGAAGGCCTGCACGGCGGTCATCGAGGTGAGCACCTCCTCGGCGACCGAGCTTGCGTCGCCCTCGGCTCGGCGCGCCAGCCGCTGACAGGCCTTGATGCGCTCGACGTAGAAGCGAGTGGCAAAGGCGAGCGGCGGCATGAGCGCGAGCGCGAGGAGGGCATATCGCCAGTCGATGAACAGCATGATGACCGCCATGCCGACAAGAGTGAGGGTGTTGCGCAAGAGCGTCGAGACGGCGGTGACGACGGCGCTCTGGATGGCCTGGATGTCCCCGCCGAGGCGCGACATGAGGTCTCCGCTCTTGCGGCCCTGGTGGAAGGCGAGTCCCTGGTCCTCGATGTGGCGAAAGAGCCTGCAGCGGATGTCGAAGACGACGCGCTGGCCCGCCGTGGCAACGAGCCGGTTGGACAGGTAGTCCGACAGCCCGAGCAGCAGGGCGATGACGATCATCGCAGCGGCGAGAGCCTCGAGCAGTGACGGGCCGCCGCTGGGCAGGAAGGCGAGCACTCCCGGCATCGCCTTGTGCGCGAGCACGCTGTCGAAGACGAACTTGAGCGGCCAGGGCGCCGCCCACTGCATAGCCGCCGTGACGGCGCTCATCGCAAGGCCGGCTCCGAGGGTGGCGCGAACGGGGCGGACGTGCGGAGTGAAGCAGCGGACGGGAGACCGGCTGCGCCCGGGGCGGGGGGGCCGTGATCGCCCTTCCCGGCGGGCGGTGCTCACTTGGGCGAGCCTGCCCTGGACGAGGCCCTGGGCGAGAGCTCATCGACCCGGGCGAGGATGCGACGGGCAACAGCGTCCCAGCGAAGCTCTCTCAAGCAGCGCTTGCGCGCACGCTCCCCGAGGCTCCGGGCCAGTGCCGGGTCGCCGAGCAGGCGGTCGAGCCCGGCGGCGAGGGCGGCCGGATCGCCCGGCTCGACGAGGACGCCGGTCCCGCCGAGCATGGACTCGACCGTCGAAAGCCGCGACGCCACGACCGGGCGGCCCGCCGCCATCGCCTCGACGACCTTGAGCGGGGAGAAGTAGAACTCCTCCGCGGGAAGAAACGGTGCCGTCGCGATCTCGAGAGCGGCCAGGTGGCCCGGGACGGCCGCGTAGGGAACGGCGCCGGCAAAGGTCACGACTCCTTCGAGGCCGGCCCGGCGGGTGAATTCCTCGAGAGAGGGGCGCATCGGCCCGTCGCCGACGACGAGGAGGCGCAACCTCGGGCGGCTCCCCTTGAGACGCCGCACGGCCTCGAGGAGGACGTCGACCCCGTGCCATGGCTTGAGGCTCCCTACGAAACCCACCACCTCGGCGTCCCCTCCGCACAGTGACCGACGAAGCTCGCTTCCCTCGTCTCTTCGCAGCTCCGGGTCGAAGCGGGCGGCATCGACCCCGTTCGTGACGACCTCGACGCTCGCAGCCTTCCGCTCGAGCGCCCAGGCGGCGAGCGGCACCGAGACGGCGAGCACGTGAGCACCCTCGATTGCCAGTCGCTCGTGGCGGTCTGCCACCTCGCGACGGACGAGGCCGAAGTGCCGCTCGCGCTCGGCTGCGACCGGGGCGTTCACCTCGAGAAGGCGAGCTGCTCGCAGAGAGCGGGCGAGCTCGCCCCCGCCGGAGAAGAAGAGCGAGAGGCGCTCGTACACAAGATCGGGCTCGATCTCGGCGAGGGCGCTCGCCGCCCGCTGCTCGAAGTCACGGGCCGCCTCGATGCGTGCGGGCTCGCCGGTAGGCCCCGAGGGGACCGGACCGGGATCGAGGTGGAGGAGGCCGACCTTCGGTGGGGCGGCGCCCTGCACCGCCTGGGCCACGAGGGTGACCGATGCCCCTTCCGCGGCGAGAGCGCGGCAGACCTCGCCGACGTGCACCGAGGCCCCTTTCGTCCCGCCTACGGGGATGCCAGGATCGGCCAGGAGGTATGCGACGCGCATGATCCTGCTCAGCTCGCGAGGGTGGCGGAGGCGAGGCTGCGGCCGCCGGCAAGGGCTTGGCCGCCCGGCCCTCCCCCGAAGAGCGAGGCCACCTCGACCGCCAGGCGGGCACGGTCGAAGTGCTCGACGACGTGGCGGCGCGCTGCCTGTCCCATGCGGGAACGCAGCTCCGGGTGGTCGCAGAGCTCGATCAGGCCATCGGCGAGCGCCCGCGCTTCGCCGGCGGGGACGAGCAGCCCGCAACCCGGAGCAAGGGCCTCGGGGATGCCGGCCACGTCGCTCGCGACGACGGCGAGACCGCTCGCCATCGCCTCGAGGAGAGAATTGGGGACACCGTCGCGATCCCCGTCGGCGAGCACGATGCTCGCCTGCACGAAGATGCTGGCCGCTCGGTAGGCGGACGCGACCTGCTCGTGGGTCCGCCCCCCGAGGAAGCTCACCCATCGCTCGATCCCGAGCCGCTCGGCCGCCTCGGCAAGCTGTGCGCGCCGGGGTCCCGAGCCGATGATGGAACAGGTGACCTGCCGTCCGCTCTGAAGGACGATCGCGAGCGCCTCGAGGAGGACGGGGTACCCCTTCTTCTCGACGAGGCGCCCGACCGCAAGGAGCCGCAGAGGCCCGCAACCGGCCCCGGCCCCCGGGCCCGCCGCCTTGAAGCGCTCGGTGTCGACGCCGTGATAGGCGAGGACCACCTTGCCCGGGCCGGCTCCGGTGCCGGCGGCGGCTCCGGTGCCGGCGGCGGCTCCGGTGCCGGCGATCGCCCGCAGCTCCCCGGCCACGGAGCGCGAGCAGGCGAGGACGAGCTCGGCCGCTGCGATCTTGCGGGCGAGCAGGTCCGGCGCGGACACGTAGAGGTCCTTCGCGTGGGCCGCGAAGCTGAAGGGCAGCCCCGTGAGGAGGTGCACGAAGTGCGCCACCGAGGCCGGCCCGTGGGCGAAGGCTGCATGGAGGTGACCGACGCCGTCGTCGCTGCAGCGCACCGCCAAGCGGCCGGCCTCAACGAAGTGGCGAAGCGTCGAGAGGTGCCGGCGCTTTCGCGCGATGTAGGCGACGACGCCGAGGTAGCGCCTCGGCGCCCGCACGGCGAGGCGGAGGTGGGCACCGAGCGCCGCGAGAGCGCCGGCAGCCCTCTCGCGAAAGCCCCCCGGCGGGTGGAGGTAGACGACCGGGCTGCGCACGCGGGCGACGTCGGGCTGGACGATCTCCTCGCCGGGGTCGCCAAGGGCATAGAGGCACAGCTCGACGCCGGCCGCCTCGAGCCCGAGGATCTCGTCGAGGATGAAGGTCTCCGAGAGACGCGGGAAGCGCTTTGTCAGGTACCCCACCCGGACAGTCATGCCACGACCTCGGCCCGCGACTCGCGGCCCGCCCGGCCCTCGAAGCTCGGCGCCTGCCCGCGAGCGAGCCGAGCGGCGCGACCCTCGGCCTCGAGGGCCTCGCGAACCCGGGAGAGCCCGTCGACATCGACGCCGGCCCGCGGCCGCCGGGCGGGTTCCCGGGCGGTCGCGAGGACGCCGGTGAGAGCCGCGGCGAGGCGCTCTGCGAGCAACGGTCCCGGTTCGACGACAGAGACCAGACCCCGCCGAGCGAAGACGCGGGCCCGTATCAGCTGCTCGCGCCGGGGCTGTAGGCGCGGGACGACGATGGCGGGTACCCCGATGGAGACGATCTCGGCGAGGCTGTTGTAGCCGCCCATGGTCACGACAGCGCCGGCTCGGGCCATCTCGGCTCCCATGTCGGCGACGAATTCCGAGACCGATGCCCGCGGGTCGGTCGATGCCTGGGCGTCGAGGACCCGACGATCCCTGCCGGCCATGAGCGGGCCGGTGACGACGGTGCTCGCAAGGCCGAGCCTCTTGCAGGCGGCAAGCGTCGCCGAGAGCACCTCGACGCCGTCTCCGCCTCCACCGGCGGTGCCGAGAACGAGGCGCGGATCTGCTGAGCGCGCTCTCGGTGCTGCAAGGGGCCCTTTCGCGAGGTACCCGCAGTAGCAGAGCTTTCCCCGGAGAGCCGGGCCGAGACCGTAGGCGTCGGCAACGTCGAGGAGCTCGCGGCTGCCGTAGACGAGGATCCTGTCGAAGACGCTCTCGAGGGTCTCGTAGACGCCCTGGTCGCTCCAGCTCGAGCGCACCGCGCCGGGATCGTCGACGATGTCGCGCAGCCCGAGGACGATCCGGGTGCTCGCCGAGGTCGTCCTCAGCTCCTCGAAGACCGGCAGCAGCTCGCCCTTCATGCCCCGTGGCGCGTGGTCGACGAGGAAGACGTCGGGCCGGAACCGCCGCGCGACGTCGACCATGATCGCGCTGCGCAGCCGGCGCACGAGAGAGAGGCCGAGCCTGCCGTCGCGGGCGCGGTAGGCCTCGACGCCGACCTTCACGACCGGGGGCAGGCGCACGAGAGAGAGCCCACGCGGGATGGCGAAGCGGTCTGCCACAGGCGAGCCGCTCATCAGGACCACTCGCAGACCTGGGCAGCCGTCGAGGAGATGCGCGGCGATGGCGAGGTTCCTTCGCAGGTGCCCGAGCCCATAGGTGTCATGGGCGTACAGAAGGACGCTGCGCAGCGGGCTTGGAACCTCCGCAGTCATGCCGTCGCCCTTGCCGTGAGGACCTGATCGCTCAGCCAGTCGATCTCGGCCGAAAGGCCCGTCCGCAGGTCGACCGCCGGCCGGAAGCCGAGCAGAGCGGCTGCTCGAGAGAGGTCGGCGCTCGTGTGCCGAGCGTCCCCGGCGGCGAACGGCTCCCTTTCTATCAACAGCTCGCGCCCGAGGAGCTCGGCGAGCAGGTCGAGCACTTCGTGCAGCGCGACGGGCTCACCGCTGGCGACGTTGACGGCGAGCCCTGCCGCAGGCGCGTCGGCGGCGCGCACCGTCGCCTCGACGGCATCGTCGACGTAGGTGAAGTCCCGGCTCTGCGTGCCGTCGCCGTAGAGCCTGATCGGCCGTCCGGCAATCCCCGCCTCGATGAAGCGGCGAAGGCTCATGTCCGGTCGCTGGCCCGGGCCGTACACCGTGAAGTAGCGAAGCGCCACGCACTCGAGAGCCCACCCGGAGGCGGCGAGGCAGGTGCGCTCCGCCTCGAGCTTGGTCTCGCCGTAGGGAGAGATGGGCCGTGTGCCGGCAGCCTCTCGAAAGGGCCGGGCGGCATCGCCGTAGACAGACGAGGACGAGGCGTAGACGATGCGCCGCGGCGAGCCGGAGGCACGCGCCTCATCTAGGAGGTGCGCCGTCGCCTGGACGTTGTCGTGGCGGTACTTCGGCAGATGGCGGAAGCTGTCGCGCACTCCGGGACGGCCGGCCAGGTGGAAGACGACCTCCACGCTCTCGAGGAGCTCGCGAAGCCCGGCGTTGGCGAGATCGGCCTCGACGTGCCGGTAGTTCGGGTGGCGGGCGAGCATGAGCGCGCGTGCCCGCTTCTCCCCCGAGTCGTAGGAGTCGGTGAAGGCATCGAGCCCGCACACGCTCCAGCGCTCCTCGAGGAGCCGAGCCGAAAGGCGCGAGCCGATGAAGCCGGCAGATCCAGTGACCAGGCAGGTACGGCCCATTGACATTCTCTCCTTGCGACGCGGCGGTTCCCGTCGCAGGCACTGTGAGGGAGGTCCCTAAAGCCGCAGTGAGACAACCATGAGAATCGCCTCATGCGAGCGGCCGGCCTGCTCCGCAATTGGCAAGCGAGCGCCACCTCTGACGAACGGGGAGTGCCCCTTTTCGATCTGGGCATCCCGGGCTACGGTGAGCAATTGATCTCGTGCGCGGACCGCCAGGACCGAGAGCCACGAGAAAGGGGGACGACATGGGTGCCGGGCGCCGATTTCCTCTCCGAACGGGCCTCGGTCCGCTCGTTACGACTGCCGTCCTCGTCTCCAGCCTGACCTTCGCGGCAACGCTCGGCGTGGCGGCGTCCGCCGTGGCGCCACGCCCCATGCCCGGCGTTCTGCGGGTTGGCAGCGGCACCGAGGCGGCGACGATCACGAGGGACTCCTACGGCGTCCCGACGATCACCGCCGCCAATATGGCAGGTGTCTGGTTCGGCGCCGGCTACGCCCAGGCACAGGACCGCATGGCACAGCTCGAGCTCGTGCGCCGGACAGTCGAGGGTACGCTGTCGGGACTCGCCGGCTCGAGCCAGCTGGCTCAGGACGAGGACATCCGGACCTTCTTCTACACCCCTGCCGAGCTCGAGGTGCAGCTCCGGTCGCTGCCGCCGGCGTCGCGCGGCGCGCTCCAGCAGTTTGCCGACGGGATCAACGCCTACGAGAACCTCGCCTTTGCCACCCCGGCGAAGGAGCACGCGCTCGTGCCCTACGAGTTCCACCTCCTCGGCATCCTGCTCGGCTTGAAGGGTCCCTACCGGCCTTCGCCCTGGCGGGCGATCGACACCGTCGCGGTCGGCGACTACTTGGCCCGCGAGTTCGGAGGAGGCGGCGGGAGCGAGCTCTCGAACCTGATGTACTTGAGGTATCTCAAGGCCTACCTGACCTCCCGCCACGACGCGCATGCCAGCGCGGACGCGACGGCGATCTTCGACGACACGCGCTGGCTCGACGACCCGTCGGCACCCACGACGGTGCCGAGCGCTCCGTTCCCGGCCGCCTCGGACGGCGGCAGGCGGACGGGTCGCGAGATCGTCGCCACCGGCCCCAGCCTCACGGCTCTCCGCTCCGTCAGCAACGCCGACGTCCTGGCCGCCGCCGCCAAGCTGCGCGACGATCGCCAGCTCATCCTGCGGACCGGGATCAGCCTGCGCGTCCCGTCGCACGACGGCTCGGACGCCTTCGTGGTCGCCCCGAGGCGCTCCAAGGACCACCATGCCCTGTTGTGGGGCGCTCCTCAAGAAGGCTTCGGCACGCCGAGCATCGACGGAGAGGAGTACCTGCACGGGCCCGGCTACGACGCGGGTGGCATGGACATCACCGGCGAGCCGTTCATCCTCATCGGGCGGAACAAGCAAGCTGCCTGGACGACGACGAGCGAGGAGCTCGTCGACCAGCGCGTGTACTCCGAGAAGGTCCGCCTGTCCGCCTCGCCACCGAGCTACTGGTACGACGGGAAGTGGACGCCGCTCCAGGTCATCCACGAGTCGATCCCCGTCGAGGGGAGCTCCCCGAGGTCCTACACGGTGTACCGGACCGTCGACGGGCCGCTCTTCTACACCGACCCGCACACCGGCGTCGCCTTTGCCATGCGGTTCGCGTCCTGGGGACGGGAGACCGGGAGCCTCGAGGGCTTCTCGGAGCTGGGCGGCGACACGACGCTCGCCGCCTTCACCCGTTCCATGCGGCGCATCACGACGCTCCACAACTTCCTCTACGCCGATCGTGCCGGCAACATCGCCTACTTCGGAGACGGCCTCGTCCCGGTCGAGCCCTCCTTCGCCAAGGTCGACCCGCGGCTGCCGGCAGTCGGCAACGGGAGCGAGCAATGGCTGGGAGACGTCCCGTGGAGCAAGATGCCCCGCAGCATCGACCCCTCACAGGGCTTCCTCGACAACTGGAACACCAAGCCGTCTGCCTCGCAGTACTACCAGCAGAACTCCGGCGACGAGTACTGGGGGACGATCTACCGGTCCTCCCGCATCACCGCCATGTTGAAGGCGAGCTCGTCGGTCACGATCGCTTACCTCGAGAAGATCGAGCACGACATCGGCCAGATCGACAACGGCGACAACACCCGACCGGCCGCGCCCTACTTCATCCCGATCATCGAGCACGCCTACTCGGTGCTCGAGTCGCGCCACGACCCGCTCGTCAACGCGGCCACCCATCCAGACCTCGCACCGGCGATGAAGCTGCTCGCCGCCTGGAACGGGACGACGACGCTCGGAAGCCCTGCGATGTCGATCTTCATGAACACCCTCGAGGCGCTTGAGCGCAACGTCTGCGAGGGCGGCCTCAACGCAAACGAGCGCTATGTGGGAACCATCGACATGAGCGACTCGGCACTGAAGATGGGCACCTACGGGGGGCTCGGCGGCGACTGCACCTACAACTTCCTTTACCACGCGCTCGTGCGGCTGCCGGGTGTTCAGCCCTGCAATGGCATCTGCTACGCGGGCAGTTACTTCGCCGGGCACACCGACCAGATCCTCGTCGAGAGCGTGAACGACGCCATCGCGATCCTCTCCGGGACGGGACAGCAGCTCGGGCAGGCGGTCCCCGGCTTCGGCACGACTGACGTCGCGAACTGGGGCTACCGGCCGGCTATCGACGAGAACTGGGACAGCCTCGACCCGGCCGCCTACGGCTTCCCGGCGACGCACTGCGGGTCTAGCGCCACCCAGAACCGCTCCACGTTCATGATGGCGGTCGACGTCGGTCCCACCTCGGTCACCGGCGTGGACGTGCTGCCGCCGGGCCAGAGCGGCTTCCTGGGCCAGGACGGGAAGGCGAGCCCGCACCTCTGCGACCAGGTAAAGCTGTTCGACTCGTTCCGCTACAAGGCCATGCCGGCGAGCTGAGCCCCCTCGGCGCCGTGCATGGTGGTGTAGATCGGGTCGACGGCGATGACCACCAACCTCCCACGATGTCTCCGAGAGATGCCACGTCGTGCAAGCGCGGCACGCGGGCAGCTTGCGAGCCGAACGCTCAGAGCGTTGTGCCATCTGCACAACGTGAAGTCCGTGCCCGTGAACCTCCAAGAGGTGACAATTGGCAGCAATGGTTGAACCGAGTGGGCGCGTGCAGGGAGCGGTAAGCTGAGCGAGGCACCCGAGGGCGAAGGCTGGTGGATCGCGTCTGACGGGAGGTGGTACCCCCCGCATCTGCATCCCGACGTCATCGGGTGGCAGGAAGAGCCCGGCGCGTCCTCGGCCAGGTCGAACGAGGAGGGCCGGGCCGCGAACGGCGGCGTGACTGGCGGCAGCGGCGTGACTGGCGGCAGCGGCGTGACTGGCGGCAGCGGCGTGACTGGCGGCAGCGGCGTGACTGGCGGCAGCGGCGTGACTGGCGGCAGCGGCGTGACTGGCGGCAGCCCTGAGATACCCGCTGCCAGCCCGGAGGAGCCCGACGAGCCCCCCCACCGCAGCGGCTCGCCTTGGCCGGGCTGGGAGGAGGTTGCCGCCGACCAGGGCCTCACCGGCTCCTCGAGGACCGAGAGCGTCGCCTACCCAGAAGGATGGTGGCTCGCCTCGGATGGCAATTGGTACCCGCCCGAGCTTCAACCTGGCGGGAACGGGTGGGCGCGCCCGGCCGTGATCTCCTCGCTCGGCGGGCGGCTCCTCGGCGGCCACGGGGAGCCCATCGGAGTGTGGGAGGAGGAAGGGGTCGAGGCCGGCGAACCGGACGAGACTGCCGGCGCCGAGCCACCCACAGCCACCGTCGTCGAGGCCGAGCCCGCCGCAGCCGCAGCCGCCGTCGTCGAGGCCGAGCCCCGCCAATCAGAGGCTCCACCTGTCGTGGCCGTCTTCCCCGCTCCACGACTGCCTGGCGCCCCCGGCCCCGCGCCCAGCGAGCCCCCGACCCACGAACCAACGCGCCGAAGCCGCGTGCTCGTCCTCGTGACGATCCTCCTCCTGTTGCTCGGCGGGGCCATCGCCGGCGTGATCGTGAGCACGTCGTCCTCCACACCGACAGCGGTGACACAGCAGCACCATCAACACGGGTTGACCCCGGCGCAGCAGGCGGCGCGTGCCCGGGCGCTCGCGCGGCAGCGCATCGCCCGGGACCGTCGCGATGCCTCGAAGATCGTTCTCAGGTTGGCAGACGTCCCCGCCGGGTGGCTGCGGGCTGCACCGCTGCCAACGTCCGCCCCCGAATCAGCGGACCCCTTCGAGACTGTACGGGCCCGAACGAGGCTCGCCGCGATGAACCCCACCTGCCGCAGCGTCGCATCGGCCTTCGCCACGATCGATCGGGGCGCCGACGCGACGTCCGTCACCCGCTACCAGACCCCGCTCGGCGGCTCGACGCCCGCCTATGGGAGCCTCGAGACCGAAGTCGTCTTCTTCCCAAGTGCCGCACCGGCGCGAGAGACGATCGCCCGTCTTTGGGCGCTCTCGCCGAAGTCGAGCTGCGTCGCGACCGCGGTGCGACTGCTGCTCACCCGCTCGCTCCCTGCCGGCACGATCGTGCAGACCCATGTGGCAACCGGTCGCCCTAACGGTCTTGCCGGCGGGCAGGCGGGGTTCATGTTCGTGGTGACCGGCAGTGTGTCGCGCGGCGGTGCCAAGTTCCCGCTGCGTTTCGTCATGGAGGGGGCAGAGGCCGAACGAGCTGTCGTCTTCCTCTACGCCGGCTCAGTCGC
>JAKATT010000152.1:7961-12421 GCA_021818615.1 Actinomycetes bacterium | reverse complement strand
GCTCGAGTCCACTCCGACTCCTCGAGGACGAGGGCATGCAGGGCCGGCGGGACATCACGCGGCTCGAGTGGCGTGAGGAGCGGCGAGGGTCGTCCGGCGCAGCCTTCCTGCAGCGCCGACAGGCTGCCGCCTGACTGGGCGCGCCGCCGTGCTCGCCTCGCCGCGCCGGCTGCGAGGGCGTCTGCCCTCGCCTCGGCAGCTCCCGTGGGGAGGGTCTCGTGCCCCTTCGGGTCTCGTGGTCCGTAGTCGTGTGGCATTTCGGTGCTCCGAGGCATTCTGGCGCGCGGGAGCCGGACGCGCGTCACGCCGCTCGGGAGCGGGAGCTCATCGCGCGACCGCACGGGCTGACGCTTCTGCACTGACGGCGATGTGGAGGATGCCGACGACGGCGAGCATCGGTGTTGCCACTTCGTAGGGATCGATCCTCGCGGTCACCGATGTGCCGCTCGCCCAGGCGAGTCCTGGGTGGCCGCTCGCTGCCATCAGCTCCTCGGCCGCTGCAACGGCTGCCGGCCCACCGGTCGCGATGCCGCCCGAGCGCAGCGTCGCCGCGCTGAGGACAGAAGCACCGGCACGGGCCGCTTGCTCAGCCTCCTGGGCGGCGGCCTCACGGGCGCTCATCACCTGGCCTCCCTCGGCGACGAGCCCGAGAACCGCCGTGAGCGCCACGACGAGCAGCATCAGAAAGGGGGTGACGGCGCCGTCGTCGCGTCGTTTCACGGAACGAGCTCCCGATAGGGCTCGACGATCGCTCCGGCGCGTGCCGTCAGCTCGAAGGAGCCCGGCAGGCTCACGAAGGCGATCTCCCCGAGCGCCTCGGTGCAAGACACCGAGACGAAGAGCGAGCCGCCGGGAGAGAAGTGGCTCGTGTCCACCGCCACAGTCGCCGGCGTGCAGCGGGCGGCGTTCGCCTGCAACGTGCCGAGCGCGTTCGAGGAGGCAGCGGCCGATGCCTCGGTCGGGCTCGCCATGACCACGGCCGACTCTGCAGCGGTCCGGGCTGCGTCCGCGACGCCCTGGCGTACGAGCAGCAGCCGTCCGGCGGCAAACATCAGGCCGAGGATGAGGAGGAGCACAGGGGCAAGGATGACGAGCTCGGCGCTGGCTGAACCCGCTTCGTCGCCGCCGGTGACGGGCGGCTCAGCCGCTCGCTCTGAACACTTGGCTCGGCCCTGTGCTCGAGGAGGCCACCGAGATGTGGAATCCGGGGAGCAGCGAGACGACCGACGCACGAGCAGACACCGTGACCGATCCACTGCCAGCGTCACCTACTTTCACGTCGAGATTGACGAGGATGCCGCCTGCGAGACGCGCGACGTCCTCGCGCACTAGTGACAGAGCCGCAGGCCTGGCGGTCCCGGCGCGGGCTGCCGCGCCGCCCTCGGCGACCGCGAGGGCGAGCGCATGGGCTGCCAACCCATAGAAGGCGAGCTGTAGGGCGGCGGCAACTGTCACCATGATGGCGGGAAGGACGAGGAGCAGCTCAGCTGTCGCCGACCCGTCGTCCCCGGCAGCATGGCGACGGCGCGAGATCGCCCTACGGGGCGCCACTGATCGTGCGGGCGATGTGGTTGGCATCGCCGGTCACTGCCTTCGTGATGATGGCGCCGACCGCGATCGCGAGCGCCACGAAGATGCCGACGATCACGATCTTCTCTGCCACGTCGCCCCGGTCGGGCTCGAGGCGCCAGTCTCTCGCGCGGGAGCGAAGCTCCTCGAGAAGGAAGATGATCACTTGCAGCTCGAACATGGCGTGTCCTTTCGTGAGTGGACGAAGAGCGAAGGCGGCGGCTCAGAGCACATGGGCGAGGCTCACGCCGGCCGGATACATGAGAAAGACCATGAAGCCGAGCATGAGCACGATCGAGGGCAGGAAGAGCCGCTCAGTGGTGGAGTTGGCCTTCGCCTCGGCCTCGCTTAGCTGTGCCCGCCGCAGCGAGGCAGCCTTTGCCGACAGGCTCGAACGGATACGAGCGCCCTCAGAGCCGGCGAGGCCGAGGCTGGCGGCGAGCTCCTCGAGCTCGCCCACCCCGAGCTCACGCCCGAGCCGGGCGAGGGTGTCCCAGGGAGTCGATCCGGCGTGGCGTCCCGCCTCTAGCGCGGCACGTATCAGGCTGAACGGCTCGTCGTAGCTGATCCGGCTCGCCGAGTCGAGCGCCCCCTCGACACCCATCCCGCCCGCCTGAGCGAGCACCACGAGGTCGAGCCAGGAGCTGAGGGAGCGGCGGAAGGCGGCCCGCTTGTTGCTGGCAGCGGCGCGAAGCTCGAGCAATGCTCCGGCGAGGCCGGCTGCAGCACCGAGGATGGTGCAGCCGAGCGGCACCTCCGGCGGCAGGCGAAGCCCGGCGACCGACAGGGCGGTGGACAGGCCGAGCGGGACGAGCGCGCCCGCCAGTGTCGCGCTTGCCGTCGCGAGGCCGTGCGCTTCGAGCGTGCGAGCGGTGATCGCGAGGTCCTCGTCGCGGCGCGAGCCGCGGCCGTCGGCCATGGCTAGGCGCTGCAGCCCGATGCCAGCACCGGCCATGAGGTCCCGCAGGTAGTCGCCCGAGCCTGAGTCGTCGGTCGTGGGCAGCGCCTCGCGACGGATGACACCGGCGGCCACGAGCAGCACACCGAGGCCCGCAGCAATGCCGAGCAGGCTGAGGCCGGTCGCTGCGCTCATCGTGGCGGCACCCTGAGGGAGAGGCGCCCGAGGACCCGTGGGCGCACCATCACTGCCATCAGCCACAGCCCGAGGCCGAAGATGCACCCGACGAGCGCTAGCACAAGCTGGCCTGTCAGCGTGCGGTAGGGGGAGAGGTACGCCCGGGCGAACAGAGCCATGAGGGCGAACAGCCCAAGGGAGAAGCCGGCGATCGTGCGTACCGCCGTTCTCGCCGAGGCGCGGGAAGCCTCGACGCGCAGCCGCACGGCGACCTCCTCTCTCGTGGTGTCGGCGAGCACGCCGAGCAGCTCGGTGAGGTGGGGAGATCGCTCGTTCGCCGCCAGCGTGAGCGCTGCCACCACCGTGTCGGCGGCAGGCTCGGATAGGTCGCCGGCGAAGGCGACGAGGGCGCCGGCGAGGCTGACGCCCGCCGAGACCCGGTTGGCGAGCGTGGCGACCTCGCGGCGGATCGGCCTCGGCGCGATCGGCGCAGTGACGGCGAGCGCCTGGGTCAGTCCTGCTGCGCCCACGAGAGTGTCGCGTAGCATCTCGGTCCACGAGGCGACTGCCTCGAGGCGGGCGATGACCGGTTTGCTCGTGTTGCCGGCGAGTCCCTCGGTTCCGAGCACGGCGAGCGCGGCGAGGGGGAACGACACCGGCCATCGCGTGATGAGCGCGGCCAATAGACCGGCTCCGAGCGCGATGGGGATCACCCGCCGCGAGCGGCCGGAGCGGCCTGACGTGCGCTCTGGCCGGCCCTGTTGGCGCGCTCTCAGGGGAAGCAGGCCCGAGCCTCCCGCGACGAGGACGAGTCCGCAGCCGGCGAGCCCGCCGAGCAGGGTGAGGAGCCCTGTCACGACCATAGCGCGCCGAGCCCTGAGGGATGTCTCACGTCGTAGCCGTGCTCGGCAAGGGCTAGGGCGGTCGAGTCGCGAAGCGGGGCGCCGGGCGCGGCACGGCCGTCGGGGGCCGGTCGCCATACCTCGTTCGAGACGACGAGGGGGCCGTCGGCGTCGACGACCTCGCGCACCGAGGCGATCTGGCGGAGGCTGTGAGGCTCGCGAAGGTCCACGTGGACCACGAAGTTGACCGCTCCGGCGATGAGCAGGTTCACGGCCTCGAGCGGGAGCCGTTCCGGAGCCTGCACAGCGTAGGAGGCGATCCGGCGGAAGACGCCGGCGGAGGAGTCGGCGTGGATCGTGCCCATCGATCCCGCTCGTCCCTGGCTCATTGCGTTCAGCATCGGGATGACCTCGTCACCGAGCACTTCCCCGACGATCACCCGCGAGGCGTTCATCCGAAGCGACCGCCGCACGAGCTGCGCCATCGTTATCGCTCCGATGCCCTCGGTGTTGGCGAGGCGTGCTTCCATCGCGACGCAGTCGGGATGGCGGTCGCGTTGCCGCTCGAGACCGAGCTCGAGCGCCTGCTCGATGGTCACGATCCGCTCGCCGGGCGGGATCTCGCTCGCCATCGCCCTCAGCAGGGTCGTCTTGCCGGCGTTCATCGCGCCCGAGACGAGAATGTTGCGCTTGGCGCGCACGGCGGCGGCGAGGAACGAGGCGAGCTGCTCGTCGAGCATGCCGAGCCCGACGAGGTCGCTCAGGTCGAGGTCGGCGAAACGGTGCCGGCGGATGTCGACGACCGGGTGCTCGGTCACGCCCATCACAGCCGAGAGGCGGCTGCCGTCCGGCAGGCGCAGGTCGAGCTCTGGCTGGGCATGGTCGAAACGCCGCTCGGCGAGCCCGAAGCGCGCTGCCGCCGAGCGGACCATCGCGACGAGCTCTTCGTCGCTGTCGGCGACCGGGCCGACGAG
>JAKATT010000152.1:0-7168 GCA_021818615.1 Actinomycetes bacterium | reverse complement strand
GGGCCAGCAGTGTGCCCGGGAGGAGCGAGACGGTGGCCCGGCGGCCGACGACCTGCTGCACATCGGCGGTGGGAATGCTGCTGAGGCCGGCACCGGGGACGACCAGGCTCGAGCGGAGGTCCGATGCTGTGACGACGGTTCCCTCGGCTACGACGCGCCCCACCACCAGCAGGGCTACCTTGCGGTCCGCTCGTGCGGCCACAGCAGCTCCGAGAGCCGCGCACGCCACGACAACGAGAGCGCCTGCGATCGCCAGGGCCGGCCGGCGCCTGGTCCCGCGAACGGCTGAACGAGGTAGGAGAGCCCGGGTCGAAGCGCGGTCGCGACCGGCCGGGTGCGGCGACGACCCGGGCCCCGGCGTGCGCAGGTCGTTGTCGCCTCCGCGCCGGAGGAAGGCTGGGGACTGCTTGGTGTGAGGGGCGCTCGTGAAGGCCATGGGCCCATACTGCAAGGTGGCTGTACCGGTTCACCTACCGAAGCGCGAGCTCGTCGTCCACATACGCGAACTGCCCACCTCCCGCCTTTGTATGGGAGCGAGGCGTCGTGACGGCGCATGGAGCAGGAGCGACAGGAGGAGTCATGAGGCTCGACGGAACGGTCGGAGGCGACGGCAGCACGGCGCCGGAGGGCGAGTCTTTTCCACAGGCACGGCATGCCCGAGTTCGTCGCAGGCAGCGCTGGCCGCTTGTCGCAGCTGCGGCGATAGTCCTGGCGGGCATCGCTGCTGGCGGCATCTCGCTCGGCTTGGGGAGTGGCTCGCGCCAGGCGCCGGTCCTCGCGGCCGCCCACTCGGCCGCCGTCGCGCCGCGGGCGACCATCACTGTCACCGGCTCTGGAACCGTCGAGGGCACTCCCGACACGGTCAGCTTCCAGATCGGCGTCCACACCTCCTCGCCGACGGCGACCGGTGCCCTCGAGGCCAACAACTCGCAGGTGAGGGCGCTCGAGTCCACCCTGGCCCGTGACGGCGTGCAGAAAAGGGACATGCAGACGTCGAACCTGAACATTTCCGAGAACCGCAACAGGTACAACGTCCTCACGGGCTTCTCAGTCGACGACGATCTCAACGTGACGACACACGACATCTCCAGAGCAGGGGCCGCCATCGACGCGGCGGCCCGCGCCGTTGGCAACGGCGTCCAGCTCTACGGCGTGACGTTCTCCATCTCCGATCAGTCAGGGCTCCTCGCGACGGCAAGGGCGAAGGCGATGCAGAACGCCCGTACCGAAGCGGACCAGATCGCGCAGGGCGCCGGCCTGGCGCTTGGCGGCGTGGTGCGAGTGACCGACAACGAGAACGGAAGCTCGCCGATCCCCTTCCTCGCGTACGGCGCCGCCGGGATCGCGAGCCGCTCCGTGCCGATCGAGGCAGGCAGCCAGCCCGTCAATGTGCAGGTGACGGTCGTCTACCTCCTCCGCAGCTGATGACCTGCTGGCGCCAGGGCAGTACGCCAGATCCACCCCCATACCCTTTGCAACCACGATGGACGAACTGGACCTCTCCCACCTGATCGACGACGGCTTGGTCACGGGCGGCTCCCCGCCGCCGATCGACGTCATCGTCGGGCGGCACCGCGCCCGCCTCCGGCGTCGCCTGCGAGGTGCCGGGGCGTTGGCTCTCGCCCTGGTGCTCGTCGGCACCGGTCTCGGGCTCGGCCTCTCTGCCGGGCGTCCGCCGGCGGCGAGGTCGGCCAGCTCGGCGGTCGCGAGGCCGCGACCGGCCGCGCCGGCCGGGCTGAGCTTCGTAGCGACCCGCGCCGGGAGCGGCGACAGCTCGGTGCACGGCGGAGCGGCTTTCGCAGATGCCGCGGGTAGGCCCGCTGCCGGGGGCGGCGTCCAGCCGAAGGCCTCGCTGCCGGCGTCAGCACCCCTCTGCGCGAAGGCCGGCTGCGAGCGCATCCCGGCTCCGAGGCTCGGACGTGACCAACTCGTCGCCGAGCTGATCGCGCCCGAGCCGGGGGTGCTCACGACGGTGGACAGCTATCCACTACAAGCTTACGGGTGGAAGCCGGTCCCTCACCTTTGCGCGTCAGGCGCTCTGCTCGTAGTCACCCTCTCGGGCCCCGGGCCGGGCGGCCCGGTGCTCTCCGAGCTGATAGTGCCTGCAGACAGCAACGGCCACCACGCCATCGAGACGCTCGCGGCCGCTGTTCTCGGGTCGGGGTCGACCCGCGTCGAGGTCGTTGTCGCTCGGACGTCGGCCGGGGTTGCCTGGGTACGGGCCAACTGGCCGGGCGCGGGACGAAGCGCCTCAGCCGTAGCCCGACCGACGCTCGGCTGGAGCGTCCTGGCCGTCCCGTATGCCTCCGGCCGCAGCGGGGTCGTGGCCGTGTCCACCTTGAGCCCGACAGACCGGCTGCTCGAGCAGGCGGTCGTACCGGCGCTTGGTTCGCTGGCGGCGGTCGGAGTCGCCTGCACGCGCGGAGGCTGAGCCTGGGCCACGGGAGCGATGCTTTCTTGCGAGACTGTCGCCATCCAAGCTCCCGGCGTCGGCTCTGACTTCGTGGAGGTGTACGAGCGTCACTACGGCCGTGTCGTCCGCGCCCTTCAGATCTCCGGCCTCGACCGGGCATCGGCCGAGGATGTGGCGCAGGAGGCCTTCGCGCGGACGCTCGGCCACTGGACGCGGGTGCGGACGGGGCCCAACCCGCCGGGCTACATCTACAAGGCGGCATTTCGCCTGGCGCGCCGCAGCTGGCAGCGGCCGGCGAACGATCCCCTCCCGATGGACGTCCCGGTGCTGGGCGACGTGGGCGCACAGGCGGTCACCTGGGTCGCGGCCGAGCGCGTGCTCGCCGGCATGCCATCGCGGCGACGCAGCTGCGCCGTCATGTGCTTTGTGGTCGGGCTCTCGACAAAGGAGGCCGCTCGGGCGCTCGGCATCGCCGAGGGCACCGTGCGCAAGCAGCTCGAGCTGGCACGGCGCAGCCTAGAGGAGGGTCTTGCCGAGGGTCCTTGAGCTGGGCTCTCGCCGCCGGTAGGCCTTCGCAGGCAGCCCTTGCTGCTATGATCTCCGGCGCCGTTCTGGTGTTGGCGCAGCGTGTGATGAACGTGGGCGGTAGCCCACGTTTTTGATTTCCATGGGCAGGGTCTCGATCTCCACGGGCAGGAAGGAGGCGCGATGAGCACGAGTGATGACGTCGAGCGTGCCGTCGCGCCCGTCGTCGAGTCGGCCGGCCTCGAGCTCGTGGACGTCGAGGTGCGGGCCGGCTACGTGAAGGTCACAGTCGACCGGGAAGGAGGGGTCGACCTCGATGCCGTCAGCTTCACGGCTGCACGGGTCTCCCACGCTCTCGACCAGCACGGCGCCGTGCCCGGCGGGCGCTACGAGCTCGAGGTCTCCAGCCCCGGCCTGGAGCGTCGCTTGCGCCGGCCGGAGCACTTCCGCCGCTTTGTCGGCGAGACGGTCGCGCTAAAGACGAGGCCCGGCCTCGATGGTGACCGGCGGGCGGAGGGACGCCTCGTCGAGGTCGGGGAGAGGCAGTTCACGCTCGAGGGGGAGAAGGTCCCCGGCGGGCGCCGCACGTATGCCTACGACGATTTGGAACGCGCCCACACGGTGTTCGACTGGAGAGCGGCGCTTGCCGGCACCTCGGCGCCGAGCGGTCGCAAGGAGCACAGGGCGCAGCGAGCTTCGCAGCGGGCGGTTGCGGGTGACAGGAACAGGATGGAGACGTGATGAGCGCTGCCAATTTCGACCTCCTCGAGGCGTTGCAGCAGATGGCTCGGGACAAGGGCATCTCGGTCGACACGCTCTTCGATGCCCTTGCCAACGCGCTCGTGGCGGCGTATAAGCGGTTGCCTAACGCAGCCGAGGAGGCGGTCGTGACGATCGACCCGGACGCTGGCGAGTTCCGGGTCTACGGCCAGGAGCTAGACGAGGATGGCAACGTCGTCAGGGAGTGGGACGATACGCCGGCCGACTTCGGCAGGATCGCCGCCCAGGCGGCCAAGCAGGTCCTCATGCAGCGCGTGCGGGAGGCCGAGCGAGATCGCAAGTACGAGGAGTACGCCGGCCGGGAGGGCGACATCGTGACCGGCATCATCCAGCAGACCGACAGTCGTTTCACCCTGCTCGACCTAGGAAAGGTGGAGGCGCTGCTACCCCAGGCCGAGCAGGTGCCCTACGAGCGCTATGACCACGGCGCCAGGCTGAAGGCCTACATCGTCGAGGTGCGCAAGACGACCAAGGGCCCGCAGATCGTCGTGTCCCGCTCGCACCCCGGCCTGATCAAGCGGCTCTTCGAGCTAGAGGTGCCGGAGATCTCGAACGGGATCGTCGAGATCAAGGCGTGCGCCCGAGAGCCCGGCCACCGGACGAAGATCGCCGTCTGGTCGAACGACCCGAACGTCGATCCAGTCGGCGCTTGCGTCGGCGCACGGGGAGCCCGGGTCCGCATGGTGACGACCGAGCTGCGTGGCGAGAAGGTGGACATCGTGCCGTACTCGGACGATCCGGCCGAGTTCGTCGCGAGGGCCCTGCAGCCTGCCAAGGTGAAGGAAGTCCTGCTGGACGAGGAGACGGGCCGTGCGACGGTGGTCGTCCACGACTACCAGCTCTCGCTCGCGATCGGAAAGGAGGGCCAGAACGCCCGCCTTGCCGCCCGGCTCACTGGCTGGCACATCGACATTCGCAGCGAGTCGGAGGTGGCCGCCGAGGCGGAAGCCGAGTGGGCCGAGGGCGAGTGGGTGGAGAACGCTGCAGGCGAGATGGTCTGGAGGCCTGCCGAGGGCGGCGAGACGATGTCGGCCGAGGAGTGGGCCGCCGGCGAGCCCGCCGGCGGGCTGGAACCCGAGCACCTGAGTGGCGATGTAAGGGCTCTCGCGTCCGAGCAGGCCGTCGCCTCCGCCATGGTGGCGGTGTCCGGGCAGGCGGCGCCTGTGGCGTCACCAGCTGCGAACCTGGCGCAGCGCACCGAGGAGAGCGCGATCGAAGTCCCTGGTGAGGCGCCGGCCTCGCTCGGCGAGGTCGCCGCCGCCGAGGCGGCCGCGGCGCTCGACGAGGAGGACCTGGAGCTCGAGGAGGCTGCCGACGAGCTCGAGGCGTCCGCCGAGGACGAGGCGGACATGCCCGGCGTGGATCCTGCTGACGTGCCTGTCGACGACTCGCAGAGAGCCTACGGCCAGGACTCCTCCCCCGAGGGCGAGCGCGGCAACATCTCGGCCGGCGACGACGCCGGGACGCTCATCTGACGCCTGCGCGAACCTGCATCGGCTGCCGACGGGTGGCCGAGCAGGGGCGGCTTGTGCGCATCGTCGCGTCGGGCTCGGGCCGCCTCGCCGTGGGCCGGGCCCTGCACGGCCGCGGAGCATGGTTGTGTGCCGGCTCTGAGGCCTGCTTCGAGCTGGCTCTGCGGCGGAAGGCCCTGGCCAGGACCCTCCGCCGGCCCGTTTCTGCTGAGGCGGTGGCGACACTGCGCGACGAGCTCTTCGGGCGCCCCGACAACCTGGCCGGAGGGGTTGAGCCGCTACAACAGTGAGGCACGCGGTTCGGCCGCTCGCGGCGGCCGCGCTGGTGTGCGAGGATAGAGAACCGCGCAAGCGACACCCGGTGTCCGCTGCGCGCCCTCGAGCCGGAGAGGACCGAACCGCCAAGTTGCCGAAGAAAATCCGCGTCTACGAGCTCGCTCGAGAGCTCGGGCTGACGAACAAGGAAGCGCTCGATCTCTGCATCGGTCTCGGGATCGGGGTGAAGAGCCACTCCTCCTCGATCGAAGATGCGCAGGCGGACCGCGTCCGGCGGAAGACCGACCGCGAGGGACTGAGGCGTCCCACCCCGTCCGACGAGCCGGCGCCTGCAAGGGCGGAGGCGCCGACAAGGTCCGCCGAGCAGGACCGCCCCGCTCCTTCAGGCACGGACGGGGCTGATGTGGCCCGCACGGGCTCGCTCGGCGCGAAGGCACCCGCCTCGCCCGCCGAGATCGCGGGAGGAGAGCTCGAGGTCGCCGCCGCCGCCGACCAGCTGGGGCCGACCGAGCCTGCAGCCGGCGACAGCGGGCAAGTCCACCCGCCGGCTCCGCCAGAAAGCTCAGCGGGCCGGCCGGCAGCAAGTCATGAGCCGCGCCCGGGTCAGCGCCTCGTCGTGAGCCGGCCGGCGAGCGAGCTCGGCGAGACGAGGCCCGGTCCTCTGAGGCAGCCGCCGCCACCTCATGGCCCTGGGCAGGCGCCAGCGCAGCCTAGTGCAGACCGCAGGCCGCAGGCGCCTCCTCGGTCGTCGAGCGGCCAGGCGGGCGCGCCTGTCCCGCACGTACCTGCCCCGGGCCTCCCGCGGAGCCCGCAGAGCCAGCCGGCCCCAGGCCCGCGGCCTGTGTCCCAGAGCGGCAAGCCGATCCCGCCGCCTCCCGGTCCGCCGCGTTCCATGTCCGGCCGCCCGATCCCTCCCCCTCCGGGCATCCGCCGCCCGATCCCGTCCACTGGCCGTCCGGGAACGCCCGCCGGCCGGCCCGGCGCGCCTGCCAGCCGACCCGGCATGGGGGCGCCGCGCCCTGGCATGGCCGGGGCGCGCCCTGGCGGTGCTGCCCGCCCAGGCGGCGTAGGCTTCGCTCCGCGGGGCGGGAGCACCGGCGCGGGCGGCTACGGCTCCCGTGGCGGCGCCGGAGCCGGAGGTTTCGGGTCACGTGCTGCGCTCGGGAGCGCTCCGGGCGGCGCCACCCCGAGCTCGAACCGGGGGGGGCCGGGCGGACGGGGCCGACCGCCGCAGCGGCGGCCGCGCAGGCGGCGGCGCAACATGGAGGAGCTGGAGCCGATCCAGGTCACGGCATACGTGCCCTCGAACGCTCCTGTGCCCGAGAACGAGGTGATCGTCGAGCGTGGCTCGACCCCCCAGCAGCTCGGCCCGAAGCTCAACAGGTCGGCGGGCGACGTGGTGCGCTTCCTGCTCCTGCAGGGAGAGATGGTCACGGCGACCCAGGCGTTGAGCGACGACATGATCGAGCTGTTCGCCGCGGAGATCGGCGCCCGCGTGCGACTGGTTGACCCCGGCGAGGAACAGGAGGCGGCCCTTCGCGCCCGCTATTTCGGCGACGAGTCGTCAGCGTCCGCGGAGGACGAGGCCGAGCTGCGCCCTCGTCCGCCTGTCGTCACCGTGATGGGCCACGTCGATCATGGAAAGACGCTGCTGCTCGACCGCATCCGCGAAGCCAACGTGGTAGCAGGCGAGGCCGGCGGC
>JAKATT010000147.1 GCA_021818615.1 Actinomycetes bacterium | reverse complement strand
CGGAGGTGCCGCGCTGCAGGCGTGCAATGCTCCGACTACGAGTCGGCCGTCGGCACCGGACAGGTGCACGTCTTCTTCGAGCAGCCAGCCGGCGGGTGGCAAGGGTGACGGGCCGATTGCTCCTGTCTGTCCTCTGAAGAGCCGCTGATCCCCCGGGACAGGTGAACAGTTCCATCTCGGCTCGGCCCGTTCGTTCCTCTGTCCGGCTCTATGTGCGAGAGGCGCTCGGTGGCATCGGCCCTACCTTGGGATGGAGCACGCGAAGCGCGTTCCCCCAGAAGATCTGCTCGAGGGTGTCGGCTCCGAGCCCACCCGCCTCGATTTCGGCGATGGTGTCTCCGACGACCTTCGGGCCCCCGAGAGGCATGTCGGTCCCGAACAGCACGTGCTCGGGACCGAAGAACTCGATCGCGCATCTCACGGCGTGACTGGCGCCGAACATGGCTGTGTCGGCACAGAAGCGGTGGAAGTACGTGATCGGATCCTCGGCCAAGCCGACCAGGATGGACTCCCGGTTCTCGTCCTCAATCGGCGAGGCGAGCCGGCCGGAGAAGTGAGGCACCGTCGCGCCGGCATGATGGGTGAGGAAGCTCACGTTGTGGTAACGATCCATCACGCCCGAATAGACGAGGCGCGCCATGCAGACAGATGTCTCGCAGGGCCAACCGAGCGACCACCAGATGCCGTAACGAGAACGGCTCTCGACCGGATAGCCTGACCAGATCGGGCTGCGGGTCGGGTGGATCCAGAGAGCGGCACCTGCCCCGTCGGCTGCGGAGAGCACCGGCGCGAAATGCTCGTCGTCGAGCGGCCGTCCGGCGACATTTGTGTGGAGCTGCGCTCCGAGTGCCCCGAGCTCACCCATCGCCCGTTCGAGCTCGGTTGCAGCCGCCTCCGGATCGCCCATCGGGAGGGCAGCTGCAAAGCCGACAAAGCGGTCGGGATGTGCCGCGACGATCTCGGCAATCTCGTCGTTGGCGCGCCTCGCGAGCTCCCCGGAGGCACCGGGCTCACCTAGCTCCTCGACCGGCGGCGCGGCGAGGGTGAGAACTTGTATGTACTCCTCGAACAGGTCCATCGTCCGCCAACGCGCGTCGAGGTTCTCGAGCGCTTCGTCCTCGCGAGGCCACGGCTTGTATCCGAGCACCGTTGACATCCGAATGTGCCTTGGTGCCGAAGAGCTCCTCGAGCCGAACGAGGTAGCGGTTGGGCAAGATGTGAGCGAACGCATCGATCTTCACCGAAGGTGAGCACCTCCTGCTCGACCACCGGGAGTGCTGCTCGGGCTGGAGACGCTGACGACGGATCGACCTGCTCGCGGCTGCTCAGCGACTCTGCCCGTCTTCGGGTGAGGCGCATCCCGTTCGTCGGCAACGCCTCTCGTAGGCGACAGAGCGGCCAGCCGCAGCAAGTGGGCGTCGACGAGCGCTTGCGCCCTCTGGCGGGCGAGCTCCTCCTCGCCAGCTGTCTCCTCGAGCAGAACAGCCGGATCCTTGCCGGCGGCCTCGATCGCCTCGCGGGCACCATTGTCCATCCATAGAGCCAGCTGCCCAGCGTCGATCTCCGGATGGAACTGTACGCCGAGATTCCGCCCGATCGAGAAGACCTGCGGGCCGATGGCGTTGCGTGCGTGCAGCACGGCGGTATCCGGTAACACACAGCGGTCACCATGGAATTGAAACCACGGGCCCTCGGACACGACCATCCCGCCGGGTGGTGAGGCGGACGAACTGCGGGGCTCGACCAGCTCGAGCCTCGTCCAGCCTATTTCGACTTCGCGGGCGCGTTCCACCCGCCCTCCGAACGCAGCTGTGAGCGCCTGAGCGCCGAAGCAGATCCCGAGCACCGGCACGCCCTTCTCGTCGGCGCTGCGCAGCCAGGCGAGCTCGTCAAGGAGCCATGAGCCGATGGCCTCGTCGTAGATCGACCACTTCGAGCCGAGGACGACCACCTGTTCGTACTCCTCGAGGAGAGGCAACCGGCCATCGGCGGGGAACAGGTGCGTAAAGAGGCTCGCACCTCGCCTCTCGAAGGCTTCCCCGATGAGGCCAGCGGAGTCCTCCTCGTGATGGCGCAGGACCAGCACTCGCACCCCCCGGACTGTACCGGCCGGCTCGAGGGTCGACCCGCAAACCCTACGATCTGAGCGTGAGGAGCCGGCAAGGGCCACGGACGACCTCGAGCAGGCAGGCGCGCAGCCGTACCGGCGACAGCAGCCGCCCCATGGCCGCCGGGCGTAGGGCGCCGGGCGCCATGCCCCTCGTCGGCGTGAGCGGTCGGCGCTGGCCCGTCCTGCGGCTCGCCGACTGGACTCCCCCCGCCATGCACGGGGAGCTTTTCGACCTCCACTTCGTCGGCTACTCCCACGCGACCGCCGCAGCAGGGGGCCTGCCTGTCGGCCTCAACAGGGATGCCCCGGTCGACGCGATGCTTGATCGTCTCGACGCTCTCGTTCTGAGCGGCGGCGCCGACATCGACCCGGCCAACTACGGGCGCACACCGACGCCGGGCTGCGGACCGGTGGAACCTGATCGCGACGCATGGGAGCTGGCTCTCCTCGCAGGTGCCGTTGAGCGGTCCCTCCCGGTGCTCGCCATCTGCCGCGGCCTCCAGCTCGTCAACGTGATGTACGGAGGGACCCTCCTCCAAGACGTCGGCTCCGAAAGTGGAGATGGACACCCCCGATTCGACCGACCGGCCGGCGAGCTCGCGCACGAGGTGATCCTCAGCGCCGGGTCGCTTGCCGCCTCGATCTATGGTGAGCGCGTCAAGGTGAACAGCCTCCATCACCAAGTGGTGGACGCTGTGGCTGGCGGACTGAGCGTCACAGGCCGCTCATCTGACGGGAGGGTCGAAGCACTCGAGCGTCCCGGTACGAGCCTGCTCGCAGTCCAATGGCACCCTGAGATGATGGCCGACCAACCCGATCCGGCCTTTTCGTGGCTCGTGGGGGCAGCGCTGTCCTGAACATTGCCGGCTCGGTCGTTTGGTGCCAAACTATCAGCTCGCCATGGGCGCCGCCAGGTACTGGCGCAAAGGGCATGCGGGCCGGCAGGGCACGGCCCAGTCGGCAGACAGAGGGGGAACCGTGGGCCAGTCGTTCGATCTCACCGACCTGGACGCCTGGGCGGAGAGCGTCCCCTACGAGGAGTTCGCCCTCCTTCGGCGTGAGGCGCCGGTCGCCTGGTTCGACGAGACAGCTCCTAACCACGGTTTCTGGTCGGTGCACCGCTATCGCGACATCGTCGAGCTGAGCCGCGACACCAAGCGCTTCTCGTCGGCCATGGGAGTCTCCTTCGAGGAGCCAACCGAGGAGGACATGGCTGCCCGGCGTACGATCATCGACTGCGACCCTCCGGCGCACACGGCGCTCCGCAAGATCGTCTCGGGCACCTTCACTCCTCGGGCCGTCTCGGTGTACGAGCACTTCGTCCGCTCGCTCACCGATGTGACCCTGGCAGCAGCTTTGCCGCTAGGCGAGTTCGACTTCGTAGAGCACGTGGCGCGCGAGGTGCCGATCCGCGTGCTCGCGCGGATCATGGGACTTCCGGAGGCCGGCCTGGACGAGTTCATCGACCTCGGAGACAAGCTGATCGCCAACACCGACCCGGAGATCACCGACGTCGTCTGGGGCCGCGACGACACAGACGAGTACCGTAAATTTCCCTTCCGCAGCCCCTACGGCAAGCAACTGTGGGAGCTTGGACGCGAGCTGGTCAAAGAGCGTCTCGCCCATCCGGGCGATGATCTCCTCTCCTTGGTGCTGCAGGCCGAGGTCGACAACGACAGACTGAGCGAGGGCGACCTCGATAACTTCTTCTCGATCCTCGTGATCGCGGGCAACGAGACAACTCGCATTGCCCTCGCCCAGGGAATTCTCGCCTTTGCCGACAACCCCGAGCAGTGGGAGAGGCTGCGAGAGAACCCGACGCTCATCAACTCGGCGACAGAGGAGGTCATCCGTTACACGTGCCCTACGCACTTCATGCGTCGTACGGCCACCGAGGATGTCGAAGTGCGCAACCAGCAGATCCGCAAAGGTGACAAGGTGGTCATGTGGTTCGTCTCGGGCAACCGGGACGAAGACGAGTTCTCCGATCCGGATCGCTTCGATGTCGGTCGTTCTCCGAACAGGCACCTCAGCTTCGGTCGCGGGGGTCCGCACATCTGCCTCGGAGCACACCTGGCGCGTCTCGAAGTGCGCATCGTCTTACAGGAACTGGCGAAGAGGGTCGCCCGCTTCGAGCTCGCCGGTGAGCCAGCGCGTACAAGGACCAACTTCACCAACGGTCTCAAGCGCCTTCCCGTGGCAGTCCATCTTGCATGAGCGGCCACCGTTGACACACCGGCAAGGCCGCGAGGGACAGCCCGGGTGACGCCCTCGTTGTGACTGCCCCGAAGCTCCTCCTCGTCGTCAGTGAGAACTTTAGGCTCTCCTGACTCTTCCGTGGGCGGGCTGAGCCGGTAGTGCCATTCCGGCTGTCCACACTTGAAGTGACGAGCGCCGCAGGCGCTCCTTGATCGCCTTTCCCCTCTCCGGAGGGCGCGGGTCAAGAGCGAGCGAGCGAAGCGAGCGAGTCCGAAGGACGCGAAGCGCTCTTGAGGCGTGCCCTCCGGAGAGGAACGAGGACGCTCAGCGCTTCTTTCCCGGCAGCGGTGGGCAGTAGCCTTGTCAATGGCCAAGTTGCAGTCCGCGCGGGGTGGCCATGAGAAGTCCGCACCCCTCATGGCCGGCGTTCACTTCGTAGGCGGTGGCGCACCTCCTTTCTGACGGGCCTCGCGCCCTGCCAGTGCGAGGTGGTGGCGCAGATAGGAAGACGACTCGCCGATGTCCATCGCCTTGATCGAGAACCGGGTGGCGATGCGCTGGTCGAGGGCGGCGTTATGTGGAATTCCACATAACGCCGAAGGATCTCATTGTTGAGTGGGAGGGCGAGCGCTGAGCCACATAACTACAGCCCTTCCAGGAAGGTGAGGAGCTTGTCCGTTGCGTGGTAGCGACAGGCGGTGCAGTGTCGTCCTTGAGCGGCGCGTCTCCGCTCCAGGACACTGGCCGCGGAGGTCATCGCCGGTGTTGCTCTTCGGTTTCAGTCCCAGCCTCGCCGACGATGCGCGACCTGCTTCACCGGCCTCGTCGATGACAGTGTCCTCGACGCAACGTCCCTGGTCGGAGGGGCAACGGGTCGGGGCCCTCAAGATGACATACCAGTCCACGATCGACAGCGCGAGGACCCATGCCCGCAACGTGAAGCGCTGGCGGACGGGCGACATGGGGCTCCGCTGGGCGGCAGCTGGCATGCTTGCCTCCGAAGGCCAGTGCCACCGCGTGCAGGGCCAACGTCAGCTCGACCGTGTCACAGCCGCCATCAGGCCGAGATCGGACGTCGCGCCGAGCTCGCCGAGGCGAGCTCGCCTCGGCGAGCTGACCGTCACACCGCTGCGTATCATGACCATCGAGGCCCACCCGAGAATCCACGGTGAACCGGACAGCCTCCGCAGCCTCCGGCCCCGGCTATCCCTTCGTCACCACCTGGACGGAGAGATAGTCCGGCCCCTTGCGCGAGCACGCCCGGAAGGGGAACGGGACGACCTTCGACGCCAACTGGTTGGGCGGTGTGACGCGCAGGCCCGCCGCGGTCACCTGATGGCACGTCGAGAAGGAGTAAACGCCGGCTTCGACGATCCGAAGGACCGCGATCGCGCTCGCCCTGTTCGCCAGGGTGACCAGGCGCGGGGGCTTGGTGGTGTCGCGTGAGGCCGGGCTGCCGAGACTCTTGCCGGAGAGGCCAACCCCGGCCACCTTCGGGTAGCCGTCGAGGGTGCATGAACGCCCGGAGAGATTGGTGAGCTCGAGGTTGTAATAGATGCTGCCAGCCGCGCCGTTGCCCTGGGTGTCGATCCAGATCACAACTCCCGAGGTGGCGCACTTCGGCGCGGCGCTGTGGGTGAGGGCGTTGCCGCCGCCGTCGACCGCCGCACAGAAGCTCGGGCTGGGACACGACACCGAGGTGAGGCCGGAGTTGCTCGTGTCGATCGGCGAAGGCGACGACCAGGTCGAGCCGTCGTAGGTGATCGCGTTGACGCCGCTGTCCACCGCTATGCAGAACGTCGCGGAGGAGCACGACACCGAGAGGAGGGAGGTGGTTTCGTCTACGTAGACTGGCACCGACCAGGTCGAGCCGTTGTAGACGAGCGGCTCGCCGCTCGCATCCACCGCTGCGCAGAAGGTCGCGCTCGAACACGACACCGAGGTGAGCTCGGTAGTACCGTCGATGTCCCGCCTGGCGGACCAGGTGGAACCGTTGTAGGTGAACGATCCCCCCGCAGCGTCGACGGCCACGCAAGAGCTGGCGGAGGGGCACGACACCGAGGTGAGGCCGTAGGAGGAGTCGATCAGTACGGGCTTGGACCACGTCGAGCCGTTGAAGGTGAGCGCGTTGCCGTATGTGTCCACCGCGGCGCAAAAGCTCGCGCTCGAACACGACACCGCGGTGAGATTGTTGTAGGACACGCCCGTCTGTCCGTCGATGAGGAGCGGCGCGGACCAGCTGGAGCCGTTGTAGGTCGCCACGTAGCCGTACTGGTCGACCGCGGCGCAGAAGCTCGCGCTCGAACACGACACCGAGGTAACGGTGCCCATGCCTCCACCCCCCGGACCCGACGGCAGCAGCACCGGAAGCGACCAGGTCGTGCCGTTGTAGACGAGCACGTAGCCGTACTGGTCGACCGCGGCGCAGAAGCTCGCGCTCGAACACGACACCGAGGTGAGCTCGCTCGTCCCGCTGCCGTCGATGCGCTTTGGATCGGACCACCCTGTCCCGTTGAAGGCAAGGAAGTCTCCCGCGCCGTCCACCGCGACACATGAAGTGGCAGCAGCGCAGGACACCGAGGTGACACCGGAGGCGGCGCTATCGACGAGGTTGGGCACGCTCGCCGACCAGGCGGTGCCGTTGGAGCTCAGCGTGATCGCGTCGCTGCCGTCGACGCCGCCTTGGCCAACGACCTCGAAGGTCTTGCAGAGGGTGGCGTTCGGACAGAAGACCGTTGCCAGCGGCTCCGCTTCGGCGACGCACCCGCTCCCGCAGCTCTCGGTGAAGGTCGGCGGTGACCAGGAAGAGCCGTTGTACGTGAGGAAGTCTCCCTCGCTGTCGACCGCCACGCAGGTCGTCGCGCTCGGGCACGACACCGCGTCGAGCCAGGCGCCGTCGATGCTCACGGGTTTGGACCACGAGGAACCGTCCCAGGTGAGAGCGTTGCCGCTCCCGTCGACCGCCACGCAGAAGCTCGCCGAGGCACACGACACCGAAGTGAACGCAGGACTGCTGCCCAAGGGGGGATCTACCGATGCCGGCTTGGACCACGTGGAGCCGTCCCAGGTGAGCGCGTTGCCGCTCCCGTCGACCGCCACGCAGAAGCTCGCGCTCGGGCACGACACCGACGAAAGGCCGTAGCTCCCGGTCGATTGGTCGATGCTGACCGGCGCCGACCACCTCGAGCCGTTGTAGGTGAGAGCGCTGTACCCGTCGACCGCCATGCAGAAGCTCGCCGAGGCACACGACACGGCGCTGAGGCCGGAGCTGTCGATCAGGACCGGCTCCGACCAGGTGGAGCCGTCGTAGGTGAGCGCCCTGCCGCCCTGAGGAGCTGAGTCCACTGCCATGCAGAAGCTCGCGCTCGGGCACGACACCGAGGTGAGAGAGGCTGCGCCGCGGTCGATCCGCGATGGTGCCGACCACGAGCCGCCCGAGGTGGCGGCCGTGGCGGAGGACGTGGTGGCGGCCGTGGCGGAGGACAGGGACGCGCCGGCGACGACCACGGCGCCGATCACAGCCAGTATTCCCATCGCCGCCAAGCCCGCCCTCAGCGAAGAAGAGGACCTGGAAAAAGCCTGCCCAACAAGAGCACTCCTCATGCCCGCCTCCTCATCCCTGCCTCCTCTATCACCCGACGATGCGGTTGTCGCTTGCCCGGTCATCGGCGCCCGGGCGCGAGAACGACCACGGCCACGAGATCCCCTTGGTTCGCCGGATCGCTGGCCGCGGACAGCGGACTGGTGACCTCGCTCACCGTGTAGCTGCCCGGCCCGAGGTGGGCATCCGCGATCTGGATCGAGGTCTGCGCGCCCGGAGGAGAGCTGGAGAGCAGCTTCATGCCGGGCAGGCCCCGGAGCGAGAGCGACTGCTCGCCTCCTGCCAGCGCTACGACGACCGCCAGGCTGCCCGAGGAGCTCACGGTGAAGCTTGTGGTGGCCGAGCTCGCACCGAGCGCACCGTTGGCACCGTCGGTGAGCTTGTAGGAGGAGAAACCCGACAGCCCTACACCTGCGATCGCCTCGGCGAGCGCGCTCGTGGTGAAGGAATCCGAGCGGACCGTGCCGAGGGCCACCTCCGCGACGGTGTTGCCGTTGGCGTCTGCCACCGCAGCGACCTCGCCGGCCGCGAAATCGCTCGCTTCCACGGCGCCTCCGGTCGCGTAGCCGAAGACATAGAGCGACGCACCCGCCGGCAGGTCGAGCGTAGTCGCCTCCTCTTGGACCTGAGATGCCATCACGGCCGGCTTGGCAGGCCCCCCGCTCGGCGCCGGTCGGCTCGTACTCCGGGTGGGTGGCGGTGCGCTCGAGGATGTCGGGGGCGCGGACGGCGTCGTGCTGTTGGGGGTGCTCGGTGCTGCGCGCCCGGATGCGATGCGTTGGAGGTCCGGGACCCAGCTGGCGTCACCCCCGTACACGTACCACCCGCCGCCGGAGTCGATGCATGGGATCGCGACGAGGCCGGTCGGCGGACCCGGCCCGCTCGGTGAGAAGAAGCTGCCATATCCCCGCGCGACCGCGGCTAGCAAAGCGTCGAGGTTCTGGCAGGGCGTGCCGGGCACGCAGACCGTGCCGGCGGTGAGCACCGCGGCATGGTCTCCCTGGACGACCTCGGGCCCGGTGGCGAAGTTCCGGACCACGAGCCTTCCTATCTCGCCGGTGACGGCATTACCGAAGGCTATCGCCTGCACGCTCGATGGGCGGTCTTTCGGGTCTAGGTAGCGAAGCGCTCCGGCAAGGTCGTGCGATCCAAAGGCACGGACGAACCCCGTGACGGCCGACCGGGGCGACGCGGACCCCGAGGAGCCGCTGGTCACGGTGAGGGTCACGGCGACCGCGGCGACCGCTACGAGGACGAGGCCGGCCCCGGCAAAGCGCCACGCACGGGGCACCGCACGGAGCACCCTAGACATGCTTGCCAGGGACCTGCGTGTAGATGCTGGCTGCGGCGGGGGTGGTGAGAAAGGCTCATCCCGGGTGAAGAAACTCGGGCTCGGCAGCGGCGCTGCCTGCAGGCTCTCTTCGGGGCCCACCGACGCCGGGGGCTGCCCCGCGAGTGCGCCGGTTGAGAGCGAGCCGCCTGCAGCGGCCTCGGTGAGGGTCTCGCGCAGATGGGGTTCGTCGCGTGCCAGCAGAGCGCCCCCAAGCGCGGCGAGGCCGGCGATGATGCCGACGAAGGCGCCGTAGGACCAGGTGACGGTGATCGCGGGGCTCAACATTGCCGACATTGCCGGCACGCTCGGCGCGGGCTTGGCAACGAAGGCGAGGAGGTCAAGGAGCGCACTCAGGCCCGTGAGCACCGTGAGGACCTGCCGGTGCGCTGCAGGGAGCCGGGGCGGACGATCGATCAGCACGCGGCTCGCGAGGTAGCCCAGTACACCGAGACATAGGAGCAAGATGAGGTAGCGCCAGCCCCCTGCAGCAGTGCCAAGAGCGGACGTCGTCGCGCTGGCAGCAAAGACCGGTGCGTACGAGCCGGCCGGGAGCATCGCCCTGGAAAGGTTGATCGAGAGCCGGTACCAGGGGAGGAACAGGGCGACGAGCAGCACGGCGCTCGCAACGCCGGCTATCAGATCTCCGCTGCACAGGCGCTGTCTTGCTCTGGCGAGCAACGCGCCGAGGGAAGCGGCGCCAGCTGTGACCGGGACACCGGACCTTGTGCGCTCACGGATCGGGCTCGAGGCAGGGCCAGCACTCTCGGCCTGCCCGGCGCCGCATGACGGGCAAAACCGAGCCTCAGGCGCCAACGCTGTCCCGCAACCCACGCAGTATCTCATTCGTACTCTCCATCGCCAAGCTGGCACATACGTCGCTCGGGGAACAAGGGGAGCAATACGTCAGGTAGTATACGTCAAGTTTCGCACTTGTAAACGGCCACTGAGTTCTCCTTGCTGACGGCCACCAGATCTCCTAACAGGCTGCCGCGAAATGAGCTGGAGCCTTTTGCCGAGCAGTCCGGGGCTTGCCACGGGGGTAGCTGAATTGAGCCAATCGGAGTCGATGAGGTCTCGCAGCGCTCTTTCTATGGGCAAGGAGCCGGGGCTCTGAACAGCAGGGAGACTCGGGCAGGCTTCGGCGAGGACCGCTGAGGGATGCGCAGAGCCGCTCGTAGGCTTCGGTCCCCGGTCGGCCCGGCGTTCGCCCTGGGGCCGACCGGGGCCTCGGTGGCGGCTAGGTCGTGAGCACCTGTGCCAGGTCGCGCCCGTCGGCATGGGCGAACAGCTTGGCGATGTTGCCCGTCGCGCAGATGAGCGACCACTCGCTCTGGGCTGCGGAGACGCCCCTGCGCATGAACCGTCGGATGCCCCGGTTCTCCTTCGTCTGGCCTATGACCGGCTCCACGGTGCACGAGCGCTTCGCGTAGGCGATCATCCCGGCCTCCGTGCGCGGGCGGTGCTCCATCTGCTCGAGCGGGCTCGCGCCGGCCGGTGGCGGGCCGGACGTCGTGCCCATCTCCCGGGCAGCCTTCCTCTGCTTCCAGTCCTTTGTGGTGACGATCAGCCGATCAGGCCCCGGTGCGGTCGCGTTGGCCTCGGACCAGTACCCCGCGTCGGCGAGCACGGTGCTGATCTCCCCTTGGATCTTTGCTGCTGCGGCGTTGTGTTCTGTCGCCGCGATCAGCGGAAGGAGCTGGCCGACGTCGTTGCCGGCGTTGGTGACGAGGGCGGCGACGACGATCCGGCTCTCGTTCACCGCTGCCTGGGCGTTGTAGCCCTGCACCCATCCGGAGGCCGTCTTCATGATCCGCGACTCGGGGTCTGTGACATTGGCCTGCGGTTCAGGCGGCCGGGGGGCGTCCTTCGCGGCCTTGGCCGCCTTGGCGAGGGAAGCCTTGGCCCTGCGCACCTGTTCTCTTGCCTCGAGCCGGAAGAGCACCGAGGTCGCGGCCTCGGCCCGGGCCTCCGTCGCGGCGAGGTCGGCCTGTGCTCTGTCGCGCGCCCGGCGTGGGTCCTTCGGGGCCCGGCCCGGGGGGCGCGGCCTGCCCTCGCGCAGAGCATCAGCACCGCGACGAACACGTCGACGATCGCCCGCTCGCGATCGGCCCGGAACCGCCCGATCGCGTCGTGCTCGGGGACCACGTCGCAGACGATCACCTTCATCGCGAGGTCGGTCCGGCACGCCGAGGCGATCCGTCGCGACGATCGCGTCCCCGTGTAGTAGGCGTAGATGAGCAGCGCCAGCATCATCTCCGGGTCGTAGGCGCTCCTCCCCACACCGTCGTTGGGGTGCTTGGCGTGGAAGGCGGAGAGGTCCATCATCGCCACGACGTCGAGGACGAACCACACCAGGTGATCCTCGGGCAGCCAGTCCCAGACGCTCGGGGGCAAGAGGAACAGCTGGTCGCGATCAGGGCTCCGATAGGAGTAGGCCAGACCTGCATACTATCAATACATATCGGTATTCGCCAGCCCTATTTAGCGATAATCTGCCCACAGCTATATCTGCCTTCTGACCGGTTACCCGTGCACACGGCGTCCACGGAGCTCATTTCGCGGCACCCTGCCAGGTGACGCGAGCCTGGTTCAAGGCGCTCCGGCGCCGCAGCGAGCGCGATCGTCTCAACTGGGAGCGGATGGGCCGTCTGGCCAAGCGATGGCTAGCCCCTGCCCGCAACGTGCATCTCCTTCCCAAGGTGCGCTTTGCTGCCAGAACCTGAGGCAGGAGCCCAGTGCGGTAGTTCCGCTCGCTGGGATCTGTGCGGGGGGCGGCCCGTAAGGGCCGTCCCTACCGCGAACCACCCGAGAATCCACGGTGAACCGGACAGCCTCCGCAGCCTCCGGCCCCGGCTATCCCTTCGTCACCACCTGGACGGAGAGATAGTCCGGCCCCTTGCGCGAGCACGCCCGGAAGGGGAACGGGACGACCTTCGACGCCAACTGGTTGGGCGGTGTGACGCGCAGGCCCGCCGCGGTCACCTGATGGCACGTCGAGAAGGAGTAAACGCCGGCTTCGACGATCCGAAGGACCGCGATCGCGCTCGCCCTGTTCGCCAGGGTGACCAGGCGCGGGGGCTTGGTGGTGTCGCGTGAGGCCGGGCTGCCGAGACTCTTGCCGGAGAGGCCAACCCCGGCCACCTTCGGGTAGCCGTCGAGGGTGCATGAACGCCCGGAGAGATTGGTGAGCTCGAGGTTGTAATAGATGCTGCCAGCCGCGCCGTTGCCCTGGGTGTCGATCCAGATCACAACTCCCGAGGTGGCGCACTTCGGCGCGGAGGCAGCGCCGCGGGAGCCTGCCGGA
>JAKATT010000150.1 GCA_021818615.1 Actinomycetes bacterium | reverse complement strand
CGAGGGCACTTAGGGCCATGCCCCGTTCGCGGGTGTCGCCGTGGCGGTAGTAGGTCAGGTAGAGGCTCGTCCCTCTCCGGAGGTCGAAGGTGTCGACATAAGAGGCGGCGGCGTCCATCGGCGCCATGTCGGCCAAGCAGCTCGTCACACCGGCAAGGCGGTTGCGCGGGACGCTGTGGGGCAAGCCTTCAAGGGCGCGGCTCACACTGGCGAGCTCGTCACCGAAGTGCTCATCGGGGTAGCTGAGCAGCACCGAGGCGCAGCCGAAGACGACAGCCGAAGAAGAGCGCCTCATGGCAGGTCTCCAGGGGCCGCCGGGGAGGCAGGCGAAGCTGGCGCATCGCTTATCCGCAGATGCAGGCGCCCGATCCCGTCACGTCCGGCGACGGAGCGATCGGCGGAGCCCTCTTGGAGGAGGTGAAAGTCTGGGAGGGCCTCAGTGGCCCGTCCGTGCCGTCCGACTCCCGGCCCAGCATCGGACTCGAGCGCGCAGCCCGACAGGGCGTGCTGGGCGAGGAGCCGCCCGGCGTCCTCGGCGTGCGCAGCAGGCACGACGTAGCGGTCCTCATATCGGGCGATCGCCAGCAGGCGGAAAAGGTCCTCGGCGTCGTCGTCGGAGAGGCCGACATCGGCCGGGTCGGCGGCGGCATGCTGGCCGAGTTGGCGGGCGCGCATGACGGAGCGCACCATGGCGAGGCGGCGGAGCGCGTCGCGCACGGGCGCGACACGTCCGGCGGTGAACAGGTTGGCTAGGTACTCGATCGGGATGCGCAGGGCGTCGATCGCAGCGAAGACGGCATCGGCGTCGTCGTAGCCGGCTGCTGCCGTCACATCTGCCACCGGCGAGAGCGGTGGCACGTACCACACCATCGGCATGGTGCGGTACTCGGGATGGAGCGGCAATGCCACCCGGTGGCGGGCGATGAGCGCGTAGGCCGGTGATCGCCGGGCGCCCGCCACCCAGTCGTGCGGGATGCCCTGGGCTTCGGCAGTGGCGGCCACCTCCGGGTCGTGAGGGTCGAGGAGCACCGACAGCTGTGCCTCGTAGAGATCGGCAGGGTCCGGCGTCGCCGCGGCGGCGAGCACGGCGTCGGCGTCGTAGAGGACGAGGCCGAGGTAGCGCAGCCGGCCCACACAGGTCTCCGAGCAGATGGTGGGCAGCCCGGCCTCGATGCGGGGAAAGCACAGCGTGCACTTCTCCGCCTTGCCGGTGCGGTGGTTGAAGTACACCTTCTTGTACGGGCAGCCCGATACGCAGAACCGCCAGCCCCGGCAGCGGTCCTGGTCGACGAGGACGATGCCGTCCTCCTCGCGTTTGTACATAGCCCCCGACGGGCAAGAGGCGACACAGGAGGGGTTGAGACAGTGCTCGCAGATGCGGGGCAGGTAGAACATGAACACGGACTCGAAGTCGAGGCGCACCTTCTCCGCCATGGCCACGATGTTCGGGTCACCAAGCGCCCGCTCGGGGGCGCCGGCGAGATCGTCCTCCCAGTTCGCACCCCAGGTTGGGTTCATCTCCCGGCCCGTCAGAGCGGATCGGGCCGACACCGAAGGGGCCTTCGTGCCGGCGGGCGCCGTTATGAGGTTGGCGTAGTCGTAGGTGAACGGGTCGTGGTAGTCCTCGATCGTGGGCAGGTCAGGGTTGTAAAAGATCGTCGCCAGCCGCTTGAGGCGACTGCCGCCCCTGAGCTTCAGGCGATCCTTGCGGTCGAGGGTCCAGCCGCCCTTCCACCGCTCCTGGTCCTCGTATCGGGCGGGGTAGCCAAGCCCGGGCTTGGTCTCGACGTTGTTGAAGTAGACGTACTCGGTACCGGGCCGGTTGGTCCACGTCTGCTTGCAGGTCACAGAGCAGGTGTGGCAGCCGATGCACTTGTCGAGGTTCATGACCATGCAGACCTGGGCCATCACTCGCATGGTGGTCCTCCTCCATCATGACCGAGCTGCGCTCGCATCAGAACTCCACCTGCTGCGAGCGGCGGCGGATGACTGCCAGCTCGTCGCGCTGAGAGCCCGTCGGCCCGTAGTAGTTGAACCCGGCCGACAGCTGGGCATAGCCGCCGATCATGTGGCTCGGCTTCATCACCACCCGGGTAAGCGAGTTGTCGGTTCCTCCGTGCAGCCCTGATGCCTCCGAGACCGGCATCTGCAGGTGCCGGTCGACGGCGTGGTACATGAGCACCGCGCCCGGCGGCACGCGATGGGTGACCGCGGCACGCGCCACCGTCACCCCGTTTCGGTTGTATGCCTCGATCCAGTCGTTGTCGGCCACTCCGATACGGGCTGCGTCGAGATCGTTCAGCCAGATCACCGGCCCCCCACGGAACAGATTGAGCATGTGGATGTTGTCCTGGTACTCCGAGTGGATCGACCACTTCGAGTGCGGCGTGAGGTACCGCGCCACCAGTTGCGGCTCGACGAGGTCACCTCGGCGCTGGTCGCCGAAGGCTGCGGCGATGCCAAGGGGCGGCCGGTAGGTGGGCAGGCCCTCGCCGAGCTCGGCCATCCAGTCGTGGTCCAAGAAGAAGTGCTGGCGGCCTGTCAGCGTGTGCCACGGTTTGCGACGGTCGACGTTGACGGTGAACGGTGAGTAGCGGCGTCGCTCGGACTCCGCGCCGGACCACTCCGGGGAGCAGATGACCGAGCGGGGCTGGGTGACGGTGTCGGCGAAGGTGATCCGGTCCCCTGCGCGCTCGTGCGCGAGGTCCGCCAACGCCACGCCGGTTCGTTCCTCGAGGGTCTCGAAGCCGGCAACGGCCAGCCGACCGTTGGTCGTGCCCGACAGAGCGAGGATTGCCTCGCAGAACCGATCGTCGCGGTCTATGCGCGGGCGCCCGTCTGCCACACCACCTCGTACCGTGCCGTTGCGGCGGGCGAGCCAGTCCACCTCGGCCCCGATCGGCAACGTGACGCCCTTTGTGGTCGCCCCGAGCTCGTCGATGAGCGGGCCGAGCGCCCGCCACCGCTCGGCCAGATGCGGGTAGTCCCGTTCCACCACGACAAAGCGCGGCATTGTCTTGCCCGGGACCGCCTCGCACTCGCCGGCCGCCCAGTCGCGCGCCCGCCCGCCCGGCTGGGCGCACTCGTCTGGGGTGTCGTGGAGCAGCGGCACCGCCATCACGTCGCGGCGCACCCCGAGGCGCCCTTCGGCCAGCCGGGAAACCTCGGTGGCGAGGTCGGAGAAGATGTCGAAGTCGCTGCGGGCCTCCCACGGCGGGGCGATCGCCGGGTTGAAGCTGTGCACGAAGGGGTGCATGTCGGTCGAGGACAGGTCGTGCTTCTCGTACCAGGTCGCCGCCGGCAGCACGACGTCGGCGTAGATGCTCGTCGACACCATCCGGAAGTCGATGTTGACGAGCAGGTCGAGCTTGCCGGTCGGAGCCGTCTCCCGCCAGACGACCTCGCTCGGCCGGGCATCGGGCGGGCACTCCTTTGCGGTCACCGAGTTGTCGGCTCCGAGCAGGTGGCACAAGAAGTACTCGTGCCCCTTGCCCGATGACCCGAGCAGGTTGGAGCGCCAAACGGTGAGCACCCTCGGGAAGCTGGCCGGGTCGTCAGGGTCGCCGGCAGCGAAGCGGAGGCGTCCTGCTCGAAGCTCTTCGACTACGTGCTCGTCAACGCTCTTGCCGACGGCCTCCGCCTCGGTCGCCAGGTCGAGCGGGTTGCGGTCGAAAGCCGGGTGTGATGCGATCCATCCCTGCCGGACCGCATAGAGGTTCAGGTCCGCCACCGACTTGCCGGCGAACCGACCCTCACCGAGCGGGGAGGAGAGGGTGTCGGCCCGGGCCACCTCGTAGCGCCACTGGTCGGTTGCCAGGTACCAGTAAGGGGTGGCGGGCATATGCCGGGTCGGCCGCGCCCAATCGTATGCGAAGGCGAGCGTGAACCAGCCGGTGAGGGGCCGGACCTTCTCCTGGCCGACGTAGTGGGCCCACCCACCGCCGTTCACTCCCTCGCAGCCGCACAGCATGAGCAGCGAGAGGAAGCTCCGGTAGTTCTGGTCAGAGTGGAACCAGTGGTTGGTGCCCGCACCCATGGCGATCATCGATCTGCCGCCCGACACCTCTGCGTTGCGGGCGAACTCACGGGCCACTCGGGTGCACGCCGCCGCGGGTACCGACGTGATCTGCTCGGCCCAGGCCGGCGTGCAGGGCGCCTCGGCGTCGTCGTAGCCGGCCGGCCAATCGCCAGGCAAGCCGGGTCGAGCGACCCCGTAGTGGGCCATGACAAGGTCGAACACCGTTGTGACCCGACGCCCCTGGAGCTCGATCGTCGGGACGCCTCGCCGGAGCACTCCGCCTCCGTCGCCGCCGAGGTCGAAGCGGGGCAGGTCGACTCCGACCGCTTCGACGCCCGGACGGCCGTAAACGCTCAGCACCGGGTTGATGGCACCGAGGTGAAGGTTCCAGCTGCCTTTGCCCTCCTCCCCCCAGCGGAAGCCGATCGAGCCGTTCGGCACCGCCGGGTTCCCGGTCGCCTCGTCGAGGACCACCGTCTTCCAGCGCGCCGTCTCATCGCTGGTCTCGCTGGCCGTGTCGCCGAGGTCGGCGGCGCTGAGGAAGTGGTCGGGCACGAACCCGTCCCCCCTCTCCCGCAACGACACCAGGAAGGGCAGGTCGGTGTAGGTACGCGCATAGTGCTCGAAGCGGGCCACCTGGCGGTCCCGGTAGAACTCGGTCAGCATCACATGGCCCATCGCCATGGCGAGTGCCGCGTCGGTGCCGGGGTTGGCGGCCAGCCAGTCGTCGGCGAACTTGGTGTGGTCGGAGTAGTCGGGAGAGACGACCACGACCTTTTGTCCCCGGTAGCGAGCCTCGGTCATGAAGTGGGCGTCGGGGGTGCGGGTGATCGGCAGGTTGGTGCCCCAGATGATGAGATAGGAGGCGTTCCACCAGTCGGCCGACTCGGGCACGTCGGTCTGGTCGCCGAAGACCTGGGGGGAGGCCGGCGGCAGGTCGGCGTACCAGTCGTAGAACGACAAGATGGTGCCCCCGAGCAGGGAGTAGAACCTGGTTCCCGCCGCGTAGGAGGCCATCGACATCGCTGGGATGACCGTGAAACCGGCCGTGCGGTCCGGCCCGTAGGCGGCAACCGTGTGGACGTGGGCGGCCGCCACCAGCTCGAGCACCTCGGCCCAGCCGGCTCTCACGAAGCCGCCCCGGCCTCGGGCCGACTTGTAGGTGGAGGCCACCTCGGGATCGGAGCTGATCTCTGCCCAGGCCGCCACCGGATCGCCGCCGTGGCGGTCCTTGGCCTTGCGGAAGAGCTCGAGCAGGACGCCCCGGACGTATGGGTGGCGCACCCGAGCAGGCGAGTACGTGTACCAGGAAAACGACGCCCCCCGCGGGCACCCGCGGGGTTCGTACTCCGGGGAGTCGGGACCCACCGAGGGATAGTCGACCGCCTGCGTCTCCCAGGTGATGATCCCATCTTTCACATAGACCTGCCACGAGCACGAACCTGTGCAATTCACCCCGTGGGTGGAACGGACCACCTTGTCGTGGCGCCAGCGCTCCCGGTAGAACTCCTCAGCTTGACGCCCACCTTTCCGGTGCAGCTCGCGCCCGTCCTCAGACGGCGTTCCTCGCTGCAGGTAGCGGGCAGCCCGGACCAGGCCAGTGTCTGCGAGGAGCTGCGGATCGCCACCGAGCCGCTCTGCGCGGGATCGACCGGACACCATGACCCTCCTTCTCCGAACCTTCACGCCCGGCTTCTGCTCGCCCAGCTCTTCTGTGCATCCATCATGCAGGGGAGCCCGATCGACTGTGCCCGGGAGTCCCTACGTCGTAGATGAGCCGTGTGATCCCTGCCATCTCGACGGTCCGCACTGCGTCGGTCACGCGGTGGGCTGTCAACCGGTGCTCGTGACCGAGGTGCCACACGGAGGCTCCCCCGGCCAGGACCGCGGCGTCGGCGATGAGGCGCCGGTGGCATCGCCACCAGAGGGATTCGGCGCACATGACCGCCGTGCGGCGCCGAGAGCAGTCATCGAGCAGTCGCTCGAACGCGACGCCAAAGGAGATGCTCTCCATGTAGTCGGCATAGCCGCGGAAGGACGCATGGCGCAGGCCTGTGTTCAAAGAGCCTGCAAGAGGCCGTCGGAACCCACCCAGCTCCGGCTCCCAGCGGTAGCCGATCCCCGCAGCAGGAAGCCAGCACTCCATCTTCGAGCGGCTGAAGTGGGGGTGACGCCGGCTGCCCGGGGCGCTCCTTACGTCGATCACCTGCTTCACGCCCGCTCCTTCGAGCAGCCCCACCAGTTCGCCGCTGCTGAGAGTGCCATGGCCGACCGTCAACAGCGTCAAGGCGCCCCGCAGGTGGGCGACCTGCTGCTCGATGTCGAGGCCCTCGCGGTCGGTCCGCATCCGAGACGATATTCTAGGTCGAAACAGAACAACACTATCGCTCAGGACGAGCCCCTCTCGCACATCGGTGAGCTCAGACAGCCCGCGAGCGATGGCGGCGCAGCCGTTACCAGCGTCCTTGTTTCTCTAGTATAAGCTAAAGATAGTCTCCATGTGAGGAGACGAGGTCTGCTGGACCGGCGTACGAGGAGGATCAACCGATGACAGTCACCGACGGCGAGGCCTTCGCTGCAATGCTTGCCCACCACCGCAGCCTCGAGGACGAGGTGGGGCGGAGAGTGGCCACGCTGCGAGCGGTTGCCGGTTCTGGCGGGCACTACGAGCCGGTGGTGGCCGAGCTGGTCGCCTATGTTGCCGAAGAGGTGCTCCCGCACGCGATGGCCGAGGAACGCTCCATCTACGAGGCAGCTGGCAGACTTCCCGGGCTAGCTGCGAGAGTGACGGAGATGATCGCCGAGCACCGGCAACTGACGACAGCAGTCGAAGGTCTCGCGGCCTCGCAGAGCCCAGCCGATGCTGCGAAGCTCGCGGTGTCGATCGGTGAGCTGTTTACGGCCCACGTGGCAAAGGAGAACGATCTCCTCCTGCCTCGGCTGCAGGCCGAGGAAGCGGTGAGCCTGTCCCAGCTGCTGGCACAGATGCACCAGCTCACCGAGGAGGCCCACCAGGAGGCGTCTATCACCGAGGACGCCTCGCTCCCCGACGGCGACGCGACCCTGCTCGACCTACTGGTGGACGCGGCCACTGCGCTGGCCGACGCCGGGGAGGGCGACCTGGCCTGCCGGCTGGTCGCCCGAGCGTGGGTGGCGCTGCGGAGCGCGAGGCCCGATCTCGCCGTACGCGCGACTGCTGCTCTGCATCGCCTTGCTCGCTTCGCCGCGGCGGAGCCGATCGCCTTCTCGCCCCGTGCGGGCGGTGCGAGCTCGCCCGCCGACGAGATTCTCGACGTGCGGCCCTTTGCGCCGGCGCAGCGCCACGAGTCGATCTTTGCCGCCTACGGCGCTCTTCGCGCAGGCAGCGGTTTCGTGCTCGTGAACGACCACGATCCGAAGCCCTTGCGGTACCAGTTCGAGGCCGAGCACGCCGGTGAGTTCACCTGGGAGGTGCTCGAAGAAGGTCCGACCGTCTGGCGGGTACGCATCGGCCGGCCCGGCGGTGCGGTTGCTTCGCCCACACTTGCTGCCGGCGGTTCTCCTGGAGCTGAAGCCGAGCTCGACGTCCGCCGGCTCCCCCACGGGCAGCGCCACGAGTCGATCTTTGCCGCCTACGGCGCTCTTCGCGCAGGCAGCGGTTTGGTGCTCGTGAACGACCACGATCCGAAGCCCTTGCGGTACCAGTTCGAGGCGCAGCACGCCGGCGAGTACACCTGGGACTACCTCGAACAAGGCCCCCGGGTGTGGCGGGTGCGCATCGGCCGGCCCGTGGGCGCACACGCATGAGCACCACCCGGAGCGACCTGGCCGAGCTGGCCGGGCGCGAGTACGCGTACGGGTTCGTCAGCGACATCGCCACCGACCTCGCCCCCAAGGGCCTGAACGAGGAGGTGATCCGGCTCATCTCGGCCAAGAAGGACGAGCCGGACTGGCTGGTTGACTGGCGACTACGGGCGTACCGGCACTGGCGCACGCTTTCCGAGCCGACATGGCAGAACGTGGCCTACGGGCCGATCGACTACGACGAGATCATCTACTACGCGGCACCCAAGGCGAAGGTGGCGCCGGGAAGCCTGGAGGAGGTGGACCCTGAGCTCCGGGCGATGTTCGACAAGCTCGGGATCTCCCTGGCCGAGCAGGAGCGCCTGTCGGGCGTGGCAGTCGACGCGGTGGTCGACTCGGTGTCGGTCGCCACCACCTTTCAGGCAAGACTGGCCGAGGCGGGGGTGATCTTCTCCTCGTTCTCCGATGCGGTGCGCAACCACCCCGACCTGGTGCGTGCCCATCTCGGATCGGTGGTGCCCTACAAGGACAACTTCTTCGCCGCGCTCAACTCGGCGGTGTTCACCGACGGATCGTTCTGCTATGTGCCGGCGGGCGTGCATTGCCCGATGGAGCTGTCCACCTACTTCCGGATCAACTCGGCTGGCACCGGCCAGTTCGAACGGACTCTCATCATCGCTGAGGCCGGTGCCGAGGTGAGCTACCTCGAAGGCTGCACCGCCCCGATGCGCGACGACAACCAACTGCATGCTGCTGTGGTCGAACTGGTGGCGATGGACGACGCCCGGATCAAGTACTCGACCGTGCAGAATTGGTACCCCGGAGATGCAGACGGAAGAGGTGGGATCTATAACTTCGTGACCAAGCGGGGACGCTGCGCCGGGGCGCGCTCCAAGATCTCCTGGACCCAGGTCGAGACCGGCTCGGCGATCACCTGGAAGTACCCCGGGGTCGTCCTCCAGGGCGACGACTCGGTGGGCGAGTTCTACTCCGTCGCCCTCTCGGCGGCCCACCAGCAGGCAGACACCGGCACCAAGATGATCCACATCGGCAAGAACACGACCAGCACCATCGTGTCAAAGGCGATCTCCGCCGGCCACGGCCAGAACACCTACCGGGGGCTGGTGAAGATGCTGCGCTCGGCCGAGGGTGCCCGCAACCACACTCGCTGTGACTCGCTGCTCATAGGGCCCGAGTGCGGCGCCCACACCTTCCCCTACGTCGAGGTCAAGCACTCCTCGGCCCAGGTCGAGCACGAGGCAACCACCTCCAAGGTCTCAGACGACCAGCTCTTCTACGCCCGCCAGCGGGGTATCGGCGAGGAGGAGGCGACCTCGATGATCGTGAACGGCTTCTGCCGCGAGGTATTCAGGAAGCTGCCCATGGAGTTTGCCGTCGAAGCCCAGCGCCTGTTGTCGGTGAGCCTCGAAGGAGCCGTCGGCTGATGCTTGTCATAGAGGGCCTGCACGCGAGCATCGGCGACACCGAGATCCTCTCTGGGCTGAGCCTGGAGGTGGCAGCCGGCGAGGTGCACGCCGTCATGGGCCCCAACGGGTCGGGAAAGAGCACCCTCGCACATGTCCTCGCCGGTCGGGACCCCTATAGGGTGACCGCCGGCCGGGTGTTGTACGACGGCGCCGACCTGCTCGCGATGACTCCCGAGGAGCGTGCGGCGGCGGGGGTCTTCCTCGCCTTCCAGCATCCCATCGAGATCCCAGGCGTGGCCAACATGTACTTCCTGCGTACGGCTCTCAACGCGCTGCGGCGGGCCCGCGGACTCGACGAGATCGGTCCCGTCGAGTTCCTCAAGCTCGCGGACGAGAAGTGCCGACTGGTCGAGATGGACCGCTCGCTCATGGACCGCTCGGTCAACGACGGGTTCTCCGGGGGAGAGAAGAAGCGCAACGAGATACTCCAGATGCTGGTATTGGAGCCTCGCCTTGCCATCTTGGACGAGACCGACTCCGGCCTCGACATCGACGCGCTGCGAGTCGTGGCGAAAGGCGTCACCTCGCTGCGTTCTCCCGGCACCGCCGTGGTCCTCATCACCCACCACCAGCGTCTCTTGGACCATGTCGTCCCCGACCGTGTGCATGTTCTTGCGGGCGGGCGGATCGTTCGCTCTGGAGGTCCCGAGCTCGCTGCCGAGCTCGAAGCCCACGGCTACGCAGACCTCGAGGCGATGCCCGCCGCCGGGCTTTCGGCGCTGATCGGCCCACGGAGATGACGCCAAGAGCTCAGGCGGTGGCAGCCCGCCCGAGCCAGGAGCTGGAGCTCCCACCGCTCGGACAGCCGTCGGACCCGGCGTGGCTGAGCGTCTCGCGCCGCCGTGCAGCGGCGTGGGTGAGGGCGAACGGGTTTCCCAGCTCCAAGCAGGAAGACTGGCGGTACACGAGCATCGATCCGGTTCTCGCAGTGCCTCTCGTCGACGGTACCGGCACGACCGGCCGCCGGCCGAGCCTGGCAGTGCTCGACCTGCTCGACCTGCTCGGCCCGCGGCTCGGGGCAGTCCGCCTGGTGATGGTGAACGGGCACCTGGCCCCGGAGCTGTCGCAGCGGGCCGCCCTGCCCGGCGGAGCGCGAATCCTAAGGCTCGAAGACGCGCTCGCCGACAACCCCCGTCAGCTCGCGTCCCTGTGGTCGTGGCGTTCGGGCGGGTACCCGCACGCGCTGCGCGCCCTCAGCGACGCGCTCGCGACAGACGGAGTGCTGATCGACCTACCTGCTGGCGCAGTTGTCGAAGAGCCGATCGAAGTAGTCCTTCTAAGCGCGCCGGGTGGCGCTGAGCGGTGGTCGCATCCCCGGGTCGTGGTCGCCGCCGGGGCGGCTTCACGAGCCACCGTGATCGAGAACTACCTCGGCGCCCCCGGCCGCCCATCGGTCACCAACGCCCTCACCCAGGTGATGATGGATGACGAGGCTCAGGTTGACCACTACGTCATGCAGGCCGACAGCACGGACGGCTTCCACTTCTCCTCGCTCGAGGTTCGCCCCGGCCGGGCCAGCCACTTCTCCTCCCGGTTGCTCGCCGTCGGCGCCCGGATCGGCCGCCATGAGGTTCAGGTGGCACTGCAAGGCGAAGATGCGGAGATCGAGCTGAGCGGGCTCTTCCTCACCGGCGCTGGCCAGGTCCACGACAACCCGGTCCTGGTTGACCATGCCGCGCCAGGCTGCCGAAGTCGCCAGCTCTACAAGGGCGTGGCCGGCGGCGATGGCCGGGGGGTGTTCAACGGCCACATCGTCGTCCGTGCCGGCGCGAACGGCACCGACGCTCAGCAGATCAACAAGAACCTGCTTGTCTCGGATCGCGCCGAGGTCGACACTCGCCCTCGGCTCGAGATCTTTGCCGACGACGTCGCTTGCGCGCACGGCGCAGCCGTCGGGCAGCTCGATCCCGGCGCCGTGTTCTATCTCCGCTCCCGAGGCATCTCCTACCAACAGGCTCGGGCGCTGCTCGTCTCGGGTTTTGCCCGTGAAGTCATAGACGGCTTTGCCGACGGCCCCATCCGCCAGTACGCCGAGCTCCTTGCCAGCGCGCAGCTGGATCGGGTTGTCCTCACTCGCCAGGACGGGGCCGCCCCGGCGCCCGCTGGCGGCAGAGCGTCCAGCGCTTCTGCGGCCACAGAAGGTGCCGCGAGATGAACGAGGTCGTCGAGCTGCAGCGGTCCTGTCCGGTGGTGCTCATTCCGAGTGGCCGTGCTGGCGTCCTTGCGCGAGGCGAGCGGGTCGCCATCGTCCAGCAGCTCGGCGGCAGCTTCACCGTCGAAGTCGGCCACGGGCTCCTGGCGCGCGTCGACGGTGCCGACGCTGACGCGCTCGGCATGGAGATCGTTGCCAAGCAGCAGCCCGCTGGCTCCGGCCCTCTCGATGCCGACGACGTGCTCGAGCGACTGCGAGCGGTCTTCGACCCGGAGATTCCGGTCAACGTCGTCGATCTCGGCCTGATCTACAGCTGCGATGTGAGCCAGGCTCTCTCCGGAGGGTACCGGGTGGCGGTGACCATGTCGATGACTGCACCCGGCTGCGGGATGGGCGACGTCCTTAGAGACGAGGCGGTCCAGAAGATCCTCGAGCTGCCTGGCGTCCTCGAAGCCGCTGTCGAGCTCGTCTGGGAACCGCCGTGGGACTTGAGCCGCATGTCCGAGGCGGCCCGTCTGCAACTGGGGATGTGGTGATGCCCGCCGGCCCGCACCTGCCTATCGGCAGCGGGTGCAGCTCAAGAGAGGGAGCGAATCGATGAAGGTGTGGATCGACCAGGACCTGTGCACTGGGGACGGCCTGTGCGAGGAGATCTGCCCTCAGGTCTTCACTCTCCTCGACGATGGGCTCGCCTACGTGAAGGAAGACGGCCGAGTGCTCAACGATCCCGGCGGCTCGGGGGGTCTGGCTTCGGTCTTTGCGGACTACGAGGATGCAGTGCGCGAAGCCGCCGAGGAATGCCCGGGCGAGTGCATCTTCGTCGAGGAGTAGTCGAGGAGCAGCACTCGAAGAGCAGCACTCGAAGAGCAGCAGCAACAAGCCAGTCGCCGTGGTGGTCCGGTGGAGGCTTGTCCACCCTCGAGCGCCGGTGCTGCTGCCCATGGGCCGAGAGCTCGCCTCGCAGCGCGGTGGTCGTCCCCGCCGGGCCGAGAAGAGGCATCAAAGATCAGGCGGGCGCCGCCGTCGATGCTGCAGAGTCACGGCTGTCACGTCTCCCTGCGAGCAGCAGGCGCACGGGGCGGACCGAGAGGTTGGTCGCCAGCATGATGCCGGTGAGGACGAGGAGCACCCCGCTCACCGCCGTCGCCAGCGGCAGGCGGGCACCCAGGCCCAGGCAGAGTGCCGCAACGCTGGCAGTGGTGGTGGCATAACTGGCGGCGGCCCAGGCGTGGTTGTAGAGATCGGCGAACATGAGCGGCTTGCCCGATGGGCCGGTCGCGTGCCCCCTCGAGCGGAGC
>JAKATT010000158.1 GCA_021818615.1 Actinomycetes bacterium | reverse complement strand
CCAGCCAGCCGAGGGCGCCGTCGATGTCGCAGTCACGCTCTTCGATGGCGGCGACGGTGCTGCCAAAGCGGCCGCGCAGGTTCGCGCGGAGGACTGGTCGGCGCCCCCAGCTTTACACAATGCGAACCTTTCAACCGAACTTCGTGGTGACGTGTTGTCGCTGGCTGGGACGCATGCCAAGGTGCGACGGGACGGCTATCGGAACTGGGACAATGACGCTGCGGCGCCGGGTGGTCTCCTGCAGTCATCTTGATGGCCCGAGGTCGCCCGGGCACGGTGTCGGCCACAGCGGAGCAGCTGGAATCCGTGGCTGATCGTGTCCCCACCTACTGCGACCTATTCGCAGGAGCACTACGGTGGCCGCTGTGCACCGAGCCCAGCCCGAGACCGACTGTGTCCGGCGCGAGCCAGGGCTGACGGCCGAGCCCGGTCCCCGCCTGGCTCGGCACTTTCGCCTGCGAGATCTCGTCCCGCTGTCCGTGTCGAGCGTGGGGCCGATGTTCTCGGTGGCGGCCACCGGCGGGGTGATGGCGGCCCAGGCCGGTTGGTGGACGTTGCCGGCGATCGCGATCCTGGCTGTGCCCTTCGTCACCTCGAGCTTCGTGTTCCGGCTGCTCAACCGGCACTTTCCCCATGCCGGCGCCTCCTACCACTGGTCGGCGCGCGTCGTCGGTCGGGGGATCTCGCGCTACCAAGCGTGGATCCTGATCCTCGCTTACTTCCTCTCCATCCCCCCGATCGCCATCCCCGCCGGCTCCTACACCTTCCAGCTCCTCTTTCCCCATGCCCAACCCTCGACTCCACTCTCACTCGGCTTCAGCGTGTTCTGGCTCTGCTTCGCGGCCCTGCCGCTCCTGCTCGGGGCCCGGCCCACGGCACGGATCACCCAGGTCTTCTTCGCCGTCGAGCTCGTCTCGCTGGCGGGCTTCGCTGTCCTCGGAGTCATCCGGCTACCTCACCTCGAGGTCCCGGTCCACTTCGGCGCGCCGCCCATCGGGGGAATCCTCATCGTGGCGGTGATCGCCGCCACCATCCTCGACGGCTGGGAGATCGACAGCTACGCCGCCGAGGAGTCGGTCCGGCCACGAGCCGATCCGGGGATCGGCGGCATCGTCGGGGCCATTGGGGCGCTCGTGTTTTACGCCATCCTCTACCCGCTCATGCTGGCCGAGACCCCGATGCACTCACTCGCCGGCTCGGTCGACCCCCTCGCCGTGTGGACGCAGCGGCTCGTGCCCGGCGCACCGTGGCTGATGCTCGTGCCCGTGCTGGCCTCGACGGCTGGAGGGTTGTGGCTGACGAGCTACATCCTCACGCGCTCGTTGTACGCGATGGGCCGGGAGAACCTCCTGTCCCGACGGCTCGCTACCCTCAACCATCGCCATGTGCCGTCGACGGCCGTGGTCATGGTGCTCGGCAGCGCCATGGTCGTGGTCATGCTGCAGCTGCTCGTCACGTCCCTCACCTCGTTCTTCAGCCTGGTCCTCGGAGCAGCGGGGTTCTTCTTGCTGGCCGAGTTCTTCCTCGACTCGGTCACCGCCATCGTGTTCCTGACCGTCGGCCACCGTCGCCTCCCCGACGTGGCCCTCCAGCCGCACGCCCATCGGGTGCTCACTATCGCGGCCGTCGCGTCCAGCGTCATGATGGGCGGGCTGCTCGTCGCGTTCTTCGCCTACGGCCCCCATGCCATCGGCCACGGCATCGACCAGATCCTGGCCGTGCTGCTCGGCATGGGCGTGCTCTTCGCGTGGAGAACGCGGCACCGGTCGGTGACGCCGTACGTGGTCTTCGACGATGACCCGCCCGCTTCGACCCTTGCTGGCGTGGCGCGGCCCGACCGCATGTCGTAAGGAAGCCCCTGCAACGTCGGTGCTGGCGGTGCCGCGAGACGGTGGCTATCGCCCGTAGGCGACGGCACCGACGATCCCGAGCACCGCAGCCATCGGCCACCCGATGAAGAGGTCTTCGAGACCGGGCGACATGATCCGAAGCGTCCCCGCGTGCTCGAAGAAGTGGGTGACCGCCATTACGACCGCGAGTGCCCAGATGGAGAACGCCGTCATGTGGCGGTGGCGGCGGTGAGCGAACGCTCGCCGAGCCTCGGCGGCCGCCTGCTGGCGCTGGGTCTCACGGGCCTGGGCTTGGCGGGCCTGCTGACGGCGGGCGAGGTTCTTGTGTTCGCGGTGCAGTTGTCGTTGGCGCTCGCTCGGCATCTGTGGCCACGCCCGGCGCTACGGCGAGCCTGTGACGTAATCGCGTGGGTTCTCGGTCGAGCCGTTCACCCGTACCTCGAAATGCAGGTGCGGGCCCGTGGAGTCCCCGGTCGAGCCGACGAAGCCGATCACCTGGCCCTGGGCGACTGCCTGTCCTTGGGCAACGGCGATCTCGGACTGGTGGGCGTAGCCGGTGATGATACCGCCGCCGTGGTCGACCAACACGAAGTTGCCGTAGCCGCTCTCCCAGCCGGCGTAGATGATCTGCCCAGCGCTGGCCGCGTGGATCGGCGTGCCGGTGGGGTCGGCGATGTCGATGCCGGGGTGGAAGCCGCCCCAGCGTGGTCCGTACTCCGAGGTGACCGTGCCCTGGAGCGGCCAGGTGAGCCCGGTCGAGTGCGCACCGGCTGATGGGGTGGTACCTTCGCCGGCCGGCAGGTTGGAGGCGGCGCTTTGGGCGATGACGGCGGCAACCTGACTCTGCTGGGCGCTGAGGTCGGCGCTCTCGGCGCCGAACTGCGCGATGCGTGCTTGTAGCGTCGCGTGTGCCGCCTGCTGGGTGGCGGCGGCCTGCTGGGCGGCGAGCGCGGCTCGGTTGGCTGCTTGGGCTCGGGTGGCGGCGGCAGCGGCAGCGGCCTGGGCTTGGTGCTCGGCCGCCTGCAGCTCGGAGCGCTGTGCGGCGAGCACGTCGTGGAGCTGGTGGAGACGGTCGACGGTGTCGCTGACGTTTCCCATGGCGATCCTGCGGTACTCGGCCGTGACCACTGCTTGCTCGGCGTTTGAGGCGAACAGCGAGTCGATGCTGGTACTGGTGGAGCCCTCCATGTAGGCCGCGAGGGCTTGTCGGCGCAAGACGTCCCGTTCGGCGGCCGTGTGGCGCGTGGTCCTCTGCAGCTCGGCCGTCTTGGTTGCCAGCTGCTGGTTTGCGACGGCGACCTGCGCCTCGGCGTCGGCGAGCTGGCTATTGGCGGCGGCCGCGGCCGCGCTCTGTTGCGATGTGATTGCGTCGAGGCGGCTGACGTCGGCTTGCACCTGGGCGTCGGAGGTCTGGGCGGAGGCGAGCTGTTGGCGGAGCTGCGCCTGCTCGGCCTGCAGTCGTTGGGCTGTGCTTTGAGGGTCGCCGTCGGCGACGGCTTGCTCGGGTACCGCCACGATCATCGCCGCGATGGCCATTGCTCCGAGCAGCCGGGCGCTCCTCGCACGGGTTGTCCTCGCGCGGCGGGGCGGGATCATCGACGACTGAGTGTAGTAGCAATGTCGGTGCACGGGAGGACCCGGTGGACTCGAGCGGTTGACTGGGCAGGCCGCTCCCCACGAGCGCCGCATCACGTAGGCGCCCGGGAAGAGGCGCTGTCGGAGATGGTGCGCGGGGGTGCTCCGGCCCGGAGGCCTGCTCGTTGGCTATGACCTCCTGGCGACGCCGCCAAGCGCGCTCCTCGACCGGATGGAAGGTGCAGAGCACCGGCTCGTGACGGCCGAGGATGGCACGCAAGGCCTTCGGGGCGTTGCCCATCGAGAACCTCCGTCTGGAGTGGCCGGCCTGGTGGCACGCTTCCGAGCGACGCCGACGTCGTGATGCCCCGGACCGCAGCGGCGCCCTGTGTTGCGGGACTGTCGTGGCCGATCGTGCGCGGTGCTGGCCGATCGCCGTCACCTATCCCACGATGAGGGCGACGACGATGTCCGCCAGAAGAGCGGCGGCACTGGCGACGATGGTGAGGCGCCAGCCGTGGCTCGTGTGCCGCGAGACGGCCCGCAGGGGGAAGAGCAGTTGGCGGGCGAGGGTGTAGGCGGCCATGGCGCCGGCGAACAGCTCGGCATGTCCTACCGGGGCATTCCAGGCGACCGCCAGCGCGGCGATGCCGATGGCGAGCGCTGCGGTCGATTCGAAAAGCTGAACCGGCACCCGCCGCATGAAGAGCCGACGATCCGATGACCACAGGCCCCAGCGCGACGCCGTGGGGCGTCCCACGCAGCAGCCGCCGAAGAAGCAGCCGTAGCGGCCGATCGTCATCCCGAACAACAAACCGGGCGCGCTCAGGTCGAGGATCGTTCCGAGCGGTAGTCCGGCGACCTGGGTGCCGGCGGCGAGGGCGGCACCCGCGCCGAGGACGAATCCTTGGATGCAGGCCCCGGAGAGCAGCTCCCGCATGCTCCGCTCGCCCGTCGCGTAGTGGCCGATGGCGTAGTAGGCCTTGGCAGCGAGCAAGCCGATGGCGGCGGCGACAAGGGAGACCGCCTCGACCCGCGCCACCGACAGGTGGAGGTGGCGGGCAAGGAGGCCCTGGACGACGAGGCCGACCACGGCGCCGATGCCGACGAGAGCCGGCCAGGCGCCGAAGCGAGCGCCGGGGGCTCGGACCTGGATGATCGGGGCGTAGGCCGTCGTGCCTGACGCCGAGGCGGGTGCGACCTTCGGTCGGGGAGGACGTGACCGCGGGGCTGGGGCGCCGAGGAGCACGGCGGTCGTCTCCCATGTGCCCGGGTTGATGTCTCGGATGCGCGTGGTGACCGAGAGGGGTCCGGCACCTGGTGGGACGTCGAGGGTCTCCTCGACGCTGAAGCGGTCCCGAGGCCCCGGCTTTCGGTTGCAGTCGGCTCGACGGCCGCTGAAGCGAATGGTGGCCGGCCCAGAGACGTTGGCCGCTCGGGGGTCGAACCAGTAGGTGAGACCGAGCGCCTGCGCGCCGGTCTCTGCGAGGGTCTCCCAGTCGAACTGCTCGACTCGAAGGCCGGAGCTCGCTTCGCCCGATCGGATCCCCGCGGTGCGGCTGATGTGGAGCGCGTCGGTTCTCTTCCCTGCGTTCATCGGGTGGTCTCCTCGGCGGGGACCGGCGCTGGTGCGTCGGGAGCGGATCGCACCTCGAGGGGGCGGTCGGCCTTCGAGAGGGCCCGTTCCACGAGCAGCCGATCAGCGTCGCTGAGCGGTGCCACGTAACGGCGGGCCCGGCGGAAGAAGAACAGCGCGAGCCCGCCGCCGGCGATGGCGGTTCCCGTCAGCGGCAGCACCCAGACGAGGACGTCGTCTCCCGAGGTCGGTGGTCGGAGCAGGATCCGTGGCCCGTAGCGTGAGACGAGGAAGTCGAGGATCTGCTGCTCGCTCTGACCCTTCTCGACCGCCCGGCGGATGTAGTGGTCGACGGCGACCGCAGAGGGGATGGTGGAGTCGGCGACCGAGACGTCGGGGCAGCTCGGGCACCGGACGATGCTGGCGATCTGCGCGGTGCGCTCTGCGACGGTCTCGGGTCCGGGGCGTGGGATCGACGAGAAGACGAGCCCACCGAGCAGGACCGTCGCCGGGATCGCCCACCGGAGCGTCTCGCGCGCTCGCCGTCGCCGGTGGGCGACCTGCTGATCGTGGTCGTGCGTTGGCCGTGGGGCGGACGGTGTCCCGTCAGCCTGCTGGGAGGGTGCCGGCTCGTCGGCCATGGCCTTAGGCCCGGTGCTCGCCACAGGCACCGTCACAGGGGCGCGCCGGCGAGGCCAGGCGGCGAGGAGCGTCCCGAGCGCGACCACGCCGGCGCCGATCCACAGCCACGCGATGAGCGGTTGGACGATCACCCCGATGGTGGCGGGGCCGCCGGGGCGTTGGGGAGGGGAGACGAAGGTGAGGTAGACGTCGTCGACGAGGGTGCTCGAGATGGCCGGGGTGCTGATGCCCAGGGTGTCGGGGGCGTACTGACTGACCGCCGGGTGCAAGATGCGCGGCGCCTGATCGACGCGCACGAGGGCCTCCATGGCGGTCCGGTTCGGTCGGGTGATGTCGGAGGTGCCGAGGTAGGTGATGGTGTGCCCGTCGAAACGGGCTGAGTGGCCGACAGCGAGGGTGACCTGGCCTCGGTGGCCGAAGGAGAGGCTGGCGGCCATGGCGACGGCGATGGCGACGATGCCGAGGTGCACGACCATGCCGCCGTTGGTGCGTCCGAGGAGGCCCGAGCGCAGCGGTTGGCCCTGGCGTCGGGCGCTTCGTAACCCGAGGGCCAGCTGGCGAAGCGCCGAGGCGGCGGCGAAGCCGCCCAGGGCGAACACGACAAGGGGGATCGTGGCGCGGATGCCCGCCGCGAGGCAGACAGTGACGACGAGGGCAGCGGTCCAGGCCGGCACGACGAGCCGTTTGCCGAGCACCTGGCTCGATGCCTTGCGCCAGGGCAACAGCGGCGCCAGACCCATCAAGAACAGAAGGGCGATGACGATCGGGAAGGTCATCGTGTCGAAGTACGGGCTCCCGACGGTGGCCTGCTGGCCGTTCACGGCTTCGAGGGCGAGGGGGAAGACGGTGCCGAGGAGGACGACGAAGGCGAAGGCGGCGAAGGCGAGGTTGTTGACGAGGAAGGCCCCTTCGCGAGAGGCGGGGTGGTCGATGCCGCCGAAGGACCGCAGCCGGCCGCCGCGCCAAGCGATAAGGACGACCCCGCCGAGCACGACGGCGACGAAGAGGCCGAGGAACAGCGGGCCGATCGAGGACACCGAGAAGGAGTGGACGGACTGGAGCACGCCCGAGCGGGTGAGGAAGGTGCCGAAAATGGTAAGGGAGAAGGTGGAAAGGAGGAGGGAGAGGTTCCACACCCGCAACAGCCCGCGACGCTCTTGCACCACGACCGAGTGGAGGTAGGCGGTGGCGGTCAGCCAGGGCAGCAGCGAGGCGTTCTCGACGGGGTCCCACGCCCAGAACCCGCCCCAGCCGAGCACCTCGTAGGACCACCACATCCCGAGCACGATGCCGACCGAGAGGCACCCCCACGCGAACAGCGTCCAACGGCGGGTGATCGTGAGCCAGTCCTCGTCGAGGCGTCCAGTGAGGAGGGCGGCGGCGGCGAACGCGAAGGGGACGGTGAAGCCGACGAAGCCGAGGTAGAGAAAGACCGGGTGGATGGCAACGAGGGCGTTGTCCTGCAGGAGCGGGTTCGGCCCGGCCCCGTTCGAGGGGATCGGGCCGGCGAACCGGCCGAAGGGATCGGCCGGCCCGAGCATGAGGGCGAAGAAGAAGGCGGCGACCGCCAGGCCGGCGAGGGTCGCCCAGGCGACGACCGGGTCGGCGGCCTTGCGCCGGAACCGAAAGGACATGGCGGTGAGGTAGCCGGCGAGGATCAGCCCCCACAGCAGGATCGAGCCCTGGAGGGCGGACCACATGCCGGTCACGTCGTAGAGGAGCGGGGTCTGCCTGCTGTTGTTCTCCGCCACGTACGCGAGCGAGAAGTCGTGGGTCAAAAAGGCGTGGACCATGGCGGCGGTCGCCGTCACGGCACCGACGAGGACGAGCACGGTATAGGTCTGTCCGTGGCGGAGCGCCGCCGGCCGGCGACGGGCAAGCCCGGCGCCGAGCGTGACGATGCCGGCCACGGCCGCGGCGAAACCCAGGAGGATCCCGGCATGGCCGAGGGCGGCGTTCACCGCCGCATCTCCCCCGGGCACGTGCCCGGGCACGGCGCCGAGCCGGGTCCGGCCTTGGCTGCGCATCGACGACCCGTCGGGGCGCGGTGGTGCCAGAACGGTTCGACCATGGCTCAGCGGCCGCTCGGGGCTTGGCGGAAGCCGGGGCCCTGACGTTCGATCGGTCGGCTGCCGCCGGAGAGCTGGGTGAGCACCGAGTCGAGCGTCGTCGGTCCGACGGCGCCGACGAGGTGGGCGACCACGGTGCCAGAAGGTGAGATGACGAAGGTCTCGGGCACGCCGGTCACCCCGTAGTCGAGAGCAGTCGCGCCGCCGGGGTCCATGACGCTGGGGAAGGTGATCTTGTACTCGGTGTCGAAGGCTCTGGCGTCTGACGCGCTGTCGGCGTAGACGATGCCGACCAGGTGCAGGCCGGTTCCCGACCAGCGCTGGTAGAACGACTCGAGGTTGGTCGCCTCTTCCCGGCAGGCGACGCACCACGAGGCCCAGAAGTTCACGACGAGGACGTTGCCCTCGAGCGAGCGGCTCGTGATCGGCTGCCCGTCGAGCGCCCTCAGCGCGAACGCCGGTGCTGGCTTGCCGAGCAGCGGCGAGGCTGCGGCCATCGTGACCTGCCGGGAGCTGAGGCGCCCGTAGACGACCGTCAGCCCGACGAGAGCGGCGACGGCGAAGGTGACGGCCGAGAGGCGTACCACCCGCCGCCGGTGCAGACGGGAGCGGCGTTCAGCGAGGAGGGGCCCTGGGACCGTGTCCTGGACGTGGCTCCCTGTCTCGCGATGGGAAGCGGGTTCGGGGTCGGGGGACGAAGGGGAGGTCGGAGCCGAGACCGGGCTGCTCCGATGCTGCGACATGCAGTAGTTTTTAGCGAACCATCCGCCTCCCCGTCCACCCGGCTGCCCGCCCTGGCCGGCCTGACTCCTGGCACAGCGGCTCGTAGCTGTCGCGGGCTCAGGGGAGGAGGTGCCCGGCTCCGAGCGGCAGCACGGCGGCGGCGCCGACCCCGAGGATCACCGTGGCGGTGGCGGCAGCGTAGGCGGTGGCGGCGCTCCAGGTGCCCCCTGACGAGAGGACGGCGGGGTGCGGTGACGGCGCGTGGAGGAAGGCGGGAACGAGCCACCGCAGGTAGTAGTAGAGGCTGGCGACGGTGTTGAGGATGGCAAGGACGGCGAGCCAGGTGTAGCCCCCGTGGATCACCGCGGTGAAGATCTCGAGCTTGCCGACGAACAGGGCGGTCGGTGGGGTGCCGACGAGGCCGAGGAGGCTGACCGCCAGGCTCCCGGCGAGCAGCGGCCGATGGTGGGCGAGGCCGCGGTAGTCGCTGAGGGTGCGGGCAGCGGGGAGCTCGGCGACGACGGCGAAGGCGGCGAGGTTGGTCACGGTGTAGGCCGCGAGGTAGTACCACAGGGCTTGTTGGGCGAGGCCGTTGCGGCCGGCGACGGCGACGGCCATGAGCAGGTAGCCGACCTGGCCGATGGTCGAGTAGGCGAGCAGGCGTTTGACCCGTGTCTGGGCGAAGGCGGCGAAGTTGCCGAGCGTCATGGTGCACGCGGCGGTGACAGCGACCAGCAATGCCCAGTCCACGCGGCCGGCGGGGAGCGCCTCGGTGAAGAAGCGGAAGGCGGCGCCGAGGCCGCCGATCTTGGGGATGGTGGTGACGAAGGCGGCCGCCGGGACGGAGGCGCCGTCGACCGCGTCGGGCACCCAGAACTGGGCCGGCACCCCGCCGATCTTGAACAGCAGGCCGGCCGTGACACAGACCGCCCCGAAGGCCACCGCTGCCCGGGGAGCGCTGTCGAGCGCTTCGCGGAGGCCCGGGTAGCTGCTCGTGGCACCGAGCCCCACGAGCACGGTGGCACCGGCGAGCATGACGATCCCGAAGAGGGCGCCGAGCAGGTAGTACTTGAGGGACGCCTCGCTGCCCGTCCGGTCGCGCAGCAGGCCGACCAGGCCGTAGCTCGGGACGCTGGCGAGCAGGTATGCGGCGAACACCGTCAGCAGGTCGTCGGCGCCGACGAGGGCGATCGCCCCGGCGCTGGCGAGCAGCAAGAGGACGTAGAACTCCGACTCGTGTGGATGTGCCCGCAGCGGCTCTGCCGAGAGGCCGATGACGACGAGCGCGGCGCCGAGGACGACGACCCGGGCGGCGTTGGTGGCCGGGTCGATGGCGTAGCTGCCGTCGAACACCCGCTCGGGCGGGCCGAGCATGGCGAGCGCGGTGGCGACGAGCCCGCCGACACAGGCACCGGCGGCGAGGAGCCGGACCGCCCACTGGCGTCGGCGGGGCAGCCATCCCGAGGCGACCGCACCCACGACGGCGGCGACCACGAGGGCCAGCTCCGGGGCCAGCGCGGCCGGGTTCTCCTTCACGGCAACCGGCTGGCACGGCGACGAAGCCTCGTCATCCGCCGACCAGGTGGACGAGGTTGCGGGCGGCCGGCTCGATGACGTCGAGGAGCCAGCGTGGTGCCACCCCGATGGCCGCCGAGGCGACGAGCAGGGGCACGACGGCTGCCGCCTCGCGGGTGGTGAGATCGGCGAATCGGGCGACGCCCGACGGCCTCTCCGGAAGGTGGAGCGGCCCGGCGAGCATGCGCTGGAGGGCGCGGAGGAACAGCGCGGCGGTGACGACGATCGAGGAGACGGCGATGGCGGTGGCGGCGACCTGCGAGCCGAGGCTGCCGGCGAAGATCTGGAACTCGGCGACGAAGCCGGAGAACCCGGGGATCCCGATCGATGCGAAGGCGGCGACGGCGGTGAGCCCGGCGAAGGCGGGGGCCGGACCGGCGAGGCCGGAGTGAGCCTCGATGTCGTAGCTGGCGGTGCGGTCCCACAGCACGCCGGAGAGGAGGAAGAGCGCGCCGGTGATAAGCCCGTGGGAGACCATCTGGGTGACGGCGCCGGTGACGGCGAGGGTGCGGGCCTGGGCATCGGTGCCCGCGAGCACCCCCGCGGCGCCGATGCCGAGGACGACGAAGCCCATGTGGTTGACGCTGGTGTAGGCGATCATCCGCTTGAAGTCCCGCTGGGCGAGAGCGACGAGCGCCCCGTAGACGGCGGAGAGCGCGCCGAGGATGATGAAGACGAGCGCGAACCTCCGCCACGCGCCGGGCAGGAGCGGCATGGCGATGCGGACGAAGCCGTAGGTGCCGAGCTTGAGCAGGACCCCAGCGAGGATGGCCGAGCCGGCGGCGGGGGCTTCGGTGTGGGCGGGGGGAAGCCAGGTGTGGAACGGCACCGTCGGGGTCTTGATGGCGAACCCGATGCCGAGGGCGAGGAGGACCACCCCGGCGTACAGGCCGCGCCCGGCCAGCGGGTCGGCCTTGGTGAGAGCGACGATGTCGAAGGTGTGCGGGCTGGAGGCGAGGAACAGGCCGATGAAGCCGAGCAAGAGGACCACCGAGCCGACGAAGGTGTAGAGGAAGAACTTGAGCGCGGCGGCCTTCGCCGCCTCGCCGTGGCCCCATCCGGCGATGAGGAAGTACATCGCCACGATGGACAGGTCGAAGAACACGAAGAACACGATGAGGTCGAGCGCCACGAACACGCCGGTGCAGACGGTCTGCAACCCCAAGAAGAGGCACACGTAGGCACGGGGACGGCGCGCCTCGCGAAGCGAGTAGATGGCGCAGGCGAGGAACAGCACGGCCGTCATGGCAAGAAGAGGAAGGGAGATGCCGTCGACGCCGACGTGGTAGCCCACCCCGGCGGACGGGATCCACGGCAGGCTCTCGGTGAACTGGTAGCCGCCGTGCGGGTCGTAGGCGACCCACAGGGCGACGACGAGGACCATCTCGATCGCTGCCACCGCCACCCACGCCCGGAGGAAGAACCGGCCAGGGCGGCCCGTGGGCACCGCGGCGAAGAGGAGGGCGGCCGCGGCCGGAAAGAAGGTAATCAGGCTGAGCACGAACTTCACCGCACCACGACGACGAGGATGACGAGGAGCGAGAGGGCGATCGCCGCCTGGGCGTAGTACTGGTGCACGAGCCCGGTCTGGGGGCGTCGGGCCAGCGCGCCGAGCTGCCTGGCTGCAGCGGCGACGGCAGCCACGACGTCGTCCACGCCCACTTCGCCGACGCGCGCCGCGAGGCGCGCCAGGCCGAGCGCGCCGGCGCCCACCGCCTGCACCGCCCGGTCGAGAACGGCGTCGTCGAAGGCCGCCAGTGCCGCCGCCAGGCGGAGCACGGGGCGCCCGACGACGCTGCGGGCGCCAGCCTCGAGGCCGAGCCATCCCAAAAGTGCCCCCGCGGCGGGGGTGGGCAGCCGGGCGGTGACGTCCCACCGCCAGGCAGCGGCCGCGGCGAGCAGCGCCAACCCGGTGGAAAGTCCGATCGCCCAGCTCGGCGAGGCCGCCTCCGTCCCGGCCACCATGTCCGCCACCACAGCAGATACCGGGTGCAGGGCGAAGGCGCCGAGGCCGAGCGCCCCGACGCCGAGGGCGAGCAGCGGGGCGACGAGTAGCCGGCCGGCCCGGCGGGTCCCTCTGCGTTCGGTGTCGTAGCCGGCCTCTGCGTCCTCGGGCACCGGCAGCCAGACGATGCGGGCGGCCCGGATGCTGTAGACCGCCGAGACCAGCGCGCCGGCCAGCCCGACGCCGTAGAGGGCCGGGTCCGAGGCGAGCGCCCCGGCCAAGACGGCGTCTTTGGCCGCCCACAGCGAGAGTGGCGGCAGCCCGGCCAGTGCGAGAGCGCCTGCGGTGAAGGCGAGGCCGACGAGGCGGTAGCGGCGCGCGGCGCCCGCAAGCGCCCCGAGCTGCTTGGTCCCGAGCGCCGCCAGCCAGGCTCCCGCGGCGAGGAACAGCAGGCTCTTGGTGGCGGCATGGGCGACGAGCTGTTCGGTGCCGGCCGCCACGCCACCGGTGCCCGCCGCGAGCACCATGAAGCCGACCTGTGCGCAGGTCGACGCGGCGAGCAGCTGCTTGAGGTCGCGCTGGGCGACGGCGACGAGCCCGAGGACGACGGCCGTCGCCCCGCCCGTCCAGGCCACCACGGGCTCCCCCCACCCCGAGGCGACGAGCAGGGGGTGCAGGCGCAGCAGCAGGTAGGCGCCGGCGGCGACCATCGTGGCCGAGTGCAAGAGCGCCGAGACCGGGCTCGGTCCCTCCATCGCCCGGGACAGCCAGAAGCTGAACGGCAGCTGGGCCGACTTGCCGAAG
>JAKATT010000117.1 GCA_021818615.1 Actinomycetes bacterium | reverse complement strand
GCGGGTGCTCTGGGGGCTCGAGGACGGTGGGGTGGGTGTAGGCGAGCGCCATCGACGCGTGCCTGAGCGGGCAGCGGAGCTTGCCCGAGACCGCCGGGCAGGCGACCCGGTGGTAGCCGTCTTCGTCGTCGCTCGTGATCCGCCCGAGCTTGTAGCGGCTGAGCTCGTCGGACGTGTCGTCGTGGGCGGCGGTCTCCTCGAGCGACGCGCCGCGCGGGAGTGGGGAGAGGCAGAACAGCGCCGAAGGCGTCTTCGGGCAGTACAGGTTGCCGTTGGCACAGATCGCCCCGGCGAAGGTCCCCTTCGTCGCGCGGTCGGAGGGGTGCAGGTCCATGACGAGCGAGGCGCCGGCGGCTCGCAGCGGCAGCGCGAAGTGCTCGGGGACGCGGTGCGCGTAGCCCGAGTCGGCGAGGACGTCGCCGGGGAGGAGCTCACCTGTCGCGAAGCGCTCGACGAGCGCGGCGGTGGCGACCGGGACGGGGTCGTGGTCGCACGACGAGAGCGTCATCTGTCGGACGAGCTCGGGGACCTCCGGTCCGTCCTCGTCGGCGACCATCGTCGCGAGGTTGGCGTAGTGGCCGAAGAAGAGCTCGCTCTTCTCGCCCGGTCCACCGCCCCGGCGGTGCCCCCATGCCGCTTCGGGATCCGCGGAGATCCCGTCTTTCCCCGGGGGGTGGGCGAAGCTGCAGACGTCGGTCCAGTCAAGCGCGAGCGAGCGGCTCGCCCCGGCGTAGGAAGCCGGCACCGAGGCGTCGAGCAGCGCGTCGAGGAGGTCCTGGAGGCGCCTCGTCGCCGTGCCGTCTGGCACCTCCTTCTCGAGCGCCTTCTCGATCAGGTGGTTCAGGTACTCGGTCTGGCGGTAGGTGAGCTCGTGCGCGACGCCATGGTGCTCGACGAGGACTCCGAGGCGCCATCGGTCGGCCGTGGGGAGCCCGACGAGGCAGCCATGCACCCGGACGAGGTGCGCCGGGCGCCCGTCTGCCTGGCACAAGAGCACCCCGAGGAGCAAGGTCCGGACCGGGCACTGGCGGGACCGCACCCCGACCGGCAGCGACGCCTCGACCTCCCAGATCTCCTTCGCCAGCCTAGGGTCGTCGAGCACCGCCTCGAGGCGGGCGAGGTCGGTCATCTGCTCTGTGCGCCAAGAAGTGCGACGGCCTCCTCCTCACTCGGTGGCGAGAGCCCCGCCACGAGGTCGCCGAGGCGCTGGGAGCAGGTGATGCCCGCCGCGTCCATGAAGGCCTTGAGCCCGACCTGCTCGGCCATCGCGACGAGATAGGTGGAGCGGAGCCGGCCGGTGTCGAGGCGCGCGAGGTCCGCCCCACCCGACAGCGACCGCAGGAGCGGGTTCGTGACGTTGTGGCTCTCGGGGTTGGTGCCCGAGACGAGGTGACGCGGGCCGAAGAAGAAGGCCGCCGCCCTAAGGCGGCCATGGAAGGCGGCGAGGACCGGCACGGCGCGTGGACGCCGGCCGCCGACGGTGACGACCAGCCCACCGGAGCGGGCGGAGATGTCGCTGCCGCGCACCGAGCGCAGCTCGGTGCCGACGAGCCCCGCCCCCGCCCCGAGGCAGACGAGGGCCGCTGACCGCTGCCGCCGCAGCGCCGTCGGCTGGGCATCGCAGAGGCCGAGATAGGCGGCGATCTCGGCGGCTGAGTAGGGCGCCTTCGCCCGTTCGCGGCCGAGCGCAACCGGGGCGGGTGCGACCTCGAGCGCTCGGCCGAGCGCTCGCAGGTTCGTGCGCAGCGTCCGGCGCGTCGCCGGCGACCCGGCGGCGACGACGACGAAGCGCTCGATCACCGCGGTGGCGAACAACGTCTCGTCGAGGGGGAGGCCGACCCAAGCGCGAACGCGGCGAGCCTGCCGGCCGCGAACAGCAGCGCCTTCGAGCGCGTCGGGGAAGCGGGCACCGCCGTGGCGGCCCGGCGGGCGAAGGCGGCCGCCTCGGGCGAGAGCGAGCGCGGGCGATAGGCAGCGATCACCTCGTCGGCGGTCCGCGTCATCAGACAGTGGATATACAGTACGTTGGAGGTCCGATGGTGGATCTCCCGTGCGAGGCTGACGAGATGGGGCTGAGCCCGGACCAGCGCGCCGAGGCGGCAGCGATCGCCGACGAGCTCGCGAGGATCGCCCGCAGCGGGAAGGTGCTCCAAGGCTCGATCGTCACCCGTCGCACCCACTGCGGGCGGCCCGGCTGCAGGTGCATGGCCGACCCGCCCGAGCCGCACGGCCCATACTTCCAGTGGACCCGCAAGGTCGCGGCGAAGACCGTCGGCCGCTGGCTCTCGCGCGAGCAGGCCGAGGAGTACCGGCCCTATGTCGAGAACGACCACCGCATGCGGAAGCTGCTCGGCCGCCTCGAGGCGATCGGCCTTGCCACCTTGGAGGCCGATCCACGTACCCGCCGCAAAGCCTGAGCCTGTGGACGGCGCGTGGCCGGGCAGCGCTTAACCTGCGCGAGGACCGAGGATCACGGCGCGCAGGACGAGGTCAGCCCCAATTGTGAAGACCTCAC
>JAKATT010000044.1:9704-12842 GCA_021818615.1 Actinomycetes bacterium | reverse complement strand
CGCGCTGCTGCTCGGAGCGGTGATGATGATCGCCCTCGGAGCCAACCCGATCGTCGGCTACCACGCGATGGTCTCTGGAGCCTTCGGGGGCAGCTATGCCCTCAGCGCGACCGCCGTCCGAGCCGCGCCACTGCTCCTGGTAGGCGTCGGCGTGTGCATCGCCTTTCGCGCCAACGTCCTCAACATCGGCGGCGAGGGGCAGCTCGCGATGGGGGGCCTGGCCGGCTCGGCCACAGCCCTGGTCCTCCCGAACCTGCCGAGCGTCGTCCTCGTCCCCCTCGTTCTTCTCGCAGGGGCGCTCGGCGGTGCCGTCTGGGGCGCCATCCCGGGTGCCTTCAAGGCGTACCTCAACGTGAACGAGATCCTCTCGACGATCATGTTGAACCTCGTCGCCGTGCAGATCATGAACTACCTGCTTGCAGGCCCGATGGTCGACCGGACGCAGAACTCGACCTACGGCCTCATCCCCGAGACCCGGCTGCTCTCCCCGCACTCCTGGCTTCCCATCCTCATACCCGGAACTGACCTGCACCTTGGCGTCCTCGTTGCCGTGCTCGTGGCGGTCGCAGCCTGGGTGCTTCTTGCTCGGACCGGGTTCGGTTTTCGCCTCCGCGCGGTCGGGATCTCGCGGCAGGCCTCCAACTACGCCGGCATGGCGGTGAAGCGGACGATGACTCTTGCGATGACGCTGAGCGGGGCGATGTGCGGCCTCGGCGGAGCGCTCCTCGTCTTCGGCAGCGTGTCTCACCGCATGGTCACCGACGGCAGCCTCACCGGATTCACCGGCTCGGACGGCTTCAACGGGATCGTCGTCGCCCTCTTCGGTGGCCTGAGCCCGCTCTGGAGCATTGTGTCCGCCTTTCTGTTTGGTGGGATGCTGACCGGGGGCGACTCGCTCCAGGTGGCGATCGGGGTGCCTGCCGACGTGGTGACGACGCTCGAGGGTCTCGTGGTCGTGTTCGTCGTCTCGCTCGAGTACCTGAGGCGCCGGGCTCGCCTCACAGCTGTCGATCTCCCCAGCGACACGGGACCTCGCGAACCTCTCCGCTCCCGGCTGCTCGGGCTCTTCCCGAGCCGACCCGACGGCGCAGGCGCGCTTTCTGACCTGCCCCTCGAGCCGGCCGCGTCGGGCGCCGCCGAGGAGGCGAAACAATGAGCCACTTCTTCACCTACGCAGTGCTCACCTCCACGTTCGGTGCCGCCCTCGCCCTCGCGGCATCGTTCCTGTTCGCGGCCCTGGGCGAGACGGTGGGCCAACGTAGCGGCGTCGTGAATCTCGGAGTTGACGGGATCATGCTCCTCTCAGCGTTCACGACGTATTACGCGGCGCTGAAGACCGGCGACCTCGCGATCGGCATCCTCGCTGGTATCGGCGTGGGGCTGGTGATGGGCGTCGTCACCGCGTTGGTGAGCGTCACCTTGAAGGCAGAGCAGGGGATCAGCGGCATCGGTGTCTATCTGTTCGGGCTCGGCTTCAGCGACCTACTCTTCCTACGACTCGTCGGCACGCCGCTGCCGATCAACCAGCTGAAGCCGCTCGCGATCCCGCTCCTCTCGCGGATCCCGGGCATAGGGCCGATTTTTTTCCAGCAGACGATCCTCGTCTATCTTGCCTTCTTGCTCGTGCCGGTCGTGACGCTCTTGCTCAACCGGACGACCTACGGCCTCAAGGTCCGAGCAGCGGGCGAGAACCCGGCCGCCGCCGACAGCGTCGGCATAAGCATCGCCAAGATCAGGTGGTCCACGGTGCTCTTCGGTTGCACCATGGCCGGGCTTGCCGGCGCAGCGCTCCTCCTCTATGACGGTATCTTCATGGAGAACCTCACCCAGAGCGAGGGCTTCATCGCAGTGGCTCTCGTCTACTTCGGTGCCTGGCGCCCGGCTGGCGTGATGGGCGGCTCGCTCCTTTACGGGCTCACGATAGCCGTCGTCCTCGAATGGAAGTCGCTCGGGATCATCCCTCTCAGCGCGTCCGACCTCGCGGCAACCGCGCCGGCGGTCATCACGATCCTCGCGCTGCTCATCGTCGCTCGCCGTTTCCGCCAGCCGGCCGTGCTCGGCAGGCCGTTCGAACGAGGTGGATGAGCGTCAGTGACGACCAGGCAGAGGACACAACGAGACAAGGAGAAGATGCATGCGGACACCAATACTGAAGAGGGCAGTGCTCGCCGCCGTCGGCGTGGGGCTGGCCGTGGCTGCCGCCGGGTGTGGCTCGAGCTCTGGCGCCCCGTCTACAACGGCAGCGACGGGCACGACGGCGACCAGCTCCGGGAGCACGACGCCTTCGGCAGCGACGCTCAAGGTCGCCGTCGTGGCGCCGAGCGCCACGAACGATCTCGCCTTTACCGAGTCGATGTACAGCGCTCTGGAGAGCATGAAGTCGTCGGCGCACCTGCAGATCTCCATCTCGCAGAACGAGTTCGTCGTGTCGGACGCCGCGGCGATCCTCCGGCAGTACGCCCAGGAGGGCTACAACCTCGTCATCGCGCACGGCTCCCAGTACGGCTCGATCATCCAGCAGCTGGCACCGCAGTTTCCGAAGGTGTCATTCGCATGGGGAACCGCTGGCGCGACCTTCGGGCTTCCGAACGTCTTCGCCTACGAGGCGAGCTCGAACGAGGGCGGCTACGTCCAGGGCTACATGGCCGAGATGATGAGCAAGTCGAAGACGCTCGGCGTGATCGGGCCGATCGCCACCGGTGACGCCAAGCTCTACGTCGACGGCTTCGTCGCCGGGGCGAAGGCGGCAGCGGCTGCCGCCAAGACCTCCGCGACCGTGAACCCGGTGTACACGGGTTCGTTCAGCGACGACAGCCTGATGGCCACGGCCGCGAAGACGTTCATCTCGAACGGCGCCGACGTGCTCACCGGGAGCTCCCAGTCGGTGGTCGGTGCGATCGGGGTGGCCCGGGCAGACGGCAAGCCCTGGTTCGGGACGCAGTGGACCCAGGCGACGCTGGCACCGAAGAACGTGGTCTCCTCGCAGGTCTACAACTGGGTGCCGGTGCTGAGCGCGATCTTCAACGACATCCGCTCCGGCAAGCTCGGCGACGCGACATTCGTCATCGGGCTCGGCAACGGCGGGGAGAAGATCCAGTTCAACCCGAGCTACAACCTGCCGAACTATCCGCTGACGGC
>JAKATT010000044.1:0-9173 GCA_021818615.1 Actinomycetes bacterium | reverse complement strand
GACTGAAGGTCGACCCCCGTGCCTACATCTGGCAGCTCTCCGTGGGCGAGCGCCAGCGCGTCGAGATCCTCAAGGCGCTGGCGCGCGACGTGTCACTGCTCGTCCTCGACGAGCCGACTGCGGTCCTCACGCCTCGTGAGGTGGACGACCTCTTTGCCGTACTGCGTGATCTCGCTTCGTCCGGGCGTGGCCTCGTCTTCATCTCGCACAAGGTGAACGAGGTCCTCGAGCTGTCCGACCGCATCACCGTGCTCAGAGCAGGCAGGCGCGTGGGCGAGCTGCCGCGGGCGTCGGCCACCCGCGACAGGCTCGTCGAGATGATGGTGGGCCGGCAGCTCGCGGGTGAGGGTCGTCCGGCTGCCGCGCCCGCAGGCGCAGCTGTCCTCGAGGTGAAGGGACTCGTGGTGGCAGGCGATCGTGGCGACGAGGCAGTGAAGGGTCTCGACCTCGAGGTGCGCGCCGGCGAGATCGTGGGCATTGCAGGAGTCTCTGGGAACGGCCAGCGCGAGCTCGCCGAGACGATCGCCGGTACCAGGCGCTCGACGAGAGGTTCGGTATCGGTGAACGGCCGTGAGCTGTCAGGAGCCCACCCCGCTCGCGTGCGGGCCATCGGGCTCTCCTATGTCCCTGAGGAGCGGATGCGGGACGGTGTCGTGCCCGACTTCTCGGTGGCGGAGAACCTGCTGCTCGTCGACAGTGGGCGCCCGCAGTTCAGCCGGCTCGGCTTCCTTCGCGGGCGGACGATCCGCAGGCACTGCCAGCAGCTTGTCGACGACTTCGCGGTGAAGACGCCGAGCCTCGACACGCCTGTGCGCAACCTGTCGGGCGGCAACATCCAGAAGCTGATCATGGCCCGTGAGCTGTCGGGTCGCCCGAGCGTTCTCCTTGTTGCACAGCCGACCCGGGGCATCGACGTCGGAGCGGCCCGCTACATCCACCAGCGTCTTGTCGAGCAACGTGACCACGGCACCGCTGTCCTCATCATCTCAGAGGACCTCGACGAGGTGATGTCCCTCTCGGACCGGGTGCTCGTCATGTACGAAGGAAGGATCATCGGCGCGGCCGACGCCCGAGGCGCGAGCCGCGAGGCTATCGGGCTCCTGATGGCCGGGGTGGCCGCCGGAGCGGCCCGAGCCTGAGGCGGCCGATGGTGGAGGACGGAGGGGGCTACGGCAAGACGGCGCTTGGCACGGAGCTCGTCGATGCCTGGCGGGCCCCGCCGAGCCGGGGCCCGGTGAACGCTGCGGGCGTCATGGGAGTGAAGGTGCTGCGTGAAGGCTCGTGCGACCACGTGAGATCGGTGCCACAGACCGGGCCCGAGCGACTTCGCAGCTCTTTCCCATCATGCTCCCAAGCCGGCGGATCAAGCTGGCGCGCGAGTTGGCGCCGTAGGCTCCGTATCGCTCAGATCTCGGGCGGAAGCGACGCGACTCGAGGCACCTATGAACGAGAGAGACGGCGATCCGGCTGGGGAGCCTGGACGGCCCGGCGCCGGCCCGCCTTCTACGTGGCCTCATGAGCCCGGCGAGGCAGAACTGCCTGTTGCAGGTCCGGGCTTAGGAGAGCCTCCAGGTACGCGACCCGGCGATGCAGGGCCGCACCGTCCGAGCACCACTCGGCGGTTCCTGACCCTCGCCGTGGCGCTCGTGCTTCTCGTGACCACCGCGCTCGGGCTCGTGCTCGGGCACTTCGTGTGGACCAGCCGGATCTCTCTCGCACCGTCCCAGGACCTCCCTTCGGGCGCGACGCCGTTCGGTCCCGGCTCGAACAGCTCCTCGGGGCAGTCGTCCTTCGCCGAGGGCGCACCCGCCAACGCCGCTGCACTCGCCAAAGCGGTCGTTCCCGATCTGGTGGACATAAATACGGCGATCAGCTACCAGACGCTGGAGGGTGCCGGGACCGGCATGGTTCTCACCTCCGACGGCGAGATCCTGACGAACAACCACGTGATCGAGGGCGCCACGACCATCTCGGTCACCGACATCGGCAACGGCAGGACCTATCGGGCCGACGTCGTCGGTTACGACCGATCGGTCGACGTCGCCGTCCTGCGGCTCGTCGGAGCCTCGGGGCTGAAGACCGTTGCCACAGGGACCTCGGCGACCGCTGCGGCAGGCGAGGGAGTCGTTGCCGTGGGCAACGCATACGGCTCGGGATCGACGACGACCTTCGCCGCCGGCAAGATCACAGCGCTCCACCAGTCGATCACGGCCGAGGACAGTGCCACCGGCACGACCGAGCAGCTGAGCGGCTTGATGGAGACCAATGCAGCGATCGTCCCAGGCGACTCGGGCGGAGCGCTCGTCGACAGCGCTGGGCGGGTCGTCGGCATGGTGACAGCCGGATCGGGGAGCTTCCGGTTCCCGTCCTCAGCGTCTTCCGGCTACGCCGTGCCGATCGACACCGCGCTCAGCGTCGCGTCGAGGATCTCGGCCGGCCGGTCCTCGGCCACCGTCCACGTCGGCCCGACCCCGTTCCTCGGTGTGCTCGTCCAGTCGTCGGGCTCAGCGGCAGCCGGCGCGGCCATCGCCGAGATCGTGAGCGGTGGCCCGGCTGCGAGCGCCGGCCTGCAGCCGGGAGATGTCATCACCGGCATCGACAGCCAAGGCGTCGCTTCGCCGGAGGAGCTCACGGCTGCACTTCTCCGCTTCAGGCCGGGGGCGACGATTCGGGTTCACTATCTCTCGTCGTCCGCAAAGGCCGAGACGACCACGGTCCAGCTCGCCTCGGGACCGCCGCAGTAGCGGTGCCTCCGGCGCCCGCTCGGGCCGGTGCCCCGCCCGGCCTCTGGTCTCGGCCGATTCCCGCTCAGGGTCGACGAAGGACCTTTCGGCCCTGTCGTGTCCACGTCGTGGTCCGTAATCTTCGGGTCAGCGGAGCCGGGTCGGGGAGAAGGAGGGGGCGTGGCAGGAGTCAGGTCGGAGCAGCGGCAGGACGGGAGCTGAGCACATGGGCTCGGTTGTGATCGACCGGCGGGGTTTCGAATTGCTGATCGCTGCACTGCAGTCTCGCGACTACAAGGTGGTCGCCCCGACGGCGCGCGACGGAGCCATCGCCTACGACGAGATCGGCGGGGTCTCCGACCTCCCGGCAGGGCTGACCGACGAGCAGGAGGCAGGCTCGTACCGTCTGTGGTGCCGCGACGACGATGCCCTCTTCGGCTATGCCGTCGGGCCGCAGTCCTGGAAGCGGTACTTGTTCGAGCCGAAGACGGTGGTCTTTCGGGCCCAGCGCGTCGAGAGGGTCGGCTTCGTGCGCGCAGGCCCATCCGACGCTGCACCGCGATACGCCTTCGTCGGGGTCCGATCCTGCGAGATCGCCGCGATCGGCATCCAGGACCGGGTCTTTCTCGGCGGCTCTCACGCCGACCCGCATTACCGCGCCCGCCGGGACGCCTTCATCGTCGCCGTGCAGTGCGGTGAGCCCGGCGGCACGTGCTTTTGCGCCTCGATGCGCACCGGGCCTCGAGCGGAGGCCGGCTTCGATCTCGCGCTTACCGAGATCGTTGCGGGCGACCGCCACGAGTTCGTCGTCGAGGTGGGTTCGTCACGGGGCGACGACCTGCTCGGGCAGGTGCCGAGCCGGCCCGCCGACAGCTCGGACCTTGGAGCAGCCAGGGCTGTGACGGACAGTGCGTCCGAGCGGATGGGTCGCAGGCTCGACGCCGACGGGCTGCCGGAGCGGCTTGCCGCTGTGCTCGAGCACTCGCACTGGGACCAAGTGGCGAGCCGGTGCCTCGGCTGCACGAGCTGCACCCTTGTCTGCCCCACGTGTTTCTGTTCGAGAGTCTCCGACACGACCGACCTGAAAGGGCTGGAGGCCACACGAACACGGACGTGGGACTCGTGTTTCACTCTCGGGCACTCCTACCTCCACGGAGGCAGCGTCCGCTCGACGATTCGCGACCGGTACCGCCAGTGGCTGACCCACAAGCTCTCGACCTGGGTCGCTCAGTTCGGTACCTCGGGCTGCGTCGGCTGCGGGCGCTGCATCACCTGGTGCCCCGTCGGGATCGACATCACGGTCGAGGTGCAGGCATTGCTCGCTCCGCTCGGGCCGGGGAGGCCGACCGTGTCGCCGGGGGCCGGCGCGCCCGTCGAACCGGCTGCCCCGGCAGAGGTGCCGCGGTGACGGAACGAACGATCCGCGACCTGCTCGCCGAGCACGAGTTCTTCGCGGAGATGTCTCCCGAGCACATCGACCTGCTGGCCGGCTGTGGCCGCAACGTGGTCTTCCCGGCGAACACCGCCATCGCTCACGAGGGAGACCCGGCAGAGCACTTCTACGTGCTGCGCACCGGCCGGGTGGCGGTCGGCATCCACATGCCACAGCGCGAACCGCTCGTCGTCGCCACACTCGGACCGGGTGATGTGCTCGGCTGGTCGTGGCTCTTCTCACCCCCGTACTGGCGCTTTGACGCGCTGACGACACAGGAGACCCGCGCGATCGCGCTCGACGGCGTCTGCCTTCGCGCGAAGTGCGACGCCGACCCCGCCCTCGGCTACAGACTCATGCAGCGCTTTGCCCACATACTCGTCCAGCGGCTCGAGGCGACGAGAGTGCAGCTCGCTGACCTTTACGGGAAGACCCATGCTGGCTGAGCGGGTCTCAGAGCCGATGGAGCCACAGCCCTACCGGGTGATCGAGGTGAGACACGAGACGGCTGACGTCGTCACGTTCACGATCGAGCCCACCCCCGGCATAGCCTCGATGGACGCCCTTCCCGGCCAATTCAACATGTTGTGGGCGTTCGGCGTCGGCGAGGTCCCGATCTCGCTCAGCGGGCTGCGCCCGGGCGGCGTCCTCGTTCACACGGTGCGCTCGGTCGGCACTGTGAGCGAGGCTCTCACCCGGCTGCACAGCGGCGAGATCGTCGGTGTGCGAGGACCATTCGGCCGCGGGTGGGAGGTGGAGACCGCCGAAGGTGACGACATTGTCGTAGTCGCCGGCGGGATCGGGTTCGCCCCGCTCAGGCCGGTCGTCGAGCATGCCCTCGCGAACCGCTCTGCCTTTGGCAGGGTGGTGGTTCTCGTCGGCGCACGCCGGCCCGAAGAGATGATCTTCGACGAGGACCTTCTGCGCTGGGCAGTGGCGACCGACGACATAGCCGTCGAGGTGACGGTGGATGCTGCCGGCCACGACTGGTCAGGTCACGTCGGCGTCGTGACAGAGCTCGTCGGTCGGGCGCGCTTCGACGCGCGCCATGCCGTCGCCTTCGTCTGTGGGCCCGAAGTGATGATGCGCTTCGCGACCCGTTCGCTGCAAGAGCGCGGAGTTCCACTCGGCCGCATCCGGCTCTCCGCCGAGAGAAACATGCACTGCGCCGTCGCCCACTGCGGCCACTGCCAGCTTGGTGAGTACATCATCTGCCGCGACGGCCCGGTCTTCGACGCAGCTCGCCTGCTACCGCTCCTGACGGTCCGTGGGCGATGACGAGAGAGGCCGTGGTGACACCGCCAGTTCGCGAGGTACCCGTGCCGAGGCTGCCTGAGAGGCAGCGGGCACCACGCAAGCCGTCGGTCGCCGTATGGAAGTTCTCGTCGTGCGACGGCTGCCAGTTGACGCTCCTCGACTGCGAGGACGAGCTGCTCGCAGTCGCGGGCGCAGTAGAGCTGTCCTACTTCCTGGAGGCGGGCTTCTCGTCTGACGGCCCTTACGACCTGTCACTCGTGGAGGGCTCAGTGACCAACGAGGCCGACAGGCGGCGCATCGAGCGTGTACGGGCGGTGTCGAAGCATCTCGTCACGATCGGCGCCTGCGCCACGGCAGGCGGCATCCAGGCGCTGCGCAATTTCGGCGACGTCGAGGAGTTCCTCTCGATCGTCTACGCGAGCCCGCGCCTCGTCGAGGCGCTTGGCGAGTCGACGCCGATCTCAGCCCACGTACCGGTCGACTACGAGCTTCGGGGCTGCCCGATCACGAGGGCCCAGCTGCTCGAGGTGGTCCTGGCGTTCCTGCACGGCCGGCGTGCCGACGTCGTTGCGAGCAGCGTCTGCTCGGAGTGCAAGCTCACCGGGAACGTCTGCGTCACGGTCGCCGACGGCATGGCGTGTCTCGGTCCTGTCACCCATGCCGGTTGCGGCGCCCTCTGCCCGAGCTACAAGCGCGGCTGTTACGGCTGCTTCGGGCCAATGGAGTCGCCCAACCTGCCCGCCATGATCGGCGGCCTCAACCGGCGAGGGCTCGATGATGGTTCCGTGGTCCGCCTGCTGCGGAGCTTCAACGCCGCCGCACCCCAGTTCCAAGCGGCGACCCAGGCGCTCATCGAGATGGGGGAGTGCCCTACGTGACCGAGGAGGACCGGGCATGACTCACAGGAGCCGATCGAAGCGGGTCCTCGCCCTCGACGCCCTTCAGCGCGTCGAGGGCGAGGGCGCGATGTACGTGGACATCCGCCAGGGTACCGTCCGAGAAGTCCAGCTGCGCATCTACGAGCCGCCCCGTTTCTTCGAAGCCTTCCTGCGTGGCCGGCATTACACGGAGCCGCCCGACATCACGGCCCGGGTCTGCGGGATCTGCCCCGTCGCCTACCAGATGAGCGCCTGTCAGGCGGTCGAGGCCGCCTGCGGGGTTACGGTCGACGGTCAGCTCGCGGAGCTCCGGCGGCTCCTTTACTGCGGCGAGTGGATCGAGAGCCATGCCCTGCACATCTACCTGTTGCACGCGCCGGACTTCCTCGGCTACGAGAACGCCGTCGAGCTGGCAGGAGATCATGCGGACATCGTCGAGCGTGGCCTTCAGCTGAAGAAGACCGGCAACGAGATCCTCGAGCTGCTCGGTGGGCGGGCGATCCACCCGGTCAACGTACGCGTCGGAGGCTTCTACCGGCTCCCGACGGCGCGCCAGCTCCGGCCGCTACGCGAGCGACTGCTCGGCGCCCTCGACGCCGCGGTCGAGACCGTGAGCTGGGTGGCCGGATTCGACTTCCCAGAGCTCGCCCACGACCTCGAGCTCGTGGCGCTCCGCTCGCCCGGGGCCTACGCGGTGCTCGGCGGCCGACTCGCGTCGACGGACGGCCTTGACATCTCCGCCGACGAGTTCGATGCTCACTTTGTCGAGGAGCAGGTCGCACATTCGACTGCACTGCACTCGAAGATGCGTGAGCGCGGGACGTACCTGCTCGGACCGCTCGCCCGGTACGCCTTGAACTGCGACGAGCTCGCGCCCGAGGCGAAGGAGGCCGCGGCCGCGGCCTCGCTCCTGCCCGAGGAGCGCAATCCCTTCCGAAGCATCGTCGTCCGGGCGGTCGAGACGGTGCACGCCTGTGCGGAGGCGCTGCGGATCATCGACGCCTACGAACGGCCCGCCGAGGCTGCCATCACCGTCGAGCCACGGGCCGGCGTCGGCTGCGGATGGACAGAGGCTCCGCGGGGGACTCTGTGGCACCGCTACGAGATCGATGACGGCGGGATGATCATCGATGCCCGCATCGTGCCGCCGACCTCGCAGAACCAGCCGGCCATCGAGCACGACCTTTTCCACTTCGTCGAAGCCAACCTCGAGCTCGACGACGATGCCCTGCGGCGGCGCTGCGAGCAGGTGATCCGCAACTACGACCCCTGCATCTCGTGCGCCACGCACTTCCTTGACCTGCGCGTCGAGCGCTCCTGAAACGGTGGCGCTTGACGGCGAGGTGTCGAGGTTCGTCGATGTCTGGGCCGGCGCCTGACGTGCTCACCTGAGCGCGTCGAGCAGCCACGTGACCACCTGCTCTTCCATGTAGGCCCTGTCCTCGAGCTTGCGCGGCAGGTGCCGCTCATCGGGGAAGAGCAGGAGCGAGTAGGGGACGCGAGCTCGCACAAGACGATTGAGCAGCCGTGCGGTGTGGCGGAAGTGGACGTTCTCGTCGATGAGGCCGTGGACGAGCAGCAGCCGGCCGGTGATCCCGGCGGCGTGGGCGAGGACCGAGCCCTCCTCGTAGCCCGCCGGGTTTGACTCGGGCGTCTCGAGGTAGCGCTCGGTGTAGTGCGTGTCGTAGCCGCCGAAGTGCGTCACGGGCGCGCCGGCGACGGCCGCCTGGAACACCTCAGGTGCCCGGGCCAGGCACATGAGCGACATGTAGCCGCCGTAGCTCCAGCCGTACACGCCGACACGGTCGGCAGCTGCCCTGCCCTGCTCGACCATCCATCGCACACCGGCCAGCTGGTCCTCGAGCTCGACATGACCGGTGAGGTTCTTGATGGCCGACTCGAAGGCGAGCCCCCGGCGCGCACTGCCCCGGTTGTCGAGCGCGAGCACCGTGCAGCCGAGACGCGCCAGTGCCTGGGCCCGCATCATGACGGTGGATGCCCAAGAGTTCTGTGCGAGCTGGAGGTGAGGTCCCCCGTAGACGTGGACGACGAGCGGCGGCGTACCGCTTGGCGAGCTGTCTCCTGCCCCCTCGGCAGCCGTGAACACGAGGCCATGCAGCTCGGTGCCATCAGGCGCGGGTATCGACACGAGCTCGGGGGGCTCGAGGGCGAGCGTCGCCAGGCGCGGGTCGACGCCGTCGTGCAGGGCCTGCAACACCGAGCCGTCGCCGGTGGCCCGCAGGCTCACCCTTGGGGGTGATGCGAGCGAGGAGTGGCAGTCTGCGAACAGCCGACCGCTTTGGCTGAGGACCACATCGTGGACCCCCGGTTCGGGCGTAAGGCGTCGGACCCGGCCACCGGCGAGCGGGACCGAGTAGAGGTGGCGCTCGGTCGCCCCGTCCCTGGTGCCGGTGAAGTACGCAAGGCCGGCGTGCTCGTCGACTCCCTCCAGGCGGTCGACGGCCCAGTCCCCTTCGGTCAGGACGCGCAAGAGCGAGCCGTCCCGGGCACGCAGCTCGAGGTGGCGGAAGCCCGTCCGCTCGGAGCTCCAGACAAATACGCCCGCTTCGCCGTCGAGCGGCTCGAGGAGAGCGCGGAAGTCGTCGTGCAGGTTGAGCCAGACGTCCGAGGTCTCGCTGAACAGCTCGGTCGCTGTGCCGCTCGCCGTGTCGAAACGGACGATGTTCAGCGAACGCTGGTCTCTCGCCTCGATCTCGGCCACGAGGCCTCCGCCGGCGAGCCAGTGCACTCGGGCCAGGTAGTGGTCGTCGTGGCCGGTGTCCAGCCAGACGGTCTCGCCGCCGCCGGCCGCCATCACGCCGAGGCGGACCTTGGCGTTGGCCTCACCGGCAAAGGGGTAGCGGTGGTCCTCGAACTCGCCGC
>JAKATT010000020.1 GCA_021818615.1 Actinomycetes bacterium | reverse complement strand
GGCGCTCAATGGGCCCCGGCCCTCCGCGGCGGCCAGCTCGATGACCGCCCGCACGGCATAGTCAGCCCGGACGGAAACCCGCATCCCCCACATTGTGCCTGCTGCCCCAGCGGCTGGGGAGCAGGTCACCGCCCTTCAACGGCACGGTCTCGCCGACTCGGGCGGCGCTCTGGTCCCTCCGGCCCCGCGCCGTCTCTCACGGCCGGCCTCGGTCGCGTTCCCTGTCCCAGTGCTCGGCCCGACGGCGGCCCTCGCCGCCAACCCTGGTGAGCCGCGGCGCCGGGCAGCCAGACAAGAAGGCCCACCCGCGCGCCCAATCCTGCGGGCCAACGCCGCAGACCCAGAGGAAGGGCCGACCGTGGTCCCGGCTTGCCCCGTGTGACTGCCGTGATGACACAGGTCCGCAGCGGAATCCAGACTCCTGGAGTTGCCGACGGCGGGGCCGGCGGCGTGGTGTCGTCTGCGGATGTCGTGAACGAGGGACCGGGTTCGAGAACTACCATGGCAGTCATGGCCACGACCCGAAGGGCCGACATGTTCCTCGAACTCCGGGACGATCCCCGGGAGAGTGGCCCACCGTTGACGGACGAGCGCACCGCGCTGGTCGAGTACCTGCGCTGCGTACGCCAGACTTTGGAGATCAAATGCCGGGGGCTGGATGCCGACGCTCTGGCGCAGCGCTCCGTCGAGCCCTCGACCATGTCGCTCCTGGGGCTGGTGCGCCACCTGGCCGAGATGGAACGTCACGCGTTCCGCAACGTGATGGCGGGGCAGGGCGCCGCCCCGCTGTTCTGCTCCGACACCAACCGGGACGGGGACTTCGACGGATCGATTGCGGACCCGCAGGTGGTGCAGACGGCGTGGGACGCGTGGCGGGCCGAGGTGGACTTCGCCGAGCGGTTCGTGGCCGCAGCCCCCAGCCTCGATGTCACTGGCCCCGACCGCCAGGGTGTGGGCTCGGGGCAAGGCCCGATCTCGCTGCGCGAGGTCCTGCTGGAGATGATCCACGAGTACGCCCGCCATGTCGGTCACGCCGACCTGTTGCGTGAGCGAATCGATGGACGAATCGGCCAGTAGTTGGTGAACCGCTCCTCACAGCAGTGAGGTCCACCTGGCCGCGCCGGAGTCGGCCGGTGAGGGGGAATCGATCTGCGACATCGCCTACCCGCTCGGCGCCCAGTACCCGCTCGGTCGACCGGGGCTGCCGCTGACGAGCACCACCACCGAAGAGGTCATCTCTCGTAGTGCGGGCCTTCAAGGCCGACTGGAGCAGGTGGCCAGGCCGACCAGGTGCGTTTCGGTCTCGGAGCACGCCACGGAGCACGCGAGGCTCGTAGCCGTATTCACCCCTCGAAGCCCACATTTCGGCTATCTGTAGCGTTGAAGCCCTGCTACTTGTAGCATTCAGGACCTGCTATCTGTATGAGTCAGTTATGGCCCACCGGCGGCGGGTCCTCGACGACGAACTCGATTCGCTGCTCCAGGTGCTGCCTGCCATCGCCATCGACGGGGCCAAGGCGGTGGGCAAGACGTCCACGTCCGAGATGCGCGTGAATAGCGTGATTCAACTCGACTCGCGCCAGGTCCGCGAAGCTGCGGCGGCAGATCCGGAGTCGATCTTGATCCGCCCTCGCCCCCTGTTGATCGATGAGTGGCAGAAGGTCCCCGAGGTGTGGGACGTCGTACGCCGGGCCGTCGACCGGGACCGGGCGCCTGGACAGTTCCTGCTCACCGGAAGTGCCACGCCGCAGCGAGGCGCGACCGCCCATTCCGGCGCGGGCCGGATCTCCCGGCTGCGGATGCGGCCGCTGGCCTTCAGCGAACGAGGCATCGCGACCCCCACGGTCAGCCTGGAGCGCCTGCTCACCGGAACCGCCGGGACTGTCGGGGGCCACACCGACGTGCGCCTGACCGACTACGTCGCCGAGATCGTGGCGTCGGGCTTCCCCGGGCTGCGCCGGTTGCCGGACCGCCTGCTGCGGGGCGAGCTGGATAGCTACTTGCACAACGCCGTCGACCGGGACATCCCTGACCAAGGCCTCGCGGTGCGCCGGCCGGCAGCGCTGCTGGACTGGCTCCGTGCCTATGCTGCTGCCACCGCCGGCACCGCCAGCTACAAGGAGATCCTTGACGCCGCCACCGCCGGCATCGGCGACAAGCCCGCCCGTTCCACCACCATCGCCTACCGAGACGCCCTCCAGCGGCTGTGGCTGCTGGACCCGCTTCCGGCGTGGGCACCGATCGGGCGTGATCTCGCCCGCCTCGGGCAGACCCCCAAGCACCACCTCGCAGACCCGGCTCTGGCCACTCGCCTGCTCGGCCTCACCCGCCAAGCACTACTCGACGGAGTCGGCACAGCACTCGGCCCTCAACGTGGCACGACGCTCGGGCGTCTCTTCGAGGCGCTGGTTACCCTCAGCGTCCGAGTGCTCGCCCAGCGAGCCGAAGCGACGGTCACACACCTGCGGACCCGCAACGGCGATCATGAGATCGACCTCATGCTCACCAACCCCGAAGGCAA
>JAKATT010000124.1 GCA_021818615.1 Actinomycetes bacterium | reverse complement strand
CGACGAGAGGGGCGTAAGAGACCCCGCCCATGCCTGCAAGCATCACGGGGTGCTCGATCCCGAGGAGGTGGGTCAGTCGGGTCTGCATGGGAGGCGCTCCTTGGTCGGGCGGCGCGCCCAGTGTACGAAGTGGCCGTGCCTCCTGTGCTGCCCGGAGGCCCTCGCCTCCACTCGTCCCCCACACCGTTCCTAGATGCCGCGCCCGTCGTCCAGCCATTCCGGCGCGACACCTACCGGCTTTCGGTGGCCGACCGGGGGAACCCACCTACGACCCTGCGGTCGACCACGCCCACCTAGACGCCGCGCCCGTCGTCGCCGAGGCACAGGGGCGCTCGTGGCCGTGCGACACCCCCGTGGCCGTGCGACACCCCCGTGGCAGTGCGACACCCCCGTGGCCGTGCGACACCCCCGTGGCAGTGCGACATCCCCGTGGCAGTGCGACACCCTCCTGGCACTCTGGAGCCGTGTCCGAAGAACCGAGCACACTGTCGGGAGCTGGGAGGCGCACAGCGCGCGCATCTCGAGAGCTGATGGCTGCGATCGATCGCAGGGCTCGTACCCAGCACGGCCTCGTCACGCACACCGACCTCAAGGTGCTCGGCGTGTCGAAGTCGCGGCTGCGCTGCCTCGTGGCACACGGTCAGCTCATCCGACAGACCCGGGGTCTCTACCGCCTGCCAGGTGCTCCACGAAGCTGGTTGCAAGCGGCGATGGCGGCGACGCTCACAGGGTCGGGCGCAGTGCTCAGTCATCAGGCTGCCGTCAGGCTCCTCAGAGGTGAGGTCCAGTCGAAGGGGGGCACCATAGAGGTGTCCGTGCGACGCGGCGGGAGGAGGGCGCGGCGGGACGGCGTACTTGCACACTCGTGCCGCTCGCTCCCAGACGAAGAACTGACTACCCGCTTCGGCGTCCCTTGCACCGGTCCATTGAGAACGCTCGTCGACCTCGCAGCTGTACAGGGTGACGAAGAGGTCGAGGAGCTTGTCAGCGACTTTCTCACCCGCAGGCTCGTCACCGCTCCGTCTTTGTGCGACTACCTCTCGCGAGGCGGTCGCGGCGCCACGCGACCTGGTGGTGCGCCGCTCCGTCGCTGCCTCGACACGATCCTCGGCTCGAAAGCCGAGAGCGTGGCCGAGCAGCGGCTGCACTGGCTCTGGCGCCACAGCCATCTCCCGCCACCTCAGGGCCAGTTCGAGGTTGTCGATGCAGGTGGGCGTTTCGTCGCGAGGGTCGACTTCGCCCTGCCGGCTCTCAAGATCGCCGTCGAGATGGACGGCTATCGCTACCACGGTGATGCGAAGAGCTTTCAGCACGATCGCCTACGAGGCATCAGACTCGCCGCCCTCGGCTGGCGGGTGATCCATGTAACCCCGACGATGCTGGCGCAGAATCCGCAGGCGATCGTGAGTGCGATCACAGCCGCGGTCGAGGCTGGAGGTACCCCGTGGAAACCGACGGCCGCCTGACACGTCCCACCGCAAGCGAGCGTCCGCAGAGGGGCGGAGCCTCTAAGGTGAGCGTCTGGTCTCGTCTGGTCGAGGCACCGGGCCACCTGACGGACCGTGGTCCGACGCAGTGGCCGCAAAGGAGTGGGGATGGCGAGAGTGACGAGACGTCCCGAACGTCGGTCCGGTCAGGCCAACGGGGAGGCCGGCGTACCTCCACGGGAAGTGAGCGGTAACGGCACGATCACAGGCGCCGAAGGTGCCTCTGCCGGTAACGGCTCCGCCCTCGGTTCACCTCGCACCATGAGGTCGGCTGCCAGGTCGGATCAGTACAAGGGCTTTCCCCGTGAGGAGCTGCTCGAGGACTTCCGCCTGGCATGTCTCTCGCGGGCGATCGATGACCGCGAGATCATGCTGCAGAAGCAGTCGAAGGTGTTCTTCCAGATCTCCGGGGCTGGCCACGAGGTTCTGCTGCTCGCTCTCGCCCGCTCGCTCAGGCCCGGCTACGACTGGTTCTTCCCGTACTACCGCGACCAGGCGCTCTGCCTCGGCCTCGGAGTCACCCCGAGGGAGATCCTCCTGCAGGCCGTCGGCTCGTCCGAGGACCAGAACTCGGGCGGCCGACAGATGCCGTCGCACTGGGGTTACAAGCACCTGAACGTCGTCTCCCAGACAAGCTGCACCGGGAGCCAATGCCTGCCCGCCGTCGGTTGCGCCGAAGCGTCACGCTATATCGCTCCACGCTCGCTCGAGGGCTGCAGGGCTCACGGCGATGAGCTCACCTACGTCTCGCTCGGTGAGGGGGCTACCTCGGAAGGCGAATTCTGGGAGAGCCTGAACAGCGCCTGCCGCCTCCACCTGCCAATCCTCTTCCTCGTCGCCGACAACGGCTACGCAATCTCGGTCCGGGCGTCGGACCAGGCCCCGGCTCCGATCTCCGAGCTCGTCCGCGGGTACCGCGGGCTCGCCATCACAAGGTTCGACGGCACCGACTACTTCGCCTCACGCACCAAAGGTCGCCAGGCGATCGCTCGCGTGCGTGCTGGCGAGGGGCCCGGACTCATCCACGCGACCGTGACCCGACCGTACTCGCACTCCTCGCAGGACACCCAGGCCAAGTACCGGCCGGCCGAGGAGCTGGCCGAGGAGGCCAGCCACGACCCGATCCTCCGCTTCGAGCAGCAGCTCCTCCGAGCCGGCCTGCTCAACGAGGACGAGGCCCAAGCCATAAAGGACGAGGTGCGACAGCACGTGGCCGCCGTTGCCCGCGAGGCGCTCGAGGCGGCCCGCCCGGACCCGTCGACGGTCACCGACCACGTCCTTGCCATCCCCCAGCTAGAGGAGCTGGAGCTCACCGAGTCGCCCACCCCAACCGTCCACCCGGCCGACCCGCTGAGCGAGGTGGCAGCCCGAGGCGAACCTCTCGGGATCGGCGACACCATCCGCCTCACGCTCGGCGAGCTCATGGCCGCCGACGAACGGATCCGCGTCTTCGGCGAGGACGTCGCCGACGCCCCCGAGGACGTCGTAGAGCAGGTCGAAGGTAAGGGAGGCGTCTTCGGCACGACCCACGGGCTGCAGAGGACCTTCGGCGTGGCCCGCTGCTACAACACGCCCCTAGCGGAGGCGAACATCATCGGTCGAGGCATCGGCCAAGCACTGCGGGGGCTCAAGCCCTGTGCCGAAATCCAGTTCTTCGACTACATCTGGCCTGCCATGCACCAGATCCGCGCCGAGGCGGCGACGACCCGCTGGCGCTCGCAGGGTCGCTTCAGCGTCCCGCTCGTGATCCGCGTGGCCATCGGTGGTTACGTCCGCGGAGGTGCCCTCTGGCACTCGCAGTGCGGCGAGTCGATCTTCACTCACATACCCGGGCTAATCGTCATCTTCCCGAGCCGGGCGCGTGATGCCGCGGGCCTGTTACGGGCTGCGTTCCGCTGCGACGATCCTGTGCTCTTCCTCGAGCACAAGCACCTGCTGCGCCAGCGTTACGCGATGGACCCCTTCCCGCCCGCCGACTATGTCGTCCCGCTCGGCAAAGCAGCGACGGTCCGCGAAGGCAACCACCTGTCGATCGTCACATGGGGTGCCACCGTGCAGAAGTCGCTCGACGCCGCGCAGCGCCTGGCGGACGACAGCATCTCGGTCGAGGTCCTCGACCTCCGCACGCTGAGCCCGTGGGACAAGAACGCCGTGGCCGCGACAGTCGCCAAGACAGGCAAGCTGCTCGTCGTCCACGAGGACGTCATGACGAGCGGCTTCGGGGCCGAGGTGTCGGCCTGGGTGGCCGAGCACTGTTTCGAGTACCTCGACGGCCCGGTCGAGCGGGTCGCGGCAACCGACACCTTCGTCGCCTACGAACCGACGCTCGAGGCAGCGATCCTGCCGCAGGTCTACGACATCGAAGCAGCCGCTCGCCGGCTCGCCGCCTTCTGAGCCGGAGGCAAGGGCAACAACCGACTACAAAAGCAGGAAGGCAGGCCGATAGCGAGACACCTCGGCCCAGCAGGCTCGGACGCTCTGGGCCCCCGCTCTGGGCCCCCGCTCTGGGCCCCCGCTCTGGGCCCCCGCTCTGGGCCCCCGCTCTGGGCCCCCGCCCAGGGCCGGTCAATCCCCTCCAGCAGGCCCGGGCGGACGGCGGCGGGCCAGTCTCGATCGAGTATTCACCCGATGTTCACTCCTTGATCATCCCGCATTCCCGTGGCCGTCAGGTCTCCTCGATACGTTCGCCACCGATGACGCCAAGGACGTGCCCGACAGAGCCGAGCGTGTGAGGCGATGCGGAGAACCGCGTTGGAGCCGGACCCGAGCGACCTCGCCACGAGCCGAGGCCATGAGTCGAGCTACCCGGTCCTCGAGGCCAGCAGCCTCCGGTTGCAATTCGGCAGCACGACGGTGCTGAGCGACCTCACCGTGGCAATCCCGCGTGGTCAGATCACCGCTCTGATCGGGCCCACCGGCTCCGGCAAGTCGACGCTGCTTCGAACCTTGAACCGTATGAACGACCGGGTGAAGGGTTTTTCCCACGATGGGGACGTGCTGCTCGAAGGAGAGAGCATCTTCGGGCGCAACGTCAATCTCATGCTGCTTCGCCGCCGCATCGGCATGCTGTTCCAGCGCCCGAACCCCTTTCCGATGTCCATCGGCGACAACGTCGTAGCCGGAGTGCGCGCTCACCGGATCGCCCCACGAAAGCAACACCGAGCAATCGTAGAGGCGCGTCTCAAGGAGGTAGGACTCTGGGACAGCGTCTCGGGACGCCTCGCAGACTCGCCCTTCCGTCTCTCGGGCGGCCAGCAACAGCTGCTGTGCCTTGCGCGCGCCCTTGCCGTCGGGCCGGACATGCTGCTGCTCGACGAGCCCACCTCCTCGCTCGACCCTGGCTCGGTCGAGACCGTCGAGGCTCTGTTGCGAAAGCTCGTCCCTGCCCTCACTCTCGTCGTCGTCACCCACAACCTCGCGCAGGCACGGCGAATCGCGGAGCAGACCATGTTCCTCTTCGGGGGGCGCCTCGTCGAGTTCGGACCGACAGCACAGCTGTTCGAGTCCCCGAATGAGCCGGAGACCATGCGCTATGTGACCGGTCGTATCGGCTGAGCAAGACCACCCGGCCGGCAACAGCCAGCCGAATTGGACCAGTGACACCAACCACAGGAGGTAGTGACTCATGTCCTTGTCGAAGCGCGCACTTGCTGCAGTCCTAGTCGCGGCCGGCATCGGCCTCGCGGCCTGCGGCAGCTCCAGCCCTCCATCGGGCGTCGGCTCGACGAGCGCCACGAGCGGCAGCGCCACGAGCGCCAGTGGCTCGACGGTCTCGGCAGGATCGGTGCCGGGCACCGACCTCGCACCACCGTCTGGAACAGTCAATCTCTCCGAGACCGGCAGCACCCTGCTCTACCCGCTCTTCCAGGCATGGGCACCTGCGTACCATGCCGCCTACCCGAACGTGACCATCACCCCGCAGGGGACTGGCTCGGGTACCGGCATCTCGCAGGCAGAGGCGGCAACCATAGACGTCGGCGCTTCGGACGCCTACCTGCCCCCGAGCGCTTTCACTCAGTACGCGGGCATCGAGAACATACCCCTCGCCATCTCTGCCCAACAGATCAACTACAACGTTCCGGGCATCCACGGGCACCTCAAGCTGAGTGGCCAGGTGATCGCGAAGATCTACACCGGCAAGATCACCAATTGGGATGATCCGGCGATCAAGGCACTCAATCCTGGTGTGAGCATGCCCAATCTCACCATCGTTCCGCTGCACCGCTCTGATGGGAGTGGTGACACCTTCATCTTCACGACGTATCTCACCGACTCCGCTCCGGCGGACTGGACGGCCGGCTTCAACACCACGGTGAGCTGGCCTTCGGTAGCCGGGGCTCTCTCGGCCGAGGGCAACGGCGGCATGGTCACGACCTGCGCCAAGACCAGGGGCTGTATCGCCTACATCGGCATCAGCTATCACTCGCAAACCCAGGCTGCCGGCCTTGGGGAGGCAATGCTGCAGGACAAGGCAGGCGACTTCGTGCTTCCGGACATGGCGACGATCACCTCCGAAGCCGCAGGCTTCATCGCCAAGACACCTGCGAACGAGTCTCTCTCGCTCGTGTACGGCCCAGCAGCGAACGGCTACCCCATCATCAACTACGAGTACGCGATCGTGATGACCAAGCAGTCCTCAGCGAGCACCGCACAGGCAATTCGCGCCTTTCTTTACTGGGCGCTCGACAAGGCCCATGGCAGCGCGCCGAGATTCCTCGACGCGGTCCACTTCCAACCGCTCCCGCCCTCGGTCGTGGCCCTCTCGGATGCACAGATCGCAAAGATCCAATAGCGAACGGGACCCCGCTGCCCAAGCTGTGTCGATGAACGGCTCTGCCCCGGACAGCCGCGTAACGGCTCCCGTCCCTGATCCAAGGGGGGGCGGGGGTCGGTACGCGCCGGGCGGAGCACGGGCTTCCTGGCGGGCTCCGAGCCGTACGAGCAGCACGGTCGTGCAGCGTGTGACGGGCGGAGTAGCGGTCATCCCGATGTTGGCGCTGCTGTTCATCATCGCAGTGCTGCTCGCACAGGCCTGGCCGGCGATCCTCTTGAACGGCGGCGGCTTCTTCACCCACACTTCTTTCGACCTTGGCAACACCTACGGAGCGATCGTGAACACCCACGGGGTGAGGCATCCGCAGGGCGCCAGCTACGGCGTGCTCGGCTGGGCTCTTGGCACCGTCGAGTCCTCAGCCATCGCTCTCGTGCTCGCAGTCCCGGTGTCGGTCTTTGCAGCGCTTGCCATCTCCGAACGACTCCCCGCCTACCTCGGCCGGGTAGTCGGACTGTTTCTCGGGACTCTCGCCGGGATCCCGAGCGTGATCATCGGGTTGTGGGGAGCACTCACCATCGGCCCGCTGCTCGCCCACCGCGTCTACCCGCTCCTCGCCCATCTGGCGCCGAAAGTGCCTGTGCTCTCGTTCTTCACCGGCGGAACGGGAAACGGCCAGGGACTGCTCACCTCGGGAATCGTCCTCGGCGTCATGATCATCCCGATCGTCGCCTCGACGACGCGCGACCTCGTGCACAGCGTGCCCAAGCTCCCAAAGGAAGGCGGCGAAGCTCTCGGCATGACTGACTGGGAAGTCGCACGCCGCGTGACGTTGCGCTGGGTCGGCCCAGGCATAGTCGGTGCGAGCGTGCTCGGTCTCGCCCGCGCTCTCGGCGAGACGATGGCCGTGGCCATGGTCTCCGGCGTGGTGCTCTCGGGCTCGCCGGGCTCGATCTTCGCTCCCATCACGACGATCGCGGCGACGATCGTCACCCAGCTCGACTCAGCCTTCACCGACACGTCGGGTTTCGCGGTTAGCTCGCTTGCAGAGGCCGGGCTCGTGCTCGTGCTCATCACCCTTGCAGTAAACGTCGCCGGCCGCCTGCTCGTGCGACGGGTGGCATCGACCGCTCTGCCCGTCGGTCGAGGCGTCTGAGGTACAAGGGCGAACGCTCTCGATGACGGTCACCTGCTCAGAGCACCCTGCCAGCCTGCAGGGACGCCCGGCGATGCGTCGCAAGGTCGCCGATGCCGCTGCTCTGGCAGCCGGCTATGTCGCCCTCGCGATGATCGCCGTCCCGACGATCTGGGTCGTCGCCGGCGTCCTGCAGCGAGCCGTACCCGGCTGGAGCTGGGGAGTGCTGACTCATACCGGGGCGGCAGGCGCGGGCGGCCTCGAGAACGAGATCCTCGGCAGCCTCGTTCTGACGGCAGGTACGCTCGTGCTCGCCGGAGGTGTTGGCGTCCTTGCTGGCATCTACCTGGCCGAGTACGCGACAGGCCCAGCCGGCGCAGTGCTGCGGGGCGCCTCGGAGGTTCTCGCCGGGATCCCGTCCATAGTGCTCGGCTACGTCGGCTACCTCGCTCTCGTCGTAGCTCTGCACTGGAGCTTCTCGCTCGCAGCAGGACTCGTCACCCTCGCGGTCATGACTGTTCCCTACGTCATGAAGTCGACTGAGGTCGCCCTTCGCCAGGTGCCGAGCGCCTATCGAGAAGGAGCCGAGGCGCTCGGCTTCTCGCCGTTGCAGGCACTGAGGCGGATCTCGTTGCGGACGGCTCTTCCCGGCATCGTGACCGGCATCCTGGTCGCCCTCGCGATCTCCGTCGGGGAGACTGCACCGCTGCTCTACACAGCGGGCTTCACCTCGGCCAACCCCAGTGCTGCGCTCGTCCACCGGCCGATCGCATTCTTGACTTACGCAATCTGGACTTTCTACAACCAGCCCAGCAAGAGCGCCGTCCAGCTGTCCTTCGACGCAGCTCTGATCCTGCTCGTGATCGTCCTCCTCCTCATCGTGGTCGGGCGCGTCATCGTCTCTCTCAGCGAGCGACACGCCGAGACTCGCTGAGCACAAAGCCCAGGCAGCCCCGCGGCGCTCGACCAGGCAGCCCCGGCGGCGCTCAACCGAGCGGCGCGAAGCCCTGGCGCAACGTGTTCTCGGTGACTACTCGCGGCTGGACGAACTGCGCCAGGTAGTCGGGACCACCCGCCTTCTGGCCGAAGCCGGACATGCCGTGGCCACCAAAGGGCTGTCGCCCGACAACGGCCCCGACGATCTCCCGGTTGACGTAGACGTTGCCCGCCCGCAGCGCCTTGGCGGCGGTGGCGATGTGCGACGGCGAGCGGGAGACCAGGCCCGCAGTGAGCGCGTACTGGCTCGTGTTGACTATCTCGAGGGCGTGACGGAAATCGCGGGCCACCATGACCGCCACGACCGGTCCGAAGATCTCCTCGCTGGCGAGCGCGGAGCGGGGGTCGACTCGGTCGACGATGGTCGGACCGGAGAAGTAACCCTTGGCCGGCAGCTCGTCCCGCTGGAGGACGACGTCGCCGCACTCGAATGCCTGCTCCTGCCAGCGCCGGATCCGCTTCAGGGCGTCCTCGTCGATGAGCGGGCCCATCTCCGTGCCCATGTCCGCCGGGTTGCCGATGGCGAGCGCCCGGGTGGCTTCGACGAAGCGCTCGAGGAAGGCACCGTGCACGCCCTCGAGCACCACCAGCCGGCTCGCCGCCGAGCAGCGCTGACCCGCAAAGCCGAAGGCCGACTTGACCGCCGCAGGGACGGCGACGTCGAGGTCGGCGTCGGAGTCGACGATGATGGCGTTCTTGCCGCCCATCTCGGCGAGGACCCGCCGCACCTCGCGCTGCGCGGGGGCTGTCCTGGCCGCCAGCTCGTTGATGCGGAGGCCGACCGCCTTCGAGCCGGTGAAAGCGACCGTCACGACGTCGGGATGGGTGACGAGGAGCTCGCCTATCTCCTCTCCGTAACCGGGTAGGAACGAGACGGTGCCGGGGGGCGCACCGCCGGCGAGCAGCGCGTCCACGATGACCCGGGCAATCGCCGGCGTCTGCTCGGCCGGCTTGAGGATCACCGGGTTGCCCGAGACGAAGGCAGCCGATGTCATGCCGGTCGGGATGGCGAGGGGGAAGTTCCACGGGGCGATCACCGCGGCGACGCCGCGGCCCTCGTATGTGAGCCGGTTCAGCTCGCCGGGCGGCGACTGCACCTCGCCGCCCCGGCCGAGACGGACAGCCTGCCTGCCGTAGTACTCGAGGTAGTCGATGGCCTCGCACACGTCGGCGTCGGCGTCGGACCAACCCTTCCCGGCTTCGAGCACCTCGAGGGCGGCGATCTCGAAGCGCCGCGCCCGCATCCAGCAGGCTGCCTCGAACAACACCTCCGCCCGGGCCTCTGGCGGCCTCAGCGACCAGGCCTCGAAGGCGGCCGCGCCTGCCGCCACCGCGCGCGCAACCTCGTTCCCACCACAGCACGCCGAGTCGGCCACCGTGGTGGCCGGCTCCGCCGGGTTCGTCGACTGAACGACCCGGCTCGTCTGCACGTCCCGCCCGGCGATCGATGCGGGGACGAAGTGGACGACGTTGCCGCCGCGCCTGTCGAGCTCGCGCTGCATAGCCTGGCGGCTCTCGGGTCTGTGCCACTCGGCGAGCGGCTCCGGCTCGTAGGTCGGAAGGTCCGTTCCCGAGGGCCGCAACGGCCGGGGGGAGGTTGCCATCCCAGCCGAGCCCTTCGAGCGGGACCCGGGCCCGGGCGGGTGCTTCAGCACCTTCGGCTTGGTCAGCAGGACGTCGAGGTCCTTGCCCTCGACAAAACGGTGCCTCACGAAGCTCTCGTTCGAGGTGTTCTCGAGGAGGCGGCGCACGAGGTAGGCCATGCCCGGGACGAGCTCGCCGATCGGGGCGTAGACCCTGAGGCGAAGGCCTCGCCGGCGCACGGCCTCGTGGACCGGCTCGGCCATCCCGTAGAGCAGCTGCACCTCGTAGGCGCCATCGGGGAGACCGGCATGGCGGGCTGTTGCGACGGCGTAGCCGAGAGAACGAAAGTTGTGCGTCGCGAAACAAGGACGGACCTGCCCGTGCGCCGCGAGCAGCGCCCGGGTGCACAGCTCGTAGTTGAGGTCCGTCTCGGCCTTTTGCTCGTAGACCGGCACCTCCCACCCGGCGGCTCTCGCGACGATGGTCTCGGTGTCCCAGTAGGCACCCTTGACGAGGCGCACCGAGATCGGGACCGGTCGGATCGCCGCCCACGCGAGAAGCCGTTGCAGGTCCTCGAAGCTGTCTTTCAGGTACGCCTGAACGACGATGCCGGCTCGCAGCGCCGCCAGCTCCGGCTCGGAGAGCAGCTCCCTGAACAGCCGGTGGGTGAGGGCCTTCGTCTCGTAGCGCTCCATGTCGAAAAAGACCTGGGCGCCTCGTTCGGCGGCGGCGCGCAGGATGGGCCGCAAGCGGCGTTTTGCAGTCGCGATCCCGGCCTCGGCCGTGAGCGGCGCGAAGTCCGGCGCAAGGGCGCTCGGCTTGATCGACACGGCCACCCGGCCGAGCTCGCCGAGGTCGTCGGTCTCGAGGCGCCTGTTGGCCGGCCAGCGCTCGCTCGCATCGAGGAGCGTCTTGATGACCTGCCCGAGCCGCAGGGCGTAGGCGTCCGACTCGGCGTGGGAGAACGTGTGCTCGCCGAGCAGGTCGATCGTTGCGGCAGTTCCGCCGAGCCAGAGGCGGCCCAGCTCCTCGGCGGCTTCGGCCGGGTCGGTCCCGACGATGAACTGGCGCGCCATGCGGGAGACCTCGCGCCGCGCCGTCCTGGCGAGGATGGCGGGGCCTCCCGGGAGGCGCGAGGCAGCCTTCACGCCCGCGCCGATCAGCGACGGGGCGCGGTCAGGATCAAAGTACTCGGCGAGGTGCCGGGCGGTGTCCCTCGCACCATCCATGGCCGGGAAGACGTCGACGAAACGGAAGAGCTGGGTCTGGAACTCCGGCAGCCGCATGGCAAGCCTCATCATGAGCTCGGTCAGGTGCGAGACCTCATAGGCGCGGGCCCTGGTGCCACCGCCGAGCTGGGCGATCTCACGCGCGATGCGGACGACGTCGCGCTCGTACGGCTCCGCTACCAGGCGGGTGGGACGACGCCGTGCCACCCCTCGAACGCTACCTGGACGATCCGGTCACGAGCGCGGGACGATCTGCCCGCTGCTCGCTCGACAGGTGCTCAGGCGTCGGCCACCGGCCAACGCCGCCCACTGAACCCGCCGGCAATTCGCCCCTTTCGACGCCGTCGGAAGGGGCGATGGGGGTACCGTAGGCACATCATGCGCCGAGTCTTCGGATCCACCGCACTTCGCGACGACGTGTCCCCGGCGGGAACCGAAGGAGCCGTCCGCCCGGACGACGAGACGGGCGAGCAGATCGACCGGCGGGTGATCCAGATGTTCGCTCTGGTCGAGGAGGCTGTCGCCGGTGCCACGCACGCGCTCCTCACCGGGGATCGAGAGGCCGCCCGGGCGCTCGTCGCGAACGACACCGCGCTCGACGCCATCTACGTCGAGCTCGAGCACCTCGTCCACGACAAGGTGGTGCGCGGCGGTCTCTCCCTCCCCGAGACGCGCTGGTTGCTCGCCGTGCTCAGCATGCTGCCCGAGCTGGAGCGCTCGGGCGACCTCGCCGAGCACGTCGCCCAGCGGGCCACCCGGAACCTGCCGGCGGAGATGCCGGCGCGATGTCGCGGCTACATCGAGCGCATGGGGGAGGTCGCCTGCCAGATGTGGCGGATGGCGGCCGACGCCTACGGCGAGCGCCTCGGCGGCGTGGAGCGGATCGACCTGCTCGACGACCAGATGGACGATCTGCACGTCGAGTTCATCGGCGAGCTCGTGAGCGGTGGCGTACCGGTGCCAGTCGCGATCGAGCTGGCGCTCGTCGGCCGCTTCTACGAAAGGCTCGGCGACCACGCCGTCAACCTCGCCCGGCGGGTGCCGACACGCGGCTCGCCGCGCTCCGCCCAGACCGGCTAGCTCAGCTGCTCTCTCTCAGCCACGACGCTTCCGGTCCCACCCGGGGTGCAGCAGCCTCGGCCTCTGGAAGCGCCCCGGGTACGAAAAGCGCGTCGAGGGTCTGCTGAGGCGCCGCTCAGGCTCTGGTGCCGGCAGGCGGACGCGCGCCGGTGGCAGTGTCCCGTAGAGGAGAACGGCCTCGCCTCGAGGCAGGCGGCGGAGCGATCCCGGGGCGGCGATCCCGTCCAGCTCGGCGAGCGGTGCGACGTTGGCGGCCTCGTCGAGCACGACGAGCAGGCCGGGCTCGAGCGGGCCGCCCAGCTTGGCCGACTCGGCGAAGGCCGCGTCGAGCACCTCGCGCACGAGCGCGGTGAAAAGCGGCCACAGGCGCTCCTGGCCGCGGGCGGCGGGCTCGGCCGAGGAGGCCACGGCCGGATCAGCGAAACCGGCCGCCACTGTCTCGGCCGTCGAGAACACCGACGGCTGCTTGAGACGTGCTCACATTTGGTCACGTTTCGAGCAACGGAGCGAGGAGCTTCTCGGCTGCGGCGTACCAGAAGCCGGCATCTTCCATCGAGTGGTCGGCCTCTGGCACCGAGCACATCGCCGACGCCATGGGTCGGGCTCCTGGCCAGGTCCCCGAGGCGACAAGCGGCGACCATCCCTCGGTCTCTGATCGCGCCCGCCATGGCTCCCGACGACGATCCGATCGCCCGGCACCTGACGAACGAGAAGCGGGAGGAGGTCTCGCCGCTCCGCCCAGCCGGGGCCCTCGGGACGGTCCTGCGTCGCTGCGGGGCTGTGCCGCCGGGCGAAGATCGCGGCTGCCAGCACGACCGCGACGGCCGCGGCAGCCCCTACGCCCGCCATGGCAGCCACGAGCGCAGGGGAGGCGCCCGAGCCCTCTCGCCGGCGGACGGCCGGCTCATGGTCGGTCGTTGCGAAAGCGGTCGTCGGTGTCGACAATCGACCGCTCGGCGGAGCTGACAAGATGCTCGACGAGGAAGCTCCGGCCGCCCACTCGCCACAGCGCCACGCCACGAGGCAGCCTCGCGAGCAGTGCCAGCTCCTCGCGCTCGCAGCCGAGCGCGTCCGCCAGGACGGGCACCTCCGAGGGGGGCTGGGCGTAGCAGACGATGGTCTCCGAGTCGGCGAGGAGCCCCTCGGCGAGGCGGGACTCCTCGCTGCCGGCGCCACCGCTCGCCGCGAGGTCGCTCAC
>JAKATT010000125.1 GCA_021818615.1 Actinomycetes bacterium | reverse complement strand
CGCTGATGCGCACTCACACAGCGTTGCACGTGCTGTGCGGCGTGATCTGGAACGAGTGGCACAAGGCCGTGACGGGCGGCAACATGGAGCCGCTCGCGGCAAGGATGGACTTCGAGTTCGATCCACTTCCTGCCGGCTTTGGCGCGACCGTCGAGGCGCGCGTCAACGAGGAGCTCGCGGCCGCCCGGCCGATCGAGGTGAGCTTCCTGCCGAGGACCGCTGCGCTCGAGGACGAGGACCTCATCCGCACGAAGGTCAACATGATCCCCGAGTCTGTCCGAGAGATCCGGGTGGTGGACATCGTCGGTCTCGACAAGCAGGCCGACGGAGGAACCCACGTGCGCAGCACCGACGAGGTGGGAGCCGTCCGCGTGCTGAAGACCGAGTCGAAGGGCCGGGCGAACAAGCGCATCCGGATCGAGGTCGCCGGCGCCTGAAGGATCGGTGGGCGGAGCTCCGCCCGTGGCGGGCTGCGATGCTGTTTCGTGTGATGCTACACCTGGCTGCTAGCGTGCCGAGGATGACCGCCCGGAGCTCGAGCGGCGTTGGTGCTCGGCTGGAGCAGGTGGTCTCCCAGCTCCCGGCGGGCGAGGTCCGCGAGGGTCAGCTCCACATGGCCGAGGCCGTCGCCGAGGCGCTCGCTCACGGCGGCGGCGGCGCCACGCTTGCGGTCGCGGCCGGTACCGGCACCGGAAAGTCCTTCGCCTACCTCGTGCCCGTCGTCATGTCGGGCAAGAAGGTAGTCGTCGCCACCGCGACCAAGGCGCTGCAGGACCAGCTCGCCTCGAAGGACCTGCCGCTCGTGAAGGCCGGTCTGCGCTCGGCGGTTCGTTGGGCTGTGCTGAAGGGCCGGTCCAACTACCTCTGCCGCCAGCGCCTTGCCGAGATGGAGCAGCTCGGGCGGCAGGCGAGCCTCGAGGAAAGCCCCGGCGCCGAAGCGCGCCCCGCCACGGCGGGCGGGATCGGCCAGCAGGTGGCCAAGCTCGTCGAGTGGGCGGGCAAGACCCGCAGCGGCGACCGGGCCGAGCTCGAGTTCGAGCCCGCGGCGCGGGCATGGTCGTCGCTGAGCGTGACGGCCGACGAGTGCCCGGGGGCGCAGCGCTGCCCGTCCGGTGCGGACTGCTTCGCAGAGAAGGCGCGCGGGCGCGCCGCTACGGCCTCTGTCGTCGTCATAAACATGCACCTGTTGGGGGCGCACCTGCGAAGCGGCGGCGCGGTGCTTCCCGAGCACGACGCGCTCGTCGTCGACGAAGCGCACGAGCTGGAGGACGTGATGGCGGCGAGCCTCGGCCTCGACGTCGGTGCGGGGCGGATCAGGGGCGTGGCGGCGGCGGCGCGGGCCGCGCTGAAGGACGGCTCTGCGGCTGAGGACGCCCTCGATGCCGTCGTGCGCTTCGAACACGCGATCTCGACGGCTGTCGAGCAGCGCCTTCCCGGCGGCCTCGGCGACGAGATCGGCTCTGCCGTCCGCCTCGTCGTCCAGCGCCTCACCCGTCTCGAGACAGCCCTCCGCCAGGCGGTGGGAGGTGACGCCAAGGCTGCCCCTGCGCCCCGGCGCTCGGCTCGGGGGGCGGAGCGCGAGCAGAGAGCCGTCCGGTCGCTTCTCGCCGCAGAACACCTCCGCCAGGAGCTCGAGTCGCTCCTGGCGGCGGGCGAGGACGATGTCGTCTTCGTCTCCGGCGGCGGTCGACCGAGCCTGCGGTCGGCTCCTCTGGATGTGAGCCGCACGTTGTCGGCCCAGCTCTTCGAGCAGATGCCGGTCGTGCTGACGAGCGCCACCATGGCGCCGGGGCTTGGACGGCGTCTTGGGGCGCCCGGTGCGGGCCTTGTCGAGCTCGACGTCGGGAGCCCCTTCGACTACCCGAGCAACGCCCTTTTGTACTGCGCCGCGAAGCTGCCCGACCGCAGGCGTCCTGGCGCCGAGGAGGCGATGCACGAGGAGATCCGCCTGCTCGTCGAAGCGGCCGGCGGCCGGACTCTCGGGCTCTTCACGAGCAGGCGGGCGATGGAGGCGGCCGCGGCCGCGCTCCGGCCGAACATCGCCTGGCCCATCCACCTGCAAGGCGAGCTGCCAAAGGCGGCGCTCCTCGAGGCGTTCAGCCGGGAGGCTGCCGCCTGCCTTTTCGCGACGATGGGCTTCTGGCAGGGAGTCGACGTCCCCGGCCCGACGCTCTCGCTCGTCGTCATCGACCGCCTGCCCTTCCCGCGCCCTGATGACCCGCTCTTCTCTGCCCGGCGGGAGGCGGCCGGCACTGGCGGCTTCCGCCAGGTGGACCTGCCCCGTGCAGCGACGCTGCTCGCTCAGGGGGCGGGACGCCTCATCCGGACGGCGAGCGATCGGGGTGTCGTGGCCGTGCTCGACTCGCGCCTCGCGACGGCGAGCTACTCGGGCTACCTCGTGAAGGCGCTGCCGAGGATGCGCCGTACCAGGGAGCGCTCAGAGGCGATCGAGCTCCTCCGGGCCATCCACTCCGAGGCCGTGGCGGCAGAGGTCACTGCCGGCGGCTGAGCAGTGCGCGCGCCGTGCGAGAGGACGGGTAGGACTGTGGCATGAGGATCGCCGTGCTGGGCATGGGCAGGATGGGTCACGAGGTGGCTGGGCGGCTGGTTGCCGGCGGCCACGACGTCACGGTTTGGAACCGTTCGCCGCACAAGGCGGACGACCTCGCCGGCAGGGGGGCGACCGACCGTTCGGGCTCGCCGGCCGGCGAGGCGGTCCGGGGGGTCGAGGTTGTCGTCACCTTGCTGAGCGACGACGCCGCCGTGCGGGCCGTCGTCATCGAGGGCGGCGTAGCCGAGGCCATCACAGTCGGGGGCGGGCCAACGACTCTTGTCGATATGAGCACCGTTTCGCCCCGGACTTCGCAAGCACTCGCCGAGTCCGTCGGTCCGGAGCGCTTCGTCGCCTCCCCGGTCCTCGGGGCGCCGAGCGCCGTGCGCTCGGGCCGGGCCGTCTACCTCGTCGCCGGGCCGCCCGAGCGACTTGCGGCCCTCGGACCGATGTTCGTCACCCTCTCGGCCCGGCATCTCGAGCTGGGCGACGACCCGGGGCGAGCCCTCGTCGTCAAGCTGCTTGCCAACTCGCTTCTCCTCAGCGGCGTCGTCGTGCTCGGCGAGGTGGTGGCGACGGCGCGGGCGGCCGGTCTCGACGACGACTTCCTCCGTGAGCTCCTCGGCTCCTCGCCGATCTTGGCACCCGCGCTGGGGGACCGCCTCGACAACATGCTCTCGGGCCAACATGGCGCCCGGTTCACGACGGCCCTTGGCGCTAAGGACGTCCGCCTTGCCGAGGAGCTGGCAGCTGCCTACGGCCTGCGGCTCCCAGTGTTCGACGCGGTGAAGCGGCGCTACGAGGAGGCGGTCGCCGAGGGCTGGGGCGGCGACGACCTGACAGCCGTCGTCGAGCTGAACCGCCGGGCGCTGGGGGAGCCGGGCTGAGGCGTTCGCGCCATCTCAGTAGCCGAGCCGCTCGCGCCATCTCAGTAGCCGAGCCGCTCGAAGAGCTCCGGGTGGCGCTGCCAGGACTTCTCGACCTTCACGAACAGCTCGAGGTAGGCGCCGGGTGGGAGCTGCTTGCGGACGGCGATTCCAGCCGCCTTTAGGACCGAACCACTCCGCCCGATGACGATGCCCTTTTGCGACTCCCGTTCGACGAGGATCTCGCAGCGGATCCGGGGCCACTCCCACTCCGTCACGCGGCAGGCGATCGAGTGCGGGAGCTCCTCCCCGGCGTGGGAGATGAGCTGCTCGCGCACGAGCTCGGCGACGAAGAACGCCTCGGGCACGTCCGACACCATCCCGGGTGGGAAGTAGCGCGGGCCCGTCGCCATGCGCGACACCAGGTGCTCGACGAGCTCGCCGACGCCGGTGCCGGTGCGGGCGGAGATCGGGAAGTACTCGGCTTCGCCGAGCCCGAGCTCCCCGGCCGCTGTTGCCAGGTGCTCGAGGACGCCGGCACGGTCGGCCCGGTCGATCTTGTTGACTGCGACGACGGTGCCGGCCGGCAGCCGCTCGGCGATGAAGCGGTCGCCCTTGCCGATCGGGGCGTCCGCCTCGACCATGAGCACGCAGACGTCTACGTCGTGGATCGTGTGCGAGGCCGTCTCGTTGAGGTGCGAGCCGAGCGGCGTCTTTGGCTTGTGCATGCCCGGGGTGTCGACGAAGACGAGCTGGGCGTCGGGCCGGTCGAGGACGCCCCGGACGCGGCTACGGGTGGTGTGCGGAACCGGGGAGGTGATCGCCACCTTCACCCCGACGATCCGGTTCAAGAGCGTGGACTTTCCGACGTTCGGCCTCCCGAGCAATGCCACGAGACCCGATCGGAGCTCTCCCTCGATGTCCTTGCTCACGTACCCGTGCCGCCTCGCTCCGCCCCGCCTCGTCTCGCCTCGCCTCGTCTCGCCTCGCCAGGCTCCGCCCCGCCAGGCTCCGCCCCGCCTCGCTCCGCCCCGCCTCGTCTCGCCTCGCCAGGCTCCGCCCCGCCAGGCTGGGCGCCGGTCGGTGCCCGGCCGATGTTGAGGAGCTTCACCGAAGCGATCCGGCGTCCCTGCACCCTCTCGGTGACGAGCAGATGGCCGTCGACCTCGACTGTCTCGCCCTCGACGGGCACGTGCCCGGCGAGGGCCATGACGAGACCGCCGATCGTGTCCCAGTCGTCACTCAGCGGCAGGCTCGCGTCGAGCAGCTCGTTCACCTCGTCGACCGGCATCTTCGAGCTGACCCGGAACTGCCCGCCTCCGAGCGGCTCGACGAGCGGTTCCTCGACGTCGAACTCGTCGGCGATCTCGCCGACGAGCTCCTCGATCAGGTCCTCGAGCGTCACGACTCCCGCCGTTCCGCCGTACTCGTCGACCACGACAGCGAGGTGGAACTGGCCGGTCTGCATCTCCCGAAGGAGAGGCGCGACCCGTTTCGTCTCGGGCACGTAGTGGGCGGGCCGGGCGAGCTCCTCGACCGGCCGGCCCGTCTCGCCGTGGCGCACGGAGCGGATGAGGTCCTTCGTGAAGGCGATGCCGACCACGTTGTCGACGTTCCCCTCATAGACGGGGATCCGGCTGAAACCGGCCTGGATTGCACGCTCGAGCACGTCCTCGGCGTCGCTCGAGCCGTCGACGGCCACGACGTCGGGCCTCGGCACCATCACCTCGCGCACGATCGTGTCACCGAACTCGATGATCGAGTGGATGAGCTGTCTCTCCCCGCTCTCGATGGCGGCGTCCTCGACTGCGACGTCGGTGAAGGCGAGGAGCTCCGACTCCGTCACGTCGCCTCCTGATTCAGCCTTGCCGCCCGGCGTGACGAGGCGGGCGAGGCCGATGAGGGCGCTCGACACGAGCCGGATCGGCGGGAAACCGATCAGGGCGCTCACGAAGGGCGCGGCGAACAGGGCAGCTCGATCGGCATGGCGCACTGCCCACTGTTTTGGCACGGCTTCGCCGAACACGAAGATGACCACGACCTCGAAGACCGTGGCGACGGCGACACCGAGCGCTCCGAACAGGTGGGCGGCGACGACGCCCACGAGGGTGGCGGCTACCAGTTGGCACAAGAGGACGATCAGGAGCACCGGCGCCAGGAATTCCTCCGGGTTCTCGGCGAGCCTGCGGAGAGACTTCGCCCCGCGGCGCCCGTCGTCCTCGAGAGCCTTGGCCTTTGCCCGGCTGGTGCGGGTGAGACCTGTCTCGGCGAGCGCCAGCACGGCTGAGCCGATGATGAGCACGGCCACCGCCGCGAACAGCCCGCCGTCGGTCCCGTCGAAGGACGCCGCGAGGAGGGCAGGCGATCCCGTCACGGCCTGGCACCGAGGTGGTAGCGGGCGAGCAGTTCGTGCTCGAGCGCCTCCATCTCCGCGGCCTCGTCGCCTCGCTCGTGGTCCATCCCCAGCAGGTGCAGGATGCCGTGCACGAGGAGCAGCGCGAGCTCGTCGTCGTAGCTCCCGGCGTGCCCTGGCGCGTTGCGGTAGGCGATCTCAGGGCAGATGACGACGTCGCCGACGAGAAGAGGCATCCCGTTGCCGGGGTCGAAGACGCCTCCCCCGGTCCCGTCCGAACTGGGCTCGTCCCACCGGGGCTCGTCCCACCGGGGCTCGACGCCGGGCCTCGGTCCGCCCTCCCGGCCGGGGCCAACCGCCCGCGGGGGAGGGGAGCCCGGCGGCGGCGCGCCGAGCACTTCGTCCTCGATCGGGAAGGAGAGGACGTCGGTGGGGCCATCGTGGCCGAGGAACCGGCGGTTGAGCGCGGCGATCGTCTCCTCGTCGACGAAGAGCACGTTGAGCTCCGCCGGCGGCAGGACGCCACGGGCCTCGAGCACTTGGCGGGCAAGATCGGCGACTCGGTCGGCCTCGACCGGTCGGTCGCTCTGCTCGTCAGCGACGAAGACCTGGATGGGCATCGACGGCCTTCTCGTAGGCCGAGACGATGTCGCGGACGATCCGGTGGCGCACGACGTCGGCTTGTCCGAGGTGGACGAAGGCGACTTGGTCGATCTTGCCGAGCACCTGTTCGAGACCGACCAGGCCGGACCGTCCGCCTTGCACGTCGATCTGGGTGACGTCGCCGGTGACTACGACCTTGGTGCCGAACCCGAGGCGCGTGAGGAACATCTTCATCTGCTCGGGGGTGGTGTTCTGCGCCTCGTCGAGTATGACGAAGCTCGAGTTGAGCGTACGCCCTCGCATGTACGCGAGCGGCGCCACCTCGATCGCCCCCCGCTCCATCAGCCGCTGAGTGCCCTCAGGCTCGAGCATGTCGTAGAGCGCATCGTAAAGGGGGCGCAGGTACGGGTCGACCTTTGCCATGATGTCGCCGGGGAGGAAGCCGAGCCGCTCGCCAGCCTCCACGGCGGGGCGGGTGAGGATGATGCGTGTGACCTCCTTGGCCTGCAGCGCCTGGACGGCGAGGGCGACGGCAAGGTAGGACTTGCCGGTGCCGGCCGGTCCGATGCCGAAGGTCACCACGTTGGAGGCGATGGCGTCGACGTAGCGCTTCTGGCCTGCTGTCTTCGGGTGCACCCGCCTACCGCGGGCCGACCGGGCGACCTCGGTCGTGAGCACCTCGGAGGGCCGGATGTCCTCTCTCAGCATCTCGATCGTTCGGCCGACGTGCGCAGTATCGAGGTGGTGGCCCCGCTCGAGGAGCGACACCAGCTCCTCGAAGAGCCTGCCGACCCGCTCGGCCTCGGGGCCTTCGATGCTGATCTCGTTGCCGCGCACATGGATCGTCGTTCCCTCGAACGCCTGCTCCACGGTCCGCAGCAGCTCGTCACGCTGGCCGAGCAGGCCGACCATGAGGTGGTTGCCGGGCACGAGGAGCTTGACTGTCGTCGGCGGCACGGTGAGATCGCCCGCGAGGCTACCGCCGCCTCCGGCTTGCGAGGCTCCCCCGAGCGAGCTCAACCGGGGGGCCAGGACATCGGCCGCCCACCGAGCACGTGCAGGTGGAGGTGGGGGACGCTGTTGCCGGACTCTGGGCCGACATTGAACACGAGGCGGTAGCCCCGCTCGCTCAGGTGCTCGAGGGCGGCCACCTGCTGGGCGGCCTGGAACATCTCGGTGAGGACGTTGCGGTGGTCGCTCGTGATGGCTGCCGCGTCCACGATGTGCTCGCGCGGCACGACGAGAACATGGGTAGGGGCACCGGGGTTGACGTCGCGAAAGGCATAGGTGGTCGCGCTCGAGAGCACCTCGCTCGAGGGGACGTCGCCGGCCACGATCCGGCAGAAGAGGCAGTCGCTCACGACAGCTTCGGCTCGGGATACAGATGCTCGAGCGTGCCTGGCTCGATGCGGCTCCTCTCGACGTAGGCTGCCACGTCGCGCTCGCGAAGGCGGATGACGCGGCCGAACTTGTAGGCCGGCAGCTCGCCCTCGTCGATAAGGCGGTAAACCGTACGTTGGTTCACACCGAGGTACTCCGCCACGGCTGGCGTCCCCATCCAGCGGCTCTGCTCTGTGACGTCGCTCACGCGCTCGAGGCTCACGCGCTCAGGATAGCGGCAGGTGTCGTCTGCTTGGGTAGTCTCGCTGCATCTGGTGCTGGTGCTTGCGCTGCCCCGGCTCCGCACCCGGCTCCGCACCCGGCTTCGCACCCGGCTCCGCAACCGGTTCCGGCGGCCGTCCATCTGCGAGGGCGCATGCAACCTCGTTCGCGAGCAGGCGCCCCCGTAGCGTGAGCACCGCCCGGCGGCCGCTGCTCCGGCCGCTCCCGCTCCCGTCGCCGCCGCCGTTCGCCGCTCGGAGCGACACGAGCCCGTCGCCGACCAGCGCGCCGAGGCGGTCGCCGAAGGCGTCTTCGGGCACGCCCTCGCGTGTGCGGAGGGAGAGCTCCAGGAGCTCGAGGGCCCGTTCGGTCGGCGAGAGCTGCTCGGCGACGGCGGTGACCGTTTGCCCCTCTTCGATGGCGGCGATGTAGCGCTCCGGCGTGCGCAGGTTCCACCACCGCCGCCCGTCACGATGGCTGTGGGCAGCGCAGCCGATGCCCCGGTAGTTCCCGCCGCGCCAGTAGGTGAGGTTGTGGCGGCATTCGTTCCCCCGCCTCGCCCAGTTGGAGATCTCGTACCACTCGAGCCCGCCTGCAGAGAGCAGCTTGTCGGTGATCTCGTAGCGGTCCGCCTGCACGTCGTCGTCCGGATGACGGCGGCGGTCGGCCGCGAGCGGCGTGCCGGCCTCGATCGTGAGGGCGTAGGCGCTGATGTGCGACGGGGCGGGGTCGAGGTTGACTGCTGCCTCCAGCGTCGCCTGCCAGCTGGCGTTGGACTCCTCAGCTGCTCCGTAGATGAGGTCGATGCTGAGATGCTCGATTCCGGCTCCTGCGATCGCCCTTGCAGCCCCACGGACGGAGGCCGCAGCGTGGCGGCGGCCGAGCGAGTCGAGAACTACCGGGTCGAAGGACTGGACGCCGAGCGACACTCGGTTCACTCCCGCTGCGGCCATCACCTTCGCCCAGGCCTCTGTCACGTCCTCGGGATTGGCCTCGACCGTCACCTCGGCACCTCGCTCGAGGTCGATAGCACCGATCAGGCGAGCCAGCTTGTCCGGGGCTACGAGCGACGGCGTCCCACCGCCGACGAAGAGCGTCGAGGCCCGCCCGACGCCCTCAAGTTGGTCGGCGGTGCTCCGCGCCCTCTCGTACTCCCGCCGGCAGGCGTCGAGATAGGCCGAGACGAGGTGGTGGCGGTCGGTCCATGTGGCAAATGCGCAGTAGTCGCAGCGGCTGCGACAGAACGGGACGTGGAGGTAGACCGAGGCGCTCAGGAAGTCCCGTTCGTCTTCTGGGCCACGAGCAGTCCGAGCTCCTCCAGGCGAGTGAGGAGCGCCTCGACGTTGCGCCCGAACATCGATGCCATCACCCGGAGGTCGTTCTCACGGATCGTGAGCACCCTCCCGTTGAAGTCCTGTCGCTGCACCTGCACCGACGCCAGGAAGTGGCGGAGCAGGTCGCGCTCTGGCCCGCGGGCCTCGCTGAGCCGGACGAGGTCGACCGTGATCTTGCGCGCAGTCCTGGCCTCTCCGCTACGGAGGGCGGCGGCGCCGGCTGAAGCGCGGCTGAGGGGGCTCGAGGCGTCGACCGGCAGCAGCTGGTCGACGGGGACGTCGTAGATCTGGGCGAGCCGCTGCAGGCGGGGGACCGAGATCGTCCGCTCGCCCCGTTCGTACGCGCCGAGAACAGACGCCTTGAACTCCTCCGAGGACGCCTTCTCGACCGCCTGGAGCGAGAGCCGCTTCTGGCGGCGTACGGCTCGCAGTCGCAGGCCGACGGCCTGGGCGTATCGGGCGGCGTCGGCGTCCTCTGCTACTTCGTCCTGGCCAGTGGTCGTCGTCACTTCTCTCGTCTCCCTGCCCCGGGGCATCCGAGGCCAAGAGCTCTCCGAGGTGAGCTCGAAGGCTCCCGGAGCCTCTCCACTCTTGTCCCGGCGCGTGCGGCATGCTCACGGTACGTGCTTACCCGACGCCTGTGGGGAACTTCCCGCCAGTATAGGCACTTTACCACTCAGCGTCGGGCACCCGCCACGGCCAGCGGTACCACGGAGATCAGCCGCTGTCGTTCGAACGGAGGGCGACCAGGCGGGCGGCGGCGGCGAGGGCTGCAGTCTCGGTGCGAAGGATCGTGTCGCCGAGGCCGACGAGTGGCAGGCGAAGGGCGAGCTCGGCGGGCGACCAGCCGCCTTCCGGGCCGACGAGGACGAAGGGCGTGACGAGTGACAGCCGGCCACCGCCCGGCTCGGCGAGGGCCGTTCCTCCGCCAAGGGCGAGCTCGGCGACGATGTCGCCGACGCGCCGCGGGGCTTCGACGACAGGCAGGAAGAGCCTGCGTGACTGCATCGCGGCCTCCCGGGCAATGCGGGCGAGGCGCTCCGCCCTTCGCGGTCCCTCGGGCCGAACGACGCTTCGCTCGCAGATCATCGGCATGATGCGGTCCACCCCGAGCTCGGTCAGCTTGGCGACCGCCCAGTCGGACCGGTCCTGCTTCACCAGTGCGAAACCCACTCCGATCTGCACCTCGGGCTGCCCGGTGACCCGGACCGGGCCGTCGGGCTCGAGGGTCACCTCCGTGGGAGCGCCGCGCCGGCGGCCGCTCAGCCCGAGCGCGATCCGGGCGACCCTGCACGCCCGGAACGAGCCGCGCCCGTTGCAGGCCGTCACGGCGTCACCCGGGCGCAGACGCAGCGAGCGGGAGAGGTGGTGGGCATCTGGCAGGGAGACGACCGGTGCGTCGAGCTCCTCGACGTAAACGAACGCCGGCGCCGACCGGAGTGCCTCTACGAGTGGCACGCGTCTCGATGGGCTCTCAGTGGAAGCTGGAGCGGAGCCGGGAGAGCAATCCCGTGTCCGGCGATGCGACCTCCTCGCCGCGCAGCGCCGCCAAGCGGCGGAACAGCTCGTCCTCTTCCTTCGAGATCCGCGACGGCGTATCGACGACGATGCGCACGAGCAGGTCGCCGCGGCCGCGGGCCCGCAGGCGGGGGACGCCCTTGCCACCGAGCCGCAGGACCGTGTCGGACTGGGTGCCGGCGGTGACCTCGAGCACCTCGTTGCCCTCGAGGGTCTCGATCTCGAGCTCGGCGCCGAGGGCGGCCTGGGCGAAGGAGATGTGGATCTCGGTCACGAGGTCGTTCCCTGCCCGCTCGAAGCGCGGGTCGGGTGCAACCTTCAGGTGCACGAACAGGTCACCGGGCACGCCGCCTCGGACGGCGGCCGGGCCGGCCCCGGCGACGCGAAGCGTTGCCCCGTCGTCGACGCCGGCAGGCACCTCGACGCTGAGCGTCCGCTCCTCGGTGAGACGTCCCTCGCCCCGGCAGTCGGAGCACGGCGAGGAGATGACCTCTCCGAGGCCGTGGCAGCGCCCGCAGGTCGTCTGGGTCAGCATCTGTCCGAGGATCGACTGGCGCACCCGCTGCACCTGCCCGGTGCCCCGGCACTCCGGGCAGGAGGTCGGCGACGTGCCGGGCCTCGCTCCGCTCCCGCCGCAGGTCGAGCAGGTGACGGGAAGCTTGACGGTGACGTCCCGTCTTGCTCCGAAAGCCGCTTCCTCGAGGCTGAGCTGGAGGAGGACCTCCGCATCGCCGCCGCGCCTTGCACCTGGCCGGGTCTGCTGGCTGAAGCCGCCGCCGCCCCCGAAGAACGCCTCGAAGATGTCGCCGATGTTCCCGCCGTAGCCGAACGGGTCGCCCATGGAGGCTCCCGGCCCGCCGCCCTGGCCCCGTACGGCCTCGGGACCGAACATGTCGTAGCGGCGCCGCCGCTCGGGGTCGCGGAGGGTCTCGTAGGCGAGGGTCACCTCTTTGAAGCGGGCTTCCGACGCCTCGTCGCCCCCATTGGCGTCGGGGTGCAGCTCGCGAGCGAGCCGCCTGTAGGCGCGCTTCAGGTCGTCTTCGCTGGCGTTGCGGTTGACACCGAGGAGGTCGTAGTAGTCGCTGGCCATCAGTTCGGCACCATCGCTCTCGTGAGCACTCAGCTCTCGAGCAGCTCGCGCGAGAGGCGCTGGCCGACGACAGCCACCGCCGCAAGTGCCTGGGGGTAGTCCATCCTGGTCGGCCCGAGGACCCCGATGGCTCCGCTCGCCACGCCTGACGAGTCGTCACCGACGATCGGCGCGACGACGAGCGAGCACTTCGCGAGGGGTTCGAGGCGGTTCTCGGAGCCGATGGAGACGCTCAGGCCCTGGGCGAGGACGTCCTGCAGCACGCTTACCACGACGTAGGACTGCTCGAGGATCGAGAGCACTGCGCGCACCTGCTCGACGGCGCCGAAACGTTCGGCCATCCGCGATGTCCCTCCGACGAAGACCTGGTCGCTGCGGGAGTCGTGCTCGCTGGGGGCTTCGAGGGTCAACCTGCAGCGCTGGACGAGCAGGTCGACCTCCGCTCGCCCGCTGTCGGGCAGGGTGAAGCCGTTCGAGCCGAGCTGTCCCATCGTCTGCTCGCTGAAGTGCTGCTGGACGTAGACGCTCGCCGCCGCTACGTCCTCGTCGGCGACGTCCTCGTCGATCGTGATCGCCTGCTTGTCGACGACGCCGTTCGAGAGCACGACGACGAGCAGTGCCGTCCGCCGGCCGAGGCGCGTGAGGAAGGCCGATCGAACGACGAGGCGCTCGTGCTCGGGGCTCACTACGACCGCCGCGCAGTCGGTCAGCTGCACGAGCAGCTGGCTCGTGTCGTGCAGCATCCGCTCGATCTCGCCGTGTGCCCGCGAGAAGAACTCCTGCACCTGTTCTTGCTTCTGCGGCACGAGTGGGAGGGGAGCTGCGAGGTGATCGACGAAGAAGCGGTAGCCCTTGTCCGTCGGTACCCTCCCGGCCGACGTGTGGGGGTGGGTGAGGAAGCCGTCACGCTCGAGCGTGGCCATGTCCGCCCGGACGGTAGCTGGAGACACGTCGATGCTCGGGTCGCGCGCCACCTGGGACGAGCCGATCGGTTGGGCGCTCTCGACGTACCCGGTGACGACCGTCTTCAGGATCGCGGCCTTTCGATCGTCGAGCTCGTCGTGAAGCGCGTTCTCGTTGCTCACAGCATGCTGATTGTACCGGCCGCCCTGACGAGTTGGCAGACTCCGGCCGAGACTGCCAGTCCGGGCCGGCGCGGTTCTTCCGGGCTGGGGCGAGTTGTGTGTCTCAGGTCCTCCAGATATACTTTGTAAGGTAGTCCTGATATCGACGGCGACGGCAGGACCGATCCGCCGGCTCCCCCGAGGCAAGGAGCTCGATGCTCGCAACCTTCGTGATCTTCCTCAGGGAGGGAGTCGAGGCGAGCATGATCGTGGCGATCCTGCTCGCCTACCTCGACCGGATCGGGCAGCGCCGCCACTTCAAGGACGTCATCGCCGGCGTCGCGGCCGCTCTCGTGCTGGCGTCGGGAGGCGGCGTGCTCGCCTATTTCACGATCCGGACCTATGCCGGTTCGAGGGTCCAGACGATCTTCGAGACGGTCACGTACCTGCTGGCGGCGTGCGTGCTCACCTACATGACGTTCTGGATGCGTCGCCATGCCCGCACCATCTCGAACGAGCTTCGACAGCGGACCGAGAGTGCCCT
>JAKATT010000170.1 GCA_021818615.1 Actinomycetes bacterium | reverse complement strand
TACCCGGGATGTCTGCACAAGTCACGATCGTGAAGTCGACGAGATCAGGGGTGCTCGTCATCCCGACCACTGCCGTGCACGGTTCAGGCCAGGCAACCCATGTCTTCCTGCTCGCCAACAATCGGCCCCAGCGTCGCGACGTGGTCGTTGGCCTTATGACGCCTACAACGACGCAGTTGGTGTCGGGACTGACCATGGGCGAGGAGGTGATCACCGGCGTCGTCAATCCGTCGCTCTCTTTGACGCCCGGTGGCCACAAGGGCCATCGGCTGGGCGGTGGCTTCAAAGTCGGCGGGAAGGGCAAGCGTGGCTGAGGGCCGAGGTGGCGTTGCCCCATTTTCGAGCCCTGTTATCGACGCGACGGGGCTCCAGAGGATCTACACCGTCGGCTCGAGCACGGTTGCCGCGCTGCGCGGCGTCGACCTCGTTGTCCGCAAAGGCGAGTCCGCGGCAATCATGGGGCCGTCGGGCTCGGGAAAGTCAACGCTTCTCGGGCTTCTCGGGCTTCTCGACCGGCCGACCGCAGGTCGCTACGTGATCCAGGGGACAGATACCTCCACGCTCGACGACGACGAGCTGGCGGCACTTCGCAACAGAGCGATCGGCTTCATCTTCCAAGCGTTCAACCTTCTGCCGGCGGAGTCCGCCGAAGACAACGTCGCTGCACCGCTGCTGTATGCCGGTGTGAGACGGCCAGAACGCCAGCGGCGGGCCATGGCGGCCCTGGAGACCGTCGGGAGCGCGGACTGGCGGAGCCGGAGACCGACAGAGCTATCCGGCGGCCAACAACAGCGGGTAGCGATCGCGCGCGCCCTTGTCGGGGACCCCGGCCTGATCCTGGCCGACGAGCCGACGGGCAATCTCGACTCTGTCTCAGGAGGAGAGGTGCTCGACGTCCTCGACAGGCTGCGCGACGAAGGCCGCACGATCGTGCTGATCACCCATGATCCGACCGTCGCCTCTCACGCGGGCCGCACGCTACGAATGAGCGACGGTGGGTTTCTTGGAGAAGAGCTGTGCTCGACCGAGCCGGACGGGGCAGGGGCATGAGACTACGCGAAGGTCTCTGGCTGGCACTGCGGGGACTGGTTGCTCACCCACTTCGGACAGCCCTCACCATGTTGGGCGTCTTCATCGGGTCAGCTGCCGTCATCTCGCTCATCGCCGTCGGCCAAGGCGCCCAAGCAAGCATTACGTCGCGAGTCGCGAGCCTAGGTACGAACCTGTTGTCGGTGACGCCGGGGGGCCAGATCGCCGGAACTCTCTCGCCAGGCGATGCCTCTGCCATCGGCTCGCTCCCGGGCGTCTCAGCCGTCGCTCCCGAGCTCTCCATCTCAGGAGCGCCGGTTGTCCTGCGCACCACCGAGACGAGTGCTCCGATCGTCGGGACCACCTCTTCGGCTGCCTCGGTTCGGGATCTACAGATGGTGGAGGGGAGCTTCCTCAGCCAGCAAGAGGTGACACGGGGCCTACAGGTGGCTGTGCTCGGGTCGCTTGCGGCGTCAGACCTCGGGAAGACCCCAGGTCAGCTTCTCGGCCGTACTGTCGATGTCGATGGAGTGCCTTTCCGCGTCATCGGGGTGTTGGCTTCCAAGGGAGGGTCCACGACGAGCGCCGATAATGTCGTGTACGCCCCGATCACAACAGTAGAAGCCCACTTCGCGAACCCTGACGGTGTCTTCCTCTCAGCGATCGGGATCTCGGTAGCACCGAAGGCCGACATGACCACCGTGGCGGCTGAGGTCCAGCAAGCTCTTCGGTCTCGCCACGAGCTCCCTGCCGGCTCGCCGAACGACTTCACGCTGTTCGACCAGGCTCAGCTCCTCTCGGTCGCGGTGGGCAACTCCTTGGTACTCAGGAACTTCCTCATCGGGATCGCAGCGATCGCCTTGCTCGTCGGCGGAATCGGCATCGCGAACATCATGCTCGTCACCGTCCGCGAACGGACTCGAGAGATCGGCATCCGCAAGGCGATCGGCGCCCGTCGTTCCGATATCGGCCTGCAGTTCCTCGCCGAGGCCGTGCTCGTGAGCCTCGGTGGTGGCGCCCTGGGGGCAGCGGCCGGATCGCTCGCCGCCCCTGCCGTCGGTCACCTGGTGCACGTGACTGCGACCGCTTCGCCAGGTGCCGTCGTGGTGGCGTTCGTTGCGTCGGTGGTCGTAGGGGTGCTGGCCGGATGGCTTCCGGCGCGCCAGGCAGCGATCCTCGAACCGCTGACGGCGTTACGTGCCGAATGACCAGACGCCCCGAGCAGGACCTGCCCCATCGAGCAGGACCTGCCCCAAAGAGCGCGCCGGCGGCAGCTGACGCAGGAAGAGACCAAGGTGGAGTGGTGAGGAGAATTCGCAGCTTCGTCAGGGTGCATGGCCGTTCTTCGCTGGCCGTTGGGGCCCTCGTTGTTGCCTTGCTCGCCGGTGGGTCGGCCTGGGCCCTGACAAGTGGAGGCAGCGGCTCAGCGTCACGGTTGCATCCTGTCGGTGCCGTATCCTCTGGCGGCGGCAGCCACTACGGGCACAAGGGGCATCATCACGGTCGCCGCCATGCGATCGGCGGGACCATCAGGGCGATCAACGGAGCGACCTGGACGCTGCAGACCAAACGCGGTGGCGTGCTCGAGGTGAAGCTCGCTCCGACCACGGCGTTCGGCTCGCTTAGGTCACCGTCGAGCAAAGGTCAATTCTCCGTTGGGATGAGTGTGAGGGTGATCGGGACGCGCAGCGGAAAGACGGTCACTGCGCGGCGCATCGTTGCCCGCAAGCCGGGAACGGGGGCGTCGGCCGGGTGATGGAGCAGGAGTCGTCCTCATGCCTGTTCCCCCTCCAGGAGTCTCGGCCTCGACCAACCAGGTTCCGGACGGCAGAGGTCCGGCCTGCCGGCGTCGCGGCACAGCCTCGGGGCTATGTCTGAGCGGGCGTGCACCTCAGCTGGCCCCTGGTGGGACTGCTCGACCGCCGTCAGTCGAGGGCGTGCTCCCTGGCTCGCAGCACGAAGAGCCGTTGCGTACCGTCCTGCTGCCAGTAGAGGTCGCGGACGTTGCGGATGACCCAGTCTCCGGCCCGCCAGCCGCTGTCCTCCCAGAGAACTGGCCCCGGCACGCTCACGACGAGCATGGTGCCGCAGGAATGGGGACAGGCGTAGGAAGTCTCGAAGGGGACGGAATCGTCGACGACGGCTTCATCGAGGTGGACCTTCTGCTCGCACTTCGGGCAGGTCGTCCAGAGCTCATGCTCATGAGCTGCCACCTTCCCTGCAGCGACTTCAGTCAAAAGCTCCGAAACCAGCGGCACTTGGCGTCCTCGTGCTCTATATGGACAACGACCTCTCGGTCATTCATCGGCACACGAAGCGCTCTTCTTGAGCCGAAAAGCCAACGCACCGACTGCAGGGTAGCGGCGCCCGAACACGGCGTGAGCCCGGCTCTCCCGCCGAACAGGGAGGCTCTTGGAGGCGGCGCCCAGAATCGAACTGGGGTAGAGGGCTTTGCAGGCCCTTGCCTGAACCACTCGGCCACGCCGCCGTGCGACCACCCTAATGGACGCCTCCGGGCCCGGGAATCCGAGGCACAGGCCCTGCCGTGGGCGGCTAGCCTCGGCGGCGCGACGCGGGGAACCCGGTGGGAGTCCGGGGCTGTCCCGCAACTGTGACCGGGGAGCGATCTCCACGACGGCCACGGCCCGAGAGGGCGGGAAGGCCGGAGAGAGCCGTGATCCGGGAGCCAGGACACCTGCTCGCCGGTCGCCCGACAAGGGCGGAGGAGGATGCGTGGACGTCGATTGGAGCGGCACGGTGGTGGCGGAAGTGTCCCTTTGATCACCCTGGTCCTCGGCGGCGCCCGCTCGGGCAAGTCGGAGGTCGGTGAGGCGATGGCCGCCCTCGTTGCCCGTGGGGGCCATGTCACCTACGTCGCGACAGCAGTTCCTGCTCAAGGTGATGAGGACTTCGCCGGCAGGATCGCCCGCCATCGCTCGCGTCGCCCGGCTGACTGGCGGACGATCGAGGTGCCGCTCGGAGGTGACCTCGCAGCCGCTCTCGGCGAGGATCCGGTGGTGCTCGTCGACTCCCTCGGTGCCTGGGTCGCCGGCTGTGAAGGCTTCGTCGCCGAGGGGGGCACTCTCGTGGAGGCTCTCGAGCGGCGGGCAGCTGCGGGTGCTGCCACAGTCCTCGTGAGCGAGGAGGTCGGCCTCGGCGTGCATCCCGAGACCAGAGCCGGGCGCCGCTTTCGTGACGCGCTCGGTGAGCTCAACTCGCAGGTGGCGGCGGCCGCGACGGACGTCATCCTCGTCGTCGCCGGGCGCAGCCTCCGCCTCGAAGGTCGTCCGCTATGAGAAGGAGTCGTCACGGGCTCGCCAGCGCGGTTGGCCTGCTCACGGTGCTCGGCGGGCCAGCTGACCCGACCCCCTCGGCGGTCCCATGGTTCCCGGTCGTCGGAGGCGGGATCGGCGTCCTTCTCGGTGCCCTCTGGTGGTGCCTCGGGCGGGTGCTGCCCGCCTTCGTGACCGGCGCAGCCGTGCTCGCGGCCGATCTCGCCCTGACGGGCCTCCTGCACGCAGATGGGCTGGTCGACGCGGCTGACGGGCTGCTCCCGCACCTCGATCGCAGCCGGCGCCTCGAGATCATGGCGGAGCCGACCGTCGGGGCCTTCGGCATCTTTGTCGCCGGCAGCGTCTTCGGGCTCCGTCTCGCCGCTCTCGCCTCCGGTGGCCCGCCGCACCTGCTCGGCTCGGTCCTCCTCCTCGGCGCGCTGTGGACCTCCTCCCGGGCGGTGATGGGTATCGCCACCGCGAAGCTGCCATATGCCCGCGATAGCGGCATGGGCACCTTGTATGGCGGCTCGCCAACGCCCTCGACGGGCTCTGGACGAGTCGCCCTCCAGATCGTCGCGCTGGCAGCCGCACTTGGTGCCCTCGTCGCCTGGAAGCCAGTCGCAGCGCTCCCGGTCCTGGCGGCGGTGCTCCTCGGCGCTGGGGCTGTGCTGGCGCTCGCGCTGCGCCGGCTCGGTGGTTACACGGGCGACGTGCTGGGTGCGGCCGGCGTGGTGGGCGAGACGCTCGGCCTCGTCGTTGCGGTGGCCCGCTGGTGACGGGGGCGTCACGGCGAGCGGCGAGCGCCGCAGCTGCCCTCCTCGTTGACGGCCTTCTCGGCGACCGCCCGTTGCGTCCCCATCCGGTAGCTCTTTTCGGTAGCGCTATGACGAGCCTCGAGCGTCGTCTCTGGCAGGATCGCCGCCTGCAAGGCGTCGGATATGCCCTCGCCGGGGTGGCGTCGGCCACTGCGGTGGGTGCGATGCTCGACCACCTGCCTGGCGGGACGGTGCTTGCCGCCTACACGGCGATCGCTGCCCGGGGGTTGTGGGTGGCGGCGGGGCAGGTGCAGCGGGCCCTCGAGGCCGGTGACCTCGACGCCGCTAGAGCCTTGGTGCCGACGCTCGTCGGCAGGGACCCCGCCTCGCTCGACGCTGCCGGCATCGCCCGGGCTGTCGTTGAGTCGGTCGCCGAGAACACTGTCGATGCCATCGTCGCCCCTGCGATGTTCGCTGCACTAGGTGGGGCTGCCGGCGCACTCGGCTACCGGGGCGCCAACACGCTCGACTCGATGGTCGGTCACAGGGACCTCCGCTACGGCCGCTTCGGCTGGGCGTCGGCCCGGCTCGACGACGCGGCCAACCTCGTTCCCGCCCGTCTGACAGCACTGCTGGTTGCTGCGGTCCGGCCGGCCTCGGCCGGCGCGATCACCCGCGCCGCCATGCGGGACGGGCCGCAGCACCCCTCGCCCAACGCCGGCGTGGCAGAGGCGGCGTTCGCTGGCGCCCTTGGGCTGCGCCTCGGCGGTCCGACTACTTACCGCAGCGGCACCGAGGACCGTCCCGTGCTCGGAGCCCTCGGCGGCTCTGAGCCTGCCCCGGGCGACATCGCCAGGGCTGTGAAGTGCTCGCAGCACGTCACAGCCGCCCTCGCCGTGGCGCTTGTCGGCCTCTCGATGTCGCGGGCGAGGCGGCCCGGCCGCAGATGAGCGCGCTACCTGCCGCCGGCCCGCATGGCGACGACGCGGCCGGGGTGGCAGCAGCCCTCGGGCGTTCCCCTACGGAGGTACTCGACCTCGCGACGTCGCTCAACCCGGTGGCGCCGGACGCCACCCGCCATTTCGCCCACTCGCTCGACGCCCTGCGGCGCTACCCGGATGCTGGGGCGGCAACGAGAGCCCTCGCTGCCGCCATGGCTGTACCGGCGGCCAACCTGCTTCTCACGAACGGTGGCGCCGAAGCCATCGCCCTCGTCGCGGCCGAGGTCGGTGCCGGGGAGGTGCTCGAGCCGGAGTTCTCGCTCTACCGCCGGCACCTGCCCCGGGTGGTGCCGGGAGCGGGCAGGTGGCGCTCGAATCCACACAACCCGACCGGCCGCCTCGCTCCGGTCGCGGACCGAGCGGCGGTCTGGGACGAGGCCTTCTACCCGCTGGCGACAGGTGAGTGGACACGTGGCGACGCCACGCAGGGCTCGATCGTCCTCGGATCGCTCACGAAACTGTTCGCCTGCCCGGGCCTCAGGCTCGGTTATGTACTCGGGGACGACGAGCTCATCACGCGTCTTGCTGCCCGCCAGGCGCGCTGGTCGGTGGGCTCGCTCGCTTGTGCCGTCCTGCCGCGGCTGCTCGAGACGGTGGACCTCATGACATGGGCACGGCAGGTGGCTGAGCTGCGAGGCGCTCTCGTCGGCCTTCTCGACGAGGCGGGCCTGCACGCTGAGCCCTCTGAGGCGAATTTCGTGCTCGTTTGTCGTGCGCGCGGGCTTCGAGAGCGCCTGGCCGGCGAAGGTGTGGTGGTACGCGACTGCTCGAGCTTCGGCCTGCCGGAGGCAGCCCGCATCGCCGTACCGGATGAGCGCGGACTCGAGCGGCTGGCTACCGCCCTGGGACTCCGACCTCCTTCGCGCACGCGCCGGACGCCCCTGCGGGGGGCTCTCCTCGTGTGCGGTACCTCTAGCGATGCTGGCAAGAGCCAGATCGTGACGGGTCTCTGCCGGGCGCTCGCGAGGCGGGGGGTGCGGGTGGCGCCGTTCAAGGCCCAGAACATGTCGCTCAACTCCTTTGCCACGCCGTCTGGTCACGAGATCGGCCGGGCACAGGGCATTCAGGCGCTTGCCGCCCGCGCCGTTCCCGAGGTGGCGATGAACCCGATCCTGCTCAAGCCGACTGGGGAGTGCCGCAGCCAAGTGGTCGTGATGGGCCGGCCGTCAGGCGAGGTGGACGCTTCTTCTTATATGCGGGCGCGCCGTGGCGCGCTGTGGCCGACAGTGCTCGAGGCTTTCGACGACCTGTCATCCCGCTTCGACGTCGTCGTCGCCGAAGGCGCCGGGAGCGCAGCGGAGGTCAACCTCCTAGACAGCGACCTTGCCAACTTGCCGCTGGCGGAGGCGACCGGGACCCCCGCCCTCGTCGTCGGCGACATCGAGCGCGGGGGGGTCTTCGCCTCCCTCTACGGGACGGTCCGGGTCGTGCCCGAGGAGCTGGCGCGGTGGGTGTCGGGTTTCGTCATCAACAAGTTCCGGGGTGACCCGGTGCTGCTCGGATCGGGCATCGAAGAGCTAGAGCGCAGGACCGGCGTGCCGGTGCTGGGCGTGATTCCCTACGTCGCGGGCCTCTTCCTCGACGCCGAGGACTCGCTCGGACTGACGAGGGCCGTCGCTGGACCGCCCGATGCGGTCGCGCCCGATCCTCGCCAGGTGCTCGACGTCGCCGTGGTAGCGCTGCCGCATCTCGCCAATTTCACTGACGTCGACGCTCTTGCTCTCGAGCCAGCCGTGCGGCTCCGCCTCGTAGCGTCCGCGGCGTGGCTCGGCGACCCCGATCTTGTGATCCTGCCCGGCTCGAAGACCACGGTCTCGGACCTCCGGTGGCTGCAGGCGACCGGGATCGCTGCGGCGCTCAGGCGAGCGGCTGAGCAGCCGGGCGGGACGAGCGTGCTCGGTATCTGCGCCGGTTACCAGATGCTCGGAGAGTCAATCGTGGACGGGGGGATCGAGTCGGGCTCCGGGGAGGTCGACGGCCTCGGTCTGCTTTCCGCGAGGACCGTGTTCACCCCGGAGAAACAGACCCGCCCGCGCAGCGGCCGCGCCCTCGGCGCTGCCGTGCGCGGCTACGAGATCCGCCAGGGCCGTCCCGAGCCGACACTGCGCGGGGTGCGCCCGCTCGTCGACCTGGAGGACGGCTTCGGATCGGGCCCGGAGGGAGCCGTCTCTGCCGACGGTCGTGTCGCCGGCACGAGCCTGCACGGGCTCTTCGAGTCCGACGGCTTCAGGACGGCGTTCCTCAGCGCGGTCGCCCGGCGCCGGGAGAAGGTGTTCGCCACGTCGGGCGTGAGCTTCGAGGCAGCCCGCGAGGCTCAGATCGACCGCCTGGCGGACCTCGTCGAAGAGCACCTCGACATGGAGCTCGTGCTCGCCATGATCGCGACGGCGCCGAGGCGGCGGCGGTGATCTGGTTTCTTACGCACGCCGACACCGAGCTTCTCGGCCTCAGGGTGCTCGCCGAGACGCTTCCGGCCGGCTTCCCACGGGTACGGGGGGCGAACCCGGCCACGCTCAAGGGTCTGCCGGATATCGACGGCTCACGCCTTGTGATCGTTCGCCTCTTCGGCGGCCGCCAGGGCTGGGCCCAATTCGAGGACCTCGTGGCGGAGTGCCGGGCGAGAGGTGTACCGCTGCTCTGCTTCGGCGGAGAGGCCCTGCCCGACGCCGAGATGATGGCAACCTCGAGCGTCGCAGGCGGCATCGTGACCCAGGCGTTCGACTACCTCGTGCAGGGCGGCATCGCGAACCTCGAGCAGATGTTGCATTTCGTTGCAGACACCGTGCTCGGCGAGGGCTTCGGCTTCGGACCGCCCCTTGTGGTCCCCTCCGCCGGCTTCTTCGGCGCCCCCGAGCCGGTGCCGGGACGGCCGAGCGTGGGCATAGTCTTCTACCGGGCGCACGTGTTGGCGGGCAACACGACCTTCGTCGACGACCTCTGCGCCGCGATCGAAGCCCGCGGGGCGAATGCCGTCCCCGTCTACTGCTACTCACTGCGCGACTCCAGCGATGTCGTGGCGCTGCTCGCCTTGGCGGGTGTGGGAGCAGTCGTCACGACTGTTCTTGCGGCCGGCAGCTTCGCGCCGGGGAGCGAGGACGCCGCCTCGGCCGAGCACTGGGGCGGCGGGGAACTTGCGGAGCTCGGGGTGCCCGTCCTGCAGGGCATGGTGTCGACCAGCTCCTCGGAGGCGTGGCTTGGCTCGCACGCCGGTTTGAGCCCTCTCGACGTCGCGTGGCAGGTGGCGCTGCCAGAGCTCGACGGCCGTGTCATTGCCGTCCCGTTCTCTTTCAAGGAGGTCGTCGACGACGGCGACGAGCTCGGTGCACCTGTGTCTGCCTACAGGACCGTGCCGGACAGGACAGAGCGACTCGCAGGGCTCGTCGTGCGCCTCGCCTCCCTTCGCGCGCTGCCGCCGGCGCGGCGCAAGGTGGCGATCGTTCTCTCCGCCTACCCCACGAAGCGCTCGCGGCTCGGCAACGCGGTCGGCCTCGACACGCCGGCATCGGTCATCGGTCTGCTGCATGCCCTGCGCGGCGCCGGCTACCGGGTCGACCGCATTCCAGCTGATGGCGACTGTCTCATGGCCGAACTGGCCGACACCCTCGCCTACGACAGCTCGCTCCTTCCTGCCGACCTCGCCGTCCGTGCCGCCGGCCACCTCGACGCCAGGGCGTACAGCGCATGGTTCGACGGTCTCGCTCCCGAGGTGCGCGAGGGCCTCGTCGAAGCATGGGGGGAGCCGCCGGGTGACGTCCACCTCGACCCAGCGGGCAACTTCGCCTTCTCAGGGCTCGACCTCGGCAACATCCTGGTCGCCATCCAACCACCCAGGGGGTTCGGCGAGAAACCGGTTGCGATCTACCATTCGCCAGAGCTCGTCCCGACCCATCACTACCTGGCCTTCTATCGCTGGCTCGAGACCAGTTGGGGTGCCCATTACGTCGTGCACGCCGGAAAGCATGGGACGCTCGAGTGGCTGCCCGGCAAGGGCGTAGGCCTGTCGGGCTCCTGCTACCCCGATCTCGCCTTAGGGGAGCTGCCGCTCCTCTACCCCTTCGTCGTCAACGATCCGGGCGAGGGAGCCCAGGCGAAACGGCGGGCGCACGCCGTCATCGTCGACCATCTCGTTCCTCCGCTCACACGCGCCGACTCGTATGACGACATCGCCCGACTCGAGCAGCTGCTCGACCAGCATGCGCAGGTCGCCTCGCTCGACCCCTCAAAGCTGCCGGCGATCCGCCGCCAGGTGTGGACCCTCCTCGTCGAGGCGGAGATCCATCGTGACCTGGGCTTCGACCGCAGCTTTGGCGTCGACGGGCCGCCGCTCGACGCCGATGAGGTTTTCGACGAGCTCGTGGCCGAGGTCGACGGTTACCTCTGTGAGTTGAAGGATGCCCAGATCCGCGGGGGCCTGCACGTCCTCGGAGTGGCGCCGACGGGCGCGGCCCTCGTCGATCTAGTGCTCGCCTTCACACGCCTTCGCCAGGGCGAGGTGCCCTCGCTCAGGGCGGCCGTCGCTGCCGAGCTGGGGTTGGACGACGGGTGGGTCGAGCGCTCGGTGCGAGCGGAGATCGACGCGGTCGAGGGACGCTGCCGAGAGCTCGTCGAGGAGTTGGCGGCGGGGCATTGGCGGGCCCCGGTCGGTGCGGGGGCCGTCTCTGCCAGCTCGGCCCTGTCTCGGGTGAAGCGCTGGATCTGCGAATGGCTCGTGCCGGCTCTCTCGGCTACGACGAACGAGGTCTCGGCCCTCCTTGGTGCTCTCGACGGAGCAGCCGTGCCCCCGGGTCCTGCCGGCGCTCCGAGTCGCGGAATGGCTCACGTGCTACCGACGGGTCGGAACTTCTATTCGCTCGACCCCAAGGCGGTGCCCTCGCCGCTCGCCATGGAGGTGGGGGAGGCGCTCGCCTCCCGACTCGTCGAACGGCATCTCGCCGAGGAAGGCACATACCCGACTTCGGTGGCGATCGTCGTGTGGGGGACTGCAGTGATGCGCACCGGCGGTGACGACGTGGCCGAGGCCCTGGCGCTCCTCGGGGTGCGACCCAGTTGGTCGGTGGAGTCCGGGCGCGTGGATGGTCTCGAGGTGGTCCCCTTGGACGAGCTCGGCCGGGCGCGGGTGGACGTCACATTGCGGGTGTCCGGCTTCTTCCGCGACGCCTTTCCTCACGTGGTGGCTCTCGTGGACGAGGCGGTGGAGCTCGTGGCGTCGCGCTGTGATGAGCCGGTGGAGCTGAACCCGGTCCGGGCAGCCGGCACGGGCGACCCCCGCATCTTCGGCCCGGCTCCCGGCGCCTATGGCTCCGGCATCCTGCCACTGCTCGAGAGCCGCAACTGGCGTTCGGACGAGGATCTGGCGGCGGTCTACCTGACATGGTCCGGGTGGTCCTATGGACGCGGCGCGATGGGCGTCCCGGCTGGCGGAGCGCTCGCCCGCAGGCTCGCCGGGACGCAGATAGCGGTGAAGAACCAGGACAACCGGGAGCACGACATCTTCGACTCCGACGACTACCTGCAGGACCATGGCGGCATGGTGGCGGCGATCAGGTCGCTTCGCGGTGGCGATGCTCCGAAGGCATTCTTCGGCGACTCGTCCGACCCGGCTCGCGCCCGCGTGCGCTCGCTCGGGGAGGAGGCCGCTCGCGTCGTGCGAAGCCGGGTCCTCAACCCGAAGTGGATCTCGGCTATGACCCGCCACGGCTACAAGGGTGCTTTCGAGATGGCCGCCACCGTCGACTACCTGTTCGGGTACGACGCCACGGCTCGCGTAGTCGAGGATTGGATGTACGAGCGGGTGACGGACGCCTATATTGGCGACCCGACGCTGCGCAAGTTCTTCGAGCAGTCGAATCCGTGGGCGCTGCGCTCGATCGCCGAGCGGCTGCTCGAGGCGGCGGAGCGGGGGATGTGGGAGGCTTCGCAAGGCGCGCTGTCGACGCTGCGCGACGCCGTGCTCGAAGGCGAAGGATGGGAGGAGGGTAGGTGAGCACGACGCCGGGCTTTCCCTTCGCCGCGGTCGTCGGGCTCGAGGACGTGAAGCTGGCGTTGCTCCTCGGAGTGCTCGACCGCCGGCTGGGTGGGGTGCTGCTGCGAGGCCAGAAGGGGTCGGCCAAGACGACCCTTGCCCGCGGCCTTGCCGAGCTGTTGGCCGGGGAGCCGCCGCCGCCCTTCGTGGAGCTGCCGATCGGCGCCAGCGAGGATCGTGTGGTCGGAAGCCTCGACCTCGGCGCGGCGCTACGTGCCGGTGAGCGGAGCTTCCATCCGGGACTGCTCTCAGATGTCGATGGCGGCATCCTCTACGTCGACGAGGTCAACCTTCTGCCCGACCATCTCGTAGACGTGCTCCTCGACGTGGCGGCGTCGGGCGTGAACCGGGTCGAGCGCGAGGGGGTGAGCCATGAGCACCTTTCGCGTTTTTTTCTTGTCGGGTCGATGAATCCCGAGGAGGGCGAGTTACGCCCGCAGCTGCTCGACCGCTTCGGGCTGTCGGTCGACGTCGTCTCTCCCCTCGACCCGGACCAGCGCGGCGAGGCGGTGAGGCGGAGGCTTGCCTTCGACGGGAACAGGGTCGGCTTCGCGGAAAGGTGGGAGGGCGCGGCGCGTGACCTGCGGGAACGGCTGGCAGCAGCGGCGGCACGCAGGCCGGCGCTGCCAGGACACGTGGTGGCGGTGGCGACACGCCTGGCTGTCGAGGTAGGGGCGGATGGCCTGCGGGCCGACATAGCCCTCTGCCGGGCGGCAGCGGCTCTGTGCGCGTGGGAGGCCCGCGACACCGTCGACAGTGATGACCTCCGCCGGGTAGCGGGGCTGGCGCTAGCCCACCGCCGCCGGCGCGGTCCTTTCGACGACCCCACCATGTCCGAGGAGGAGCTCGAGGAGGCATTCGCGAGGGCGGCAGCGGGGGCGCGCGCCGGCGGCGACGGCGGACGCGGCGGCGATGAGGCAGCCGACGGTTCGAGCGCCGACCCCGCACGATCCGCCGGAGCCGCACAGCCCGGCGGAGCCGCCGGAGCCGCCCACCCCTCCGGAGCCTCCGGAGCCGCCCACCCCGGCGGAGCCTCCGGAGCCGCCCACCCCGGCGGAGCCTCCGGAGCCGCCCACCCCGGCGGAGCCTCCGGAGACGCCCAGCCCGGCGGAGCCGCCGGAGCCGCCCAGCCCGGAACTGCGCAGGTATTGAGGGACATGTCGCGAGATCCCTCAGGAGTTTCGGCGCAGTTCGGCGCGAGCGGGTCGATCTCGCTGTCGCGGCCCTCGCAGAGCCAGCCCCTTACCGACCAGCACGAAGGCATCGAGGTGCTCGCCATCCCGCTGCCGTCGCCGTCCCGCCGCCGCCCGCACAGCGGCACCCACGACACCCACGACACCAACAGCAGCAGCCGCCGTCGAGCTCTCACCAGCGGCGGTCGCAACCCGAGCGAGCTGCCTGGCTCGTCCGGTGCGGGACGCCGGATCGGTGCCAGGCTAGCTGGTCCGCCCGGGACACCGATCGGTCGCATAGCTGTCGC